>JAYVHE010000205.1:0-13155 GCA_043771495.1 Bdellovibrio sp. | reverse complement strand
AGACTAGATGTTGAGTATGAATGAACAAATTAAACCATTGTGGTACACTAGGTCATGGGGATTAAACAAGGGATGAGAAAGAAGACTGTTAAAGTTGCCACGCTATCTATCGTTGTCGTAGCACTCATTCCCACTGTTCTGTTTTTCTTCAACAATTGTGCGCCACAAGGACAAGGAATTTTAGGAAGTTCTATTCCACAAGTAGAAGTCATGGATGCGGCCACTAAAGGCGCTCCGTTTGCGTACGATATTGCCATTGATACAATTTCATATAACTCATGTATTTCTGAAACCGTTAAAGGTTCTGAAATTCACGGAATAAAAATGGGCGCCAGTGAAGGTTACGTAGATACGGGTGGTTCGGCCGCGGTTCGCGCCGGAATAAAATTACGTTCGGATTTTTTACAATACATCGGTGAAAATTTTAGACCAGATTATCCGGACACCAAAATTACACCAGCAAAAATTCAAAAAATTCTATCGCTATCTGATTTAAACAAAGATGCGTACTTAAATTTTGGCGTTCGTATGAATGCCAACTTACTTGCTGTACCAGACTTAATTTTACCAGGCGCAAATGGCTCCAGCCAAACAGGTAAAATTGGCCGCGACGTTCAAGTTTTTGAACGTCAACTGTATACGGGACTCATCGGTTATAACTTAATGAAAAATGTTATTTTCAACGACTCTGGTAAAGTATTGGCTGAAGGAACACGCGTTTTCAATTTGTCAGACACAGGTGACCCAACGGCTCTTGAGGCACGATTTTCTTATAACAATACCGAAGATGCTTCTTATGTAAAACCGACGAATTCAAATATTATTGAAAACTTTGGCTACCGCGAACAGTACGCAGAGTTCGTTCGCAGTAAATTTAATTCAAACACCTATTTAATGGCCGCCACCTTTGCTGGAAATCAAGATGCGCCAGAACCTGACGACGGCAGAGCAAATCACATCAATCGGTTAAAGCGTCCGTTAAAAGCCGACGGCACTATACTGAGTGAAAACAAAGCGTTTGGTCGGGGTTATCAGTTAAAATTTGATTCTGTAAATAATCCCGCAGAAGGCTGGAATAAATTGAAAAATCGCATGACTGGAGTTCGTGAAATTAATTTAGATACAGGTGTTGAGACTGGCGGAACTTCGTGGAGTTGTGAAAATTATTTAATAGTCAGACCAGAACAATGGAACAGCAACGTACTTAGTGCCGTTAACGCAGCAAAAAAAGAAACGCATTATGATGCCGCATGCACGCCGCTACAAGCAGATGATTTAACCGCTGATCGAGTCAATAAACTGAAACGATTGCGGCGTCACCATCAGGAGTCCCAATGGAATGTAGGACTATTTATTCCGGCCGGAGTGAAATCATCAAGCTACCTTCCACCTGCGCGTGCGGGCTTACAAATTTGCGTGTCACCCAAATCATTGAATTGTTACTTGCCAACAAATGGCGTTTTATCAAATCCTGCAGACCAATTTAATGTAGATATTGGAATTCAATACGACAGTTCGCAAGAGTGCTATTTAACGATGGGCAGTTACGGTTCAGGCTCAGAAGATAAAAAGAAGTTAGGACGCTGTAGTCAATTTGCAAGTATTTGCGTTCGTAACTCAACGAATTTTTAGTAGCATCAAATTCTTAATAACCAATTACAATTTAATTTTTCGAAGCCCGCCCCCAGGCCAAAGACAAAGCTAATTTATCAATCCATAAATCAAGATAATCTTGGTCCACTTCATTGTGATAAATTAATTTTCTTACATCAGCGATGTACTGTGGTGACGGGGCAATACAATAAAATTCTAGCTTTTTTAAGATAACATCTTCTGGAGTAGAAACAAAAACGCCAAAGTCGGGCTCGACTTGTAACAGAGTTTTTCTAGAAAATTCAGACAAAGCAATCGCAGATTCTTTTCGAAGTTCGAAAGTAACTTTAACTTTTGAAGCCTCGTGATAAAGGGTAAAGGGTTTTTGAGCTTTCACATCATCGTACAAAACATCAAACAGTGGACAAATATAGTGATCCAAGACAAAACGATTCAAAAAATCTTTAATCTTGGTGTGTTGCCGATCCAAAACGATATTAATGTTTCTTGTTACGGTAAATGATTTTTTTTGTTGGGCCGTAGCAATAGGCCCGACAAGAAAGTATTCAATTTGCAAATCCGTTAAATTCTTAACGATTTCTTTCAATACGTCGACGGGCTCGTCCATTTGGGTCCTCTGTTGAAAAGCATTACTTGTTTGCTATCAGCCTAATTTATTGAGAACCAACATGTCCGTCAAGGCTAGCGGTTCGTGTGTCTAGGGTATTGACATTACTTAAGACTGTTAGCACGCTGAGATCATGAAAACAGCGTTCATAACAGCCACGACTTTTTTACTGGTTCTACAAATCGGAATTCACACTCAAGCCAAAATCGTTTCGGGTGCAGTCAGCGCTGGCCTAGGAAATGCCGGGGTCGGGATTTTGGAACTCACTGACGGAATCATAAATAATCCAGCATTGATTTCAGCTTATCCGTCTGAACATTTAGGCTTTACAACGACAGAGGGGCAACAACAGGTTTATTTTGCCGACAACGGAGCCGAGGCTCTATTTCCGGCCGGGTTGGGATATTCGCAGGAAAAGTACCTTGGCGATATCGAACAAAAAACTTTTCATTTAACTTTGGGCTATTCAATTCCGATTCAAAAAAATAAATTATTTTTTGGCGCTGATTTTCAGTATCGCCAATGGAAGCTCAATCAAATAGAACAAACATACCTTCAATCCGTTGCTAATTTGGGATTGTATTACCAGCTTCAACCTTGGCTTTCCATTGGCGCCACCGTGGCGGACATCCCTTTAACCGATACAAAATTGGCCGATTCCATGGATAAAGCAACTCAGTCTTTTGTGGGCGTTGGAATTGGTGATGAAACCTTTGCGCGAATTCGTTTTGACATCGGAAATGCCGTTAACCAAAATAACAGCAATTTAATCTTTCGTGGGGGCATACAAACCATGGTAAATGATTGGATTTTGACCAGTTTAGGTTATGAAAACAACAATGTGATCGGCTCTAAAACCCTAACAATTGGGGTCGGGTTCAAGGGTCCTCAGTTTGGGCTCTATTACGCCCACCAAAACGAAGCAAATGATTTATTCGAAGCTCGGCATGTGGTTGACTTAAGTGTGCCCTTTTGATAATCAGTTCATTCGTTTAAATAACTTGTCCGGAGGATACAATGGCATCAAAAACAAAAAAAACTGAAATGATTCGTACACGTAAGAAAGCAGCTGCTGGTACTAAAAGAAAAGCCGCTACTCGTACAAAAGGATCTACTAAATCTGCTAAAACACTTTTCGGCGATTAATTTTTTTTATAACGGGTCAAATTTTTTTCGCCCGTTTTCGATTAAATAAAAAAGGACAAGTTTTACTTGTCCTTTTTTCGTTTTGAATTCGAATTTTTTACAGTCGACTCATTTTAACGGCGTAGTTGTGTGGGAAGCTGTTCTGCTTCGCCTGTTAAAATCCAAACTTGTGGAATTTCAACCCAACCTTCTTGGCCTTGTACGAATCTCCAGCCTTTTAAAGCCGACAATGTTTTTTGATCTAAGTTGGCGTGTCCAGAAGACTCTTCTAAAATAAAATCAGTTAAACGACCTTCTTCAGTCACGTAAGCCAAGTAAGTCACTTGGCCTTCATGACGGCGAAGACGTTCGAAATCAGAATAACGTGGCAATGGATTACCCTGGCGTTGACGTAACGCTGTAACCGCACGAATTTGATTTCGTGTTGGTGCAGGTCGCGAAAGTCCTGTCGATGGATTTGACTGACGAACTTCAGTAATCGAAGAATTTTCTTCAACAGTTTCTTCGAATAATTCAGTACGCGCCATTTGTTGTAAGTTTGAAGATGTACCCGCAGATGAACCACCAGAATTTAAAGCATCACCAGTTGTCGTCGTTGTAGTCATGCTTTCGGTAACGAGACCGCTGTCTGCAACTTCGTCTGCGATTTGTGGAAGCGGAATTCCGTCTTCGTTCACTGGAACTTCAGAAATTTCGGTAATTGTGGCTTTAGGAACCAAAACTTCAGATTCGTTTTCGTCAGCAACAGCAGCTGATTTTTTTTGTGGTAGGGATGAAGACGCTGATTTTTTTGAAGACTTGGCTTTGACTTCAGTGACGACTTTAGTTTTTGTTACTGTTTGTGGTTTAGCAGCCACCGCTTTTGCAAGAGCACGAATGCTGGTTGATGTGAGCTCTTCGTCTTTAAATTCAGAAATTTTCATGCGCGCTTGTTGTAAAGCGTTGTCTTTTTTTGGTTGAATTGCTTGTGTTGGTTGTTTTTGTACAACGGGTTTTTCAACAACTTTTTCCTCAGCAGCTTCTGGCGCTGCAACTTCAGAAGTCTTAGCTTCCACCGGCGCTGGAGTTGTTACTTCGGCTGGTTCTTTAACTTCAACGGCAACAGATTCTGGTTCAGGATTAAATTTTTGTTTGATCGCAGGATAGTTTAAATAAACAACTAACAAAACAAGTAGCGCATGAAATATGAGTGAAACGCCTAAGAATTTTGAAGACGTATCATTTGAACGAATTCCTTGTGATTCTAATGATCTATTTTCAGATGTGGTTCCTGACATAATTCCCCCAATAAGATAAGCCGTTTAATAAGGGGGTAATCTAGTCTATTTTTAATCTAAAAACATGCAAGAAATGTGAGCCTGTGAAAAATTTTCTAACTTTCCAGCAGACCCTGTGGAATGCGGCCTTCGGCAATAGCTGCAGCCAGATCTAAATGCGCCTGACAGCCTATAACTTCCAAAGCATCTTCAAATGGCGATGGGTCAGGTTTAATTAATTTTACTTTTTTCAAATCGATCACTTTTTGGTGAGAGACTTTTAATTCATCTATGTTTAGTCGGCCTTGTGCAACGGCTTCAACAACGCCTTCGATCGCCACTGGCGGCGATTCAGGTTCATTACAATATAAAATTAAATCGGCGCCGGCTTGCAAAGCCAAAACTGGAATGTCGGCTTTGTTGTAATGTTTTGCCATGGCTTTCATATCTAGATCATCGGTAATAATTAAACCGCGGAATTTCATATCATCGCGAATTAATTTTTTTAAAAAAATTGGCGATAACGTCACCGGATATTTTGGATCAATATTCTTAAATAAAATGTGGCCGGTCATGACCATATCAACGCGACTACGCAGGGCTTTGCGAAAAGGAACTAACTCAACTTCGTTAAGGCGTTTCATGTCGGCCGTTTCAATAGGTAGATCTTCGTGGGAATCAACCAGCGTATGACCATGGCCTGGAAAATGTTTAGCACAAGACATGATTCCCGACTTAATAAAACCGCGAACCAGGGCCGAAGACATTTTTTCAACTTTGTGGGGGTCAGTACTAATCGCGCGATCACCGATGACGGTGTTTAATGGATTTGTAAAAACATCAATGCACGGAGCAAAATCCAAATTAATTCCGACCGCCATCATTTCAAGGCCCATGCAAAACGAAAAATTAAATGCAACGGTTGGCGCATCTAAATCACCAACTAATTTTAAGGCGGGCCATTGAGTAAACGGTTTTTGCAAACGGTGGACTCGTCCGCCCTCCATGTCGATCCCGATAAATAACGGAGCCCGATCAGCCATTTTATGACGTAGTGATTGTAATTCAGAGCATAAGGCATGAATTTGCTTTGGTTCAATCACGTTGCGTGCAAACAATACAACTCCGCCAATATTGTTTTCGATAATAAACTTTTTTTCGTCACTTGTTAAAGATGGACCTGAAATCCCGATTAACGTTAACTGACCAACAATGTCGCGTATTTTCATTTTTTCACATTTAGGGAATTGGTTTTCCCCTCCGGATTTGAACCAAAAATTTGTTCAAGGGTTTTAGTATTTATTTTAATATCTTGAATGGCTTCTTCTTTGTTACGAACTAATTCGGTTTTAATACCGGTTTTGCTATCGTTAGTTGAAACGATCTCGCCCTTATCTGTTAATAAAACTTCGTAGTTAGATCCTGCAAAATTATTCTCGGCCTTCATTAATTGAAAGGTGTCTTTAGTGACCCGAGTTTTTGCAATTTTAGTAGTCCCGGTGTGAACCTGTGCGGCTTCTTCAGCAATGGCGTTAAATTCTAAATCCATTCCGGTTTTTAAGCCTTTTTCTCCGCGCAACATCATTGCGTACAACGCCGAAGAGAAGAAAACACCTTTTTCATACGGAACGCTCATGGCCAATTTTTTTCCGTCCTCAATCGCAACGATAGCCATGATTTCATTTTTGGTTTTGGCATCGTTAGTAATTGTGCCTTCAATTGTTTTGGTGCGTTTTTTATCTAAGGCCGTATAAGAATATTGGACCGGTTTCATGTTTGAATCCGAAACTGTTTTAAGAGTTTCCGTCATATCAAAATTCTTTTTTGCGAGCCGTAAATACGTCTGAATAATATAATTATTCGATTTAGGCTCAAGCTCGTGCTTGATGATAATAAAGCCAATATGATTATTAAATTGCGACACCTTGTAATAGCCCTCGAAAACGACGGCTGCGTTCGCAATAGAACTCGACAAAAATAATAGACCAATTAATAACCGCATAGATTCCCCGTAGTTATTTATCTTAGATGGATTCGGTAAGTTGGGCACCATATCAGAAGACGGGTCAGACAAAAGTCCAGCACCAGATATTAAAACAGACTGGACTTAAATGAGTCCGACGAATCTTTAAATTACATTAGCTGAGTGAAGTTTATATAATGGGGAAAACCATGGATATAGATAGGGAACTTGTTCAAAATTCAGTTGCAAATAGGTCACCAAAAAAATTGGGACGACGGTCTTTTTTTCAACGTGATGAAAAGGGTCAAGTTGCGTTATTTGTGGCTTTGATTTTTCAAATTATTTTTGTTTTGTTTGCGCTAGTTATTAACGTTGGATTATTAGTTCATCATAAAATTAATTTGCAGCAATCAACGGATTTAGCGGCCTATTATGGGGCGATGAAACAAGGCGAAATTCTTAATGTGATTGCGCACGTGAATTTTCAGATGAAGCAGGCGTGGAAGCTATTTACCTGGCGGTATCGAATTTTGGGAAGTTTTTCGTATTTGCCAACGACAGGACCAGCACCTGGATTGCCGATTCAAATTAGCAATACGCAATTAGTTTTTAATGAAGCTTTAGCAAATATGAAATGCACGACAACGAACAATGAACAGTTGCGCCATTCTGATTTGAGTCCATTTTGCGTGGGCCATAATGGTTTTGGCGATTGGGGTGCGTCTGCCGCATCATCAGAAAATACTTGTAGTACTGATTGTACTCGCATAGATAACGGTTCAAATTCGATAGCAAAAATACCACCGTTAGGCATGGCTATAAACGTCGATGGAGCGTCTGTAGCTGGTTCAATAAATACTTTGATTCAACGAGCCAACCAGATGGGAACCGAGCTTTGTCGCGGTGGAACCATGACTAATTTAGCACAGCTTGCAAATATGCTGGCAGCCTATTTTATTGACATGGAAAATCGCAATCAGCTGGCACAAGTTTTAATGAGTGGACTATTGGTGCCTGCGGATCAAATGGTTGATTTAGATGGAGGGCTTGTTAAGGATGGTGTTTTAAAAACTCTGCAATATAATTTAACGGACGCGAACTTTAATTCTTTGGGCACAAAATATAAATTTTTTAATTCCACTTCAACCGATAACGGGGCCTCACGATGTAACAGTCGTGAAAAAGTTTTCAATGAACTAACTTTTCAGTTTATTGACCTCGTAATGAATGTTTGCCAAGCGGACATGACTAGTACTGCGCTTCGTGAATCAAAGTTTCTTTCAATTTATAATTCAGGTGTATATGAACTCAATCCAGTTTTTGACGTGATAGCTGCTCAGCAAGGTGCAGACATTTCCCAAGTAAAACAAATTGTAAAGAATCAATTTAAACTAGGTTACGAAAAGAACCCGTGGTGCCAAAATTACTTTGGAGTGCGCGCTACCACTGAGCCCAATATTCCATTCTTACCAATGGCAAAAATCAAATTGCACGCAACGTCATTCGCAAAACCATTCGGGGGAAGCATTGGCCCTTGGTTTTATAATTTGTGGCCAAGTGGATCCGACAAATCTGATTCGGGGACTCAAGTAGATAAAGCCATGCCACCCCTAAGAATTGCAGCGGGATTTGGCAATACTTTAGCAGAAAAATTAAAGGTTATTCCAAATTTTTCAAATTATGTCGGCGATGTTGATGGAACGCGCGATCCAATTTACCAGGCGATTTTCCATGATTTTTTATTAACTCGATCTTTAAGTAATAATTCAAATGATGCTTCAAAATCGCGGGAGCCAGGAAATCCTTCCGCTACTCCAAGTAAGCCACAGGTTGGTTATCCGTTCTTTAAAAATTGGCGAAATGTCGGAAAAGCCTTAACTGATACTGATTATGATCCACTGGCCGTCGATGACGACGTCGTAGCAAATTCGTACATTCGCGATTTAGAAATTGCTGCAATTGCACCGAACCAATTCGATTTAACTTATTATTCAATCGATCCAGATTTTTATCACAATTATTTTAAAAATAAATTGGATAACAATGGTCCCGATCGGACGCTGAATAAATTCAAAGATTTAACTTCTGGGTTTTCAAACGTCATCGCGCAACCGGATTATGGTTACAGTCGGGCTTTATTTAATCGTGGAAGTATTCCCGAGGACTATTCCGTTCGTCATCAGCTTGCGGTTGTTGAACAAATTTTTAAGTACGATGGATCTTCGACAGGGATGGATCAATTAAAAGTGACCGGTCTAAAGAATGCAAGCTCAGTGATTCAAAAATACTTTTCCTTTATCCCACGCTTTCAAGGGTCGTTACTTACGGGTTGGACTTACAAAGATTTAGTCTCGCAAGATGGATTTACGCAATTTCCGAACGCAGCTTCCGGAACTAAAATGATTTTTGGTGAATGTTCTGCACCTTTTGCGTCAACGGGAACACCAAAGTATGGAACGATGGTTACTGATGTTATTAGTGCGGGGTTGCCACCGGCTCCCGGGAATTGTGTGACCGGCGGTCGCACAGGGTACTCTGTTAAAATTGTGAATCCCGCAAGTATTAATGAGCCTCAAGGTGATATTGGGGGGGTGGGTACTGGCGGGGCTGGCATCCAGAATCCTATTCCAACTGATTTTTTTGATTTTAACTAAGGAAGTAAATAATGATGATGCATCCGACTGAAATTGCAAAAGAACTTATGAAGTATACCTTCTTTAAGAGCTTTCCTGAAAAGTCGATGGTTGCATTTGCCTCAATGACCGAAGCCATTGAATTCCTCCCAGGAAAGGATATTTTATCGCAAGGCGTAGACAATGACTCACTTTATTTTTTGAGAAGTGGAATTATTTCAGTTTCAGTCGACGGAGAAATTATTTCGGAATTATCGGCGGTCGGTGAAGTCTTTGGCGAGATGAGCGTCATTAATAAGAAACCAACCACCACAACCGTTAAAGCTTTGACAGCCGTGCAAATTTTTAGAATCAACGAAAGTCATTTGTTAACTTTGCCTGGTCACGAACGATTTAAATTTCATGAATTACTTTATGCTGTATTCTCGCGTGTTTTGGTTGAGCGGTTAACCAGAACAAACGACAAAGCAAAGCGGTTTGAAATTGCCAACCGCGAATTACAAATTGCGCAAGGGCAATTACAAAAATTAAATGAGAATCTAGAGTCCGAAATTTCGCGTCGTTCGTCAGAGCTTGTTAAAAAAGTTTATGACATGATGGAAACGTATATCAATCCGACAAAATTAAAGATCTCACAAATCTTGCAATCTGAAGCCACTTCGGTTCCCATAGAACAAGTAAAAGCTTTGAATAACACCTTTACAGAAATTGTTGACGTCTTGAAACCCGTGCTCGAGCTTGGACAGCGGCAAGGCAATGAGTCTGCAAAGCAGATTTTACCGAAAAAAGTATTAATTCATGATTCAAATAAAAAACAAATCAACATCGCTCGCTTAGCACTAGGCGGTACGGGTGTTGCCTTATCAACATCGTCAAGTGGTGAAGAGTTAGTTCAGAATATATCGGCCAATGATTACGACGCAATTATTTGTGATGCCGTTTTAGTAGATGATGTTCAAATGATTCAAAAAATGAAGCCGCATACGCCATTGGTTATGATGGTTAACATGGATATGAAGTTTTATTTGGACACGATTAAATATAATCCCAATCAAAATTATTTTATTTCTAGAAACCCAGAGGATAGAACATTCACAGTTAAAAACGTTTCAACAACAGTCGCGAAACTATTAAATAATGATTTTTTCGGAATGGAAAAGTACTTGTCATGGGGAACAAAAACCACAGAAGTTAGCATAGAAAATTCTGAAGCGCGAATTGTACAGAATGAAAACATGCTCGAGCATTTTCGTGGATTCGGTGTTAGAACTGCGATCTTAGAAAAAGTACAAGTTGTCACCGAAGAACTCTTGATGAACGCTATTTACGATGCGCCAATAGATGGCTCAGGAAAATCGCTATTTAATCATTTGCCGCGAACTGAAAAAGTTCATTTGGCCCGAGGCCAAGAAGCCAAACTTAAATACGGAACAGACGGAATGTTTATTGCGGTCTCAGTTACTGACCCATTTGGCAGCTTAACAAAAAATATCATCATGAAGTATTTAGAAAGCTGTTACGGCGGCCAGGCCGGCATCTACAATAAAGAAAAAGGTGGTGCAGGTCGTGGGCTGCACATGATTATCGAATCGGCGAATCTAACCATTTTTAATGTTGTTCCAGGTCAAAAAACAGAAGTGATCAGCCTTTTTAATCTAGAGAAGGCGGACCAAGAAGTTCCGCCAACATTCCATTTATTTTTTGCTGATAACAGCCAAGAACGCACGGTTTAAGCGCCTTCTGGGTGCTTTTGTGGTTCGCTATGTGATAATTCCATTAAAATATGTGGACCATATTCAAAGCTACCGATTCGTCCGTACGATACAAAGCCCGCATTTTTAAAATAGGTCTCATTATTTGCTCGAACCAGTCCGAATATTTTTTTATAATTCTGTTCAAAAGTGGTCGTTTTAACCCGTGAAATTAATCTGCTACCAATTCGGTTATTTCTGTAGGATTCAAACACATAAATGCCACGAATACGCATGACCTCGCTACTTATTGCGTGACAACTGATTACACCGGCAATTTTTTCAGCGAAATAGCAGCCATAAAATTCTGATTTAAATTGACGGATGCCAACGTCAATCTTTCCCCATTGATCGATGCAACTGACATTTTCAATCACCGATGTTCGTTCTGGCCACAAAAAATTTTTCCAAATAGGTAAAATTTCCTCAAAACTGATCGACTTAATTTCAAAGTCCATCAAAATATTCTTTCGGAATAAGTTGAAAGTATTCATCTGGGAACGGAAATATTTTTTCCAACGGCAATCGAAAATGTTCGTTAAAAGCTATTCCATAATTGGTTTTGTATTTTTCATCGTAAAACTTTTTAACAAGTTCAAATCCGGTGAATTTATCTTCGCGAGGTTTTACTCTAAAGCCACCTTCGTCGTAGCTTTTACATTTTTCTAAGTAATTGTAGTCAGCGGCCAACGTAATTTGCTTATTCAAATAGGGCCTCATACAATTTAACTTTAAAAAGCTTTTGATCATTTCTGGCGAAAAAATGAAAAACCAAGGCACTCCTTCACGATTATTGATTAAAAAATATTTGAAATAGGTTGAATGCAGTTCTCCTGGAAGGCCCAAAAAAAACCATTTATTATTTTTCCAAATTGGAGCAATTGGGTTGCCGCTCAGGCACGGTACGCCGTCAATTTGATCCAAAAACCACAAATGCGCCGCAATTTGCGGAGACTGGCATTCGTATTTTTTTGCCACTTCGAAGTATTTTCCGGATTCATAAAAATCAATGATATCTAAATCAACGAATGAATATTTGATACTACTAGTTGCGCAGAATTCAATATTTGTTTTAATGTCGAATAAATTTAAGTCGTTTTTAAATCTTAAAAACACAACTTCAAAGGGAATTTGTGCTTGTAAAAACGCATGACACATAGACTCGCTATCGATTCCGCCAGAAAGGCAGAGAATTATTTTCTTTAATGATGAAGTGTTGTAAAAATATTCGGCGTCTAGCGCTGATTGTTGGAATGGATTGTTAGTCGATTTTATGGGTGTTCCAAGTTTTACGTAAAACTGTCTTAGGTTGTTTTGCGCGACCAATTCGAATTCAAAATGATTATTTTTTAGCGGGTGCATTGACATTTTTCTGCGGCGATTTCATAAGCATAACTTCTTTCTGAATTTCTGCTTTGATATTTTTGTCGACCAGGAAATCTTTTTGAAACTTGAAATACTTCTTAATAAGATGATGATTAAAAAGAGTCAGAAAATATTTTTGCTCATTGTTTGTAAATTCCTTTTGAAGCTTGAGCATCCATAATTCTTCTAATCGCGCATGTACAGAAGAGATTTTTTTTAAATTATCACCAAATTTTTTATAATCTTGATCAAGTTTTTTTTCTTTGGTGGCTATATCAACAATTAGCATTGAGTGTCGATCCGTGTATCCAGGGTCCTTATTTAAGGTTTCATAAATCGAACCTTTGCTTACGGCTAGATCGCTAAAAATAATCGAAATTAAAATAAACACGATTAGGGGCATGAGTTCCCCAAAAGTTGGCAACCTGGCGGTATTGGGGCACAGGCGTCCCAAGTAGAGCCTGTGCAAGTTGGTGCTTCCCACCCACACGGGTAATGTCCTGGTTGCATCCCTACTACGCAAAATATAATTGCATTACAGTCAGGTGGTGCGGTAACACACTTTGCTCCAGCCACGAAGCTTCCATCTAAGTCTTTAAAAGCTGATCCGATCACGTACATTCCGACATTTGCAGATGCCAAAAGCGCCAAAGATCTTCCGCCTTGAAATAAAAAATTTCGTCTTGATAAATCTTTTTTTGTATGATTAGTCACCTAAATCTATTTTAGGCGTCCCCTGATCACAATTGCAACTTTTTATTAAAAATAACGATCCAAAATCTTTAACTACTCGGCGATCTTTGCTTTCTTAATAATTGGG
>JAYVHE010000204.1:0-17204 GCA_043771495.1 Bdellovibrio sp. | reverse complement strand
ACTCAGAACTTGAAAACCCACAGTGGACTTTTTTTAATTATGGCAGTTTAGAATTCAATGCGGCTCTGGTGGCCTCGGCGGATTTAGTTATTTCTCCGGACACATCCATTGTACACATGGCGTGCGCGCTAAAAATAAAAATTGTCGCCGTTTATCGTGAAGATCATAAATTGGAAAAAAATAGAAAAATTTGGGGACCGTTCGGCACAGACTTCGTCGTTGTTGAAGCCCCTAAATTGACCCCTCAAAATGAAGACGGGGATATCAACAGTGTTAATATCCCCGAAATTATTTCAGCTTGTGAAAAGTTACTGTTCGCTAAGCGAACAGTGTAGACAATTAATTCAAATTTAAACGATCCGAATTACTTACAACGTTGCCAAACGATATTAAATGACGATGCTACACCGGTATCAACAGAGTCTAAGTTGATCATGGCAATATCGCGTCCATTTGTTTTAGGTTTATACGCCACCATTAACTGCGACATAATTTCTAAAGTTTGACGAGGTTTATGACAAGGTGAATACACATAACGACCTGGTTTTTGTCGTTGCAGCACTGAATAGTTTTTGTTGATCGGGCCAGTTAACTGAGCTTCACGTACACTCACGATAGGTTGACCAGGAACGATTTGTGTAAAGCGATGCATTCCGTAAGCGTTTGCTGGAAGTGCGCTGAATCCACGATATTCTGTACTTTCAAGAGCATATTGATAACCTGGAGTTACATCGATATCGATCAAGATGCGACAGTCTTTTTGCAAAATTGTCGATTGCGGATTCGTTGAACCGTTTCCGATTTCTACATTGTAGTTATCGAACAACACAGACACAATTCGTCCATCTTCAGTTGATGTTGCCGAAGCTGCTGCATTGCTGCACCCTGTGCCAGTCAGTCGTACATCATGAATAATGATGTTTTGCGCCATAGCTGCTTCAGTAGCAAACAGCGATAAAAGTCCCATAAACAATAACTTTGTAACTGGTTTCATTTTTCCCCCTTAATGAATGTTCAAAACCCCATTTGATTAAAAACCCGACTTTTCAGTTCCCTTTTGCCCCCGGAGAAACAATTAAATTGCCTGTGTGTTCTGCAATATTGTTGTTTTCACGGTGGTTTTTTGAAACTGCAAAGACATAACAAATCCTAAAGCAATCTTAAAGCCAAAAACATTGAATACCTTAGCAAAACCGTGCAATTTAGAGCAATGAAATTATTGCCCGTGATTATGAGTGGTGGAAGTGGCACCCGTTTGTGGCCTATTTCCAGATCAAAATTTCCAAAACAATTTGCGAACTTTCTTGGGGAAACTCTTCATACGTTAACTTTGCAACGTTTGAAAACCTATGGTTCTCCAATAATTATTACGTCAGAAAATTTTCGTGATTTAACTGAACTTGAGCTCAGAAAAAATTCTGTTTCAGCGCGCAAAGTGCTTTATGAGCCTGAGCCAAAAAACACAGCGGCCGCCATCGCCTTATGCTGTCGATTTTTAGAAATGGAAAATGCCCTTGACGAAGTTGTTGGCGTATTTTCTTCAGATAATATTATCAATGATGAAAAAAGTTTTCATCAAGTCCTAGATGTGGCCTTTGCAACAGCGCAAAAAAATTTAGTTGTGGTTTTAGGAATTAAACCGAATCGCCCAGAAACTGGATTCGGTTACATCCAAGTAGAAGATCGCGCGATTGGCACCAGTCAAGCCACCAATGTAAAACGTTTCCACGAAAAACCATCGCATGAAAAAGCAGAACAGTTTTTAGAAAGCGGTGATTATTTTTGGAATGCGGGAATTTTCGTATTTAAAGTTCGTCACATGATTTCTTTATTTCAAAAACTGGAGCCTGAACTTTGGGGTGCATTAAGTGCGCTTAAAAATGATTTTTCAAATTTGAAAGATATTTTTACCCAGTTAAAAAGTATTTCTGTCGACTATGCTATTTTAGAAAAGTTAAATTCAAGTGATTTGCGCTGTATTACTTGCGACATTGGCTGGAGTGACCTGGGTTCTTGGGATGTCATGCTTGAAACACGTAAAGACCTGGGGCTGTCTGCCAAGACTGCCAAAAATAAAACCGAAGAGCCCTTAGAAATTCAAGCGCGTGGAAATTTGTTTTACGGACATGGAAATAAAACTTATGCCGTCGCTGCGGTGAATGATTTAATGGTGATCGATTCAGCTGATGCGCTTTTGATTTGCAAGCGGGGGGAGTCGCAATTGGTTAAAGACGTTGTTGACCGACTAAAAAAGGTCAACCCGGTTAAAACCAAAGAGCATGTTTTTGAAAATCGTCCCTGGGGCCAGTTTGAAGTTTTAAAAGATTCCGATTATTTTAAATCTAAAGTATTACGAGCTGATCCTGGTCAGCGCTTATCGTATCAGTCCCATGAAAAACGCTCAGAGCACTGGATCATCGTCAAAGGTGAGCCAACTGTTGTTCTAAACGATAAAGAAATCAAATTAAAGGCCGGGGAACATATTCATATTCCGCAAGGCGCAAAACATCGTTTAATCAATAATACATCAGAAATGGTTGAATGGATTGAAGTGCAAACAGGGACCTACTTTGGTGAAGACGATATTCAACGTTATCAAGATGACTATGGACGGAAAATCTAAAAATTATGAAGTGGTTCCTGAACGATTTCAAAAAACGCCGCGAAATTTCGGAAAAAATCATTGAGACGATTTTGTTTTTGTGCGCGCTGAGTTCAGTTTTGATCACTTTTGGAATTATTTTTGTTCTTTTTAAGGAAGCCTTGCCGTTTTTTAAAGAAGTCAGCCTCGTTGAGTTTTTTACGAGTACCGAATGGACTCCGCTATTTTCAGAACCACGTTTTGGAATTTTACCGCTCGTTTGTGGAACACTGATGACGACGGTCATTGCATTATCAATTGCGGTACCTTGCGGAATTGTTGTTGCGGTATTTTTAAGTGAATTCTCTAAGGCCAGAACGCGAGAAATTTTTAAGCCCATTTTAGAATTATTAGCGGCGCTGCCAACGGTGGTTTACGGTTATTTTGCGCTATTATTTGTAACTCCGCTTTTGCAAAAAATATTTCCAGAGCTTTCGAGTTTTAACGCGCTCAGTGCTGGATTAGTGATGGGAATTATGATTATTCCTTACGTTTGTAGTCTGTCCGAAGACGCCATGCGAGCCGTACCCCAACACTTGCGCGAAGCCAGCCTAGCACTGGGTTCTTCGCATTTTCAGACGGCCTTTAAAGTTGTGGTGCCTTCGGCATTTTCAGGAATTGCGTCGGCCTTTGTGTTAGCGATATCTCGCGCCGTTGGCGAGACCATGATTGTGGCGATTGCGGCCGGATTACAACCGCGCTTTTCACTGAATCCGACGGAGTCGACCGCCACTCTAACCGCGTACATTGTTCAAGTTAGTCTTGGAGATTTGCCTCATGGATCATTAAGTTTTCAGACGATTTACGTTGCGGGCCTCACTCTATTTGCATTTACTTTATTTTTTAATATTGTCGGCCAAATTATTCGCTTTAAACTAGAAAAAAGGGTGAAGTAATGAGTCTTGTCGTTATTAATCATTCCAAAAAAATGCGTCGCCAAGACTTTGTGTTTTGGATGATTGGATTTACAGTATTATTTTTTTCGCTACTGACATTGTTGGCATTGATTTTTGATTTGTTCACAACAGGCTGGGTGCGAATTGGACCCGAGTTTTTTACTTCGTTTCCGTCACGGTTTCCTGAAAAAGCAGGGATTTTAGCGGCTTGGGTTGGGTCCCTGATCATAATTGTAGTGACGGCCTCGATTTCGATTCCATTAGGAGTTGCTACGGCCATTTACCTGGAAGAATATGCGACGAAAAGTAAACTTTCGCGATTGATTGAATTGAATATTTTAAATTTAGCGGGTGTACCTTCAATCATTTACGGAATTATGGCACTTGGTATTTTTGTTTATTATTTTAAATGGGGCCAAAGCATTTTGACAGCGAGCTTAACGTTGGCGCTTTTGATTTTACCAATTATTATCGTGGCGACACGTGAATCAATTCGAACAATTCCGCAATTTATTCGCGAAGCGAGCTATTCTGTGGGTGCCACCAAATGGCAAACCATTCGTTATCACATTTTACCTTATAGTTCTGGTGGAATTATGACGGGTGTTGTGATCGCACTTTCACGCGCCATTGGCGAAACGGCGCCGTTAATTACAGTTGGTGCGCTATCGTTTATTGCCTTTTTGCCAACGTCTCCGTTCAGTGCCGAATCACCCTATTTATCATCGCAGTGGTTGTTTGATCCTTATACGGTTTTGCCGATTCAGATGTTTAATTGGGTGTCACGTCCCCAAGAAGAATTTCATGTGAATGCAGCGGCCGCGGGTGCGGTCTTATTAACGTTGACGCTTTTGTTAAATGGCTTAGCCATTTTTATTCGTTATCGATTTCGAAAAAAATATAAGTGGTAGATTAAGTGGTGGATATGGAATTAAAGGCTGAAGTAAAAAATTTGAATTTTAGTTATGTTGACGATAAGAAGGTATTGAATCAAATCAATTTGCCTGTTTATAGCAACAGCGTGACGGCTCTGATTGGGCCATCAGGTTGTGGAAAAACAACGTTGCTGCGATGTTTTAACCGCATGCATGATTTGTATGGCCCCGTGAAATACGACGGTCAAATTTTGGTCTATCCGTCAAAACAAAACATTCTGGCAAAGTCTGCAGACCCATTAGATGTTCGATTAAAAATTGGAATGGTTTTTCAAAAACCAAATCCTTTTCCAAAAACAATTTTTGATAACGTCGCTTATGGCTTGGTTGTGCGTGGCATTCGTAAAAAATCCTACATTGCAGATAAAGTTGAAGACTCGTTAAAGAAGGCCGGGTTGTGGGCGGAAGTATCTGATCGATTAAAAAATGCGGCCACATCATTATCGGGCGGGCAGCAACAGCGACTTTGCATTGCGCGTGCTTTGGCTGTGGAACCAGAAATCTTACTATTAGATGAACCGACTTCGGCGTTAGATCCGATTTCAACGGCGCATATTGAAGAGCTTCTGTCCGATTTAAAAAAATCGGTCACTATTCTGATGGTCACACACAATTTACACCAAGCTGGTCGAGCCTCCGATTATACAGGCTTTATGTACATGGGCGATCTGATTGAATTTGGTGAAAGTAAAACGGTCTTCACAAATCCAAAGAAGGAACGCACCGAAAACTACATAACAGGTCGATTCGGCTAAAATTCCATTTTACCCAATTCATTTTTAGGGTATGCTTTTAGGCATGAAGAAAAGCTCTACTGTTAAAAAGGCTGTTATTCCTGCCGCGGGATTAGGAACTCGTTTTTTTCCTGCGACCAAAACAATTCCAAAAGAAATGCTTCCACTTGTGGATAAGCCGATCATTCTTTACGTCATCGAAGAGGCTATTCAAGCCGGTATTGAAGACATCGTTTTAATTCAAGGCCGTGGTAAAACCGCCATCGAAGATTTTTTTGATATTTCTTATGAGTTGGAAGATAAATTTAATCGCGAAGGCAAAGGCCATCTGTTAGAAAGCCTGAACCATATTCGAAAATCCGCAAATATTATTTCGATTCGTCAAAAGTCGGCGCTCGGTTTAGGGCATGCCGTTTTATGTGCGAAACCGGTCATTGGCAATGAGCCTTTTGCGGTTTTATTAGGTGATGAAATTACAATTTCAAAAGATCCAAAAAACAATGTGACCCGATTTTTAAGTCAGCAGTATCAATCAACAAGTCAAAGTTCTGTTTGGGTTTTGCCAGTTAACAAAGATGAAGTTCACAAATACGGAATCATCGATTTGGGTCAAAAATCCTATGAGCATTTAGATACAGGCGGTGTTGTTGTTGGTGTTATTGAAAAGCCGTCAGCTGATAAGGCTCCAAGTCATTGGGCTCTTCCAGGTCGCTATGTATTTGATTCCAAAATTTTTAGTATTCTATCAGAGACTAAGCCTGGCAAAAATGGCGAAATTCAGTTAAGTGATGCGATGCATGAGCTGGCTTTAGCAGGGGGATTAAATGCCTTTAGTTTTGCGGCTCAGCGGTTTGATGCCGGCGATAAATTAGGATTCTTAATTGCAAACATTGAACTCGCACTCCAGCACGATGAATTAAAAGTTGATCTGAATAGATATTTAACGAACAAATTTAAAAAATAAAGAGCATTAGATTTTAATCATGCAAACACTTTCTGATAAATCTATAAGTTGGCTTTCTGAATCAGTATTTCCACTATGGCTGAATAAAGGTTTTAATTCGGCATCAGGAGTATTCATTGAAAGTATAACGTCTGAATTTCAACCAACAACGACGTCTCGGCGAGCGATGGTTCAAGCTCGTCAGATTTATTCAATTACTGAAGCTTTAAAAATGAAGATTTTGAGCTCTGATATCGTGATTCCTATTATTGAAAAAGCCACATCGAATCTTCTTCAATCTTATTCTCTTTCTTCGGGTGCTTTTTTACATTCAATAGACTCCCGAGGCGAACCCGACAATCTACAGAGTGAACTTTACACTCAGGCCTTCGTCTTGTTTGGTCTCGCGCGCTCTTTTGAACTCATCAAATTTGATAGTTATAAAAAACGTGCGCTTGAGCTTGTGAATTATTTAAATTCAGAACGCAAAGCGCCTCATGGTGGTTATACTGAAATCAAAAATGGCCAAATTGTATTTCAATCGAATCCTCACATGCACTTGTTTGAAGCCGCTATTGAATGGGCGCGGGTCGATAACAATCCAGTTTGGAAGAGTCTTTGCGTTGACCTTTTTAAACTTTGCAAATTACATTTCATTGATCATAAAACGGGATTGTTAGCAGAACACTTCGACATCGAATGGAAGCCGTTACTCGAAAACAATCGATTTATTTTTGAGCCGGGTCATCAGTACGAATGGGCTTGGTTATTAATCCAATTCGAAAAAATCTGTGGAACAGAAGTTGGAACCTTGCCAGAGCAACTTTTTAGAAATGGCGAGCATAGCGGAATTAAAAAGCCTGAAGGATTAGTGTTTGATGAAATTTGGAGTGACCACCAAATTAAAAAAGCCAGCTCGAAGTTTTGGCCTCAGTCAGAACGGGTGAAAGCAGCTCTTGCACTAGGTTTAAGAAGTTCCAATTCGGAGCGCAACAAACACATAAAGGCTTCAGACGAAGCCATGAATGCGCTTTGGATTTTTTTAGATAACGCACCCAAAGGATTATGGTTGGAGTCAAAATTTGAAGACGGAAGTTTTTCAAGGCAAGACGCGAAAGCGAGTTCGCTTTATCATATTATTAATGCCATGTCTGAGTACGCACTTAAGCGCTCACTTCTCGATTAATGGAATTAGTCTTTCGGACTGTCCAGCAAACACATGACTGAATTTAAAGCTGAATTGATTATAGATTCAGCTTAAAGCTGAATGATTGAAAACTTCTTAAGGACTTCGTCGTACTCAAAGAGTTGTCCTTGTTCTAAATCAAAATAAATTCCTAAAATATTCAGTTGGCGATCTTTGATCGCATCACGTACAAACGGAAACGTTTTTAAATTATCTATCGATACCGATATCGATTCCATTTCACAACTACGACAAGCTAGATCCATATCCGCATCAGTTTTTGGCTCGCCCTGGACCGCGATGACTTTTGCACGCGCCGGTTTGGCGATACTCATCCAACGACCAATAAAGGTATCGTCGATCGAGTCCGCTTGATGCGACATTAAAGCCCGAATGCCACCGCATTGGCGATGACCCAAAATTACTATATTTTCAACTTTTAAGCGCGAAACCGCAAATTCGATGGCGGCACTGACCCCATGTAACCCAGATTTACTGGATTCAAACGGGGGAACAAGATTGGCTACATTTCGTACGACGAACAAGTCACCCGGGTTGGCCGAAGCCATTAATGCAGGATCAACACGTGAGTCGCTGCAGGCAATAATTAACGTTTTTGGATTTTGGCCGGTGCTGAGCCTTTCAAAAAGAGGATTGTTCGTTTCAAAAAATTTTTCGCGGAATTTGCGAAAGCCGATAACCAGTTTGAGTATTTCTTTGTTAGCCACGAAATACTACATATCACAGGTTTGAAAGACACGCGAATGAATAAAATCTGCACAACGTGTGAACATCAGTACGACCAATTGTTAAGGGCTCATTAAGATTGATGGATTAAATTGTTTCGTTGAAAAAAGATTTTACAGATGTAGAATTTAGATTCTATAAGTAAAAAAAATATAAGTGTTCCTGAAAACTAACAAGGAGAAAACTCATGAAAGCATTCGTTTTTATCGCTGTTGCGATTCTAGTAGGTACGGCTCAAGCAGGCGTTAACTACACAAACCAAGTTTCTTTATCGACTTCTGCAGGACAAGTTCAATTGTCTGATGCTCAGTACGATATCATTCCAACTCGCACAGAAGTTCGCGAAATTCCAGGTTGCAATCCGCACGGCGAAGGCAGCCAGGACTGTACTGAAACAATCGTTCTTGAAAGTGAAGCCGTTATCCGCGCTCACATTTCTTACGTTGATTCAATGTTCTCGTCTGACGGTAACGAAAAAAACTGGACTTCAGTTGTTTTCAAACTTTCTGACTTTTCAACAGCTGACGTAAACGCTTTGAAAGCCGTTTACCCACCTTGGAAACACCCATTCTCTAATGTTGGACGTCAGTTTGCTAAAAACAAAATGGCTTTATCAACTCAAACTGTAAAACAACCTTTACAAGTTGTTGACATGAAGAAATCTCGCTTTTGCGCAGTTAACAATGAGACAGGCGAGAAGTTAAATCCTTCTTGTGAGGACTACATCGTTTACAAAGACTCTTGGACTAAAGTTCTTTTAGTAACTGTAGATTTAAAGTAATTTTTTAGTAATCAAATAGGTTCTTTAAAAGAGGATGTGTCGTGCACATCCTCTTTTTTTTGGCTTTAACCCTTCTTTTGTCAAATCTTTTGACAGTCGGGGAAGACAAAGGTTAGAGACATCGAGTTCTAAAAACGTTAAGTTAACAGCAATTAAACGTTTGTAAAATTTAGAAATAACCGGTTCCTTCTGCTAACAATGGATGTTGGCAGAGGGAACTTTACATTGATCAAAACGCCCAATTATAACAATACAATCTTATAATCAATTAGTCGCTTCGGTTCTTTCGGTGCTTCAAACATCTGCCAGTACTGCTCTAGAAATTGAAAATACTCTTCCATTGTTTTCATGATTTAATCCTACCAAGTTTTTCTATTACCGACCACTCTCCAAAAAGTTCTGCATATTTTTTTACGATTTCTATTTCTAGATCTGGTAGCTCAAGGAGTTTTTGAATGTCAGCTTTGTCTTGAAGTTCTCGAGTTGTATCATTTTTGTAGGCCTGGATTTTTAAACCGATGATATCTTCGGGTTTTAAAACATACACATTTAGTTCTTGATTTAAATGGGCGCGCTTCAACATTTCTTGGCTTAAAGGTCTATTCGCCAATAAAATATCCAAAAAACCGATACCTGAAAACTGAAGAACCTCTGCGGATTCATGCTTTAGAGTAAATCCTTTTTTAATTAACTCTGATTTGATAACTTCTTTTTTCAAGCCATCGGCAAGTAAGTCAATATCGGCTGTTGCTCGGTGCTGACCATAGGCGGCTAAAGCGAAACCGCCGATCAATGCATGAAGGACCCCTGCTTGCGTTAATACGGTATGTGCATCATTAAGGGTTTTGCGTAAGTTAATCACCCCAATATCCTAGCAAAGTGAACAGAATTTAAAAAGTTTAAAATGGGTCTAAGTTCATGGAGCTTTGATGAACTGTTCAGAAATAAATCAAAATCCCATGGATCTGATTTAAAAAAATGCACTTCTATTGAATCTTTCATTTGAAATCTAAAATCCCCAAACATTTCCGCTAATTACTAAAAAAACCTCGGTGTGAAATCTTGACTCATTCTTGTAAAAACCATAAAGTTTTTTGATTCAAAAAAGCTTTAAAAAGAAGGAGCCACCCCATGAACGAAACACAAGCGGGCATGTCCATGTATATTCTCACGCCATTTATTGCCGGTGTTGTTGGACTAATCATTGCCACGTTTTTTTATTTCCGTGTGAAATCTCAACCCTCAGGTAACGAGACGATGAATCGTATCGCTAACTATATTCGTGAAGGCGCGATGGCGTTTTTAGTTCGTGAATATAAAGTTTTAGCGGGCTATTCGGCTGTCGTGGCCATTTTATTATATTTTGCTTTAGGGTGGATGGCGGCTGTTTGGTTTTTATTAGGCGCATTCTTATCTTTGCTTGCAGGATTTGTTGGTATGAAGGCCGCAACCTATGCGAATGTTCGTACGACTCAAGCGGCTGCAACATCAACTAAAGGTAACGCCTTACTTGTCGCCTTAGACGGTGGCGCTGTAATGGGTTTATCTGTTGCGGGTCTTGGTTTGATTGGTTTAGCTGGCGTTTATTACTTTTTTAAAGAGAGCAAAGATCTTGGAACAATTTTGCATTCATTTGCAGTAGGAGCCTCTTCGATCGCACTTTTTGCTCGTATCGGTGGTGGTATCTATACAAAAGCCGCTGACGTTGGTGCCGACATCGCGGGTAAAGTTGTCGAAAATATTCCTGAAGATGATCCTCGTAATCCGGGTGTTATCGCGGATAACGTTGGTGACAACGTCGGTGACGTGGCCGGAATGGGCGCCGACATGTATGAATCCATGGTTGCAGCTATTGTTTCTGCAATGGCGATTGCTTTAACTATTGAAGCCGTTGAATTACCAAAATTAATGGATAACGCAGATGAAGCTTTACTTCGTATGACAACGATTGCGCTTCCATTATTTTTATCGGCGATTGGAATGATTATTTCGATCGTAGTTATTTTCGCTGCGCGTATTTTGAAAGATCAAAAACCAGCCACAGTTTTACGTATGTCTTTAATGTTGCCTCCGGTTTTATTAACTGTTGTTTCTTACATTTTGATGCCGATGATTGGTGTTAACCAAAACGTAACTTGGGCGTTAGCAGCCGGAGCTTTTGGTGGAGCAATCATTGGACTAGTGACTGAGTACTACACGGCCATGAAACCAATTCGTCTCGTGGCAGAAGCGGCTAAAACGGGTGCGGCAACAGCAGTGATTCGTGGTTTAGCAGTCGGTATGGAATCTGTTGCGATTCCAACAATCGTGGTTGTGATCGCGGCTTACATCGCGGATCATTACTTGGGTTTGTATGGAATTGCACTTTCTGCAGTAGGAATGTTAGCGGGAACAGCTGTTGTAATGACAGTTGATGCTTACGGCCCGATTGCTGATAACGCGGGTGGAATTTCTGAAATGTCTGGGCTTCCAGCTAACGTTCGTGAAATTACCGATGAATTAGATTCAGTAGGAAATACAACTGCAGCCATCGGAAAAGGTTTTGCGATTGGTTCTGCGATCCTTACGGTTCTGGCCTTATTCTCGGCGTTCAATATGGAAGTTAATCACGTGCGAGTTGCTGCCGGAATGGCAAAAATGCAATTAGACTTAACGTCGTCTGGTGTTTTACTGGGAATCTTGATTGGTTCCATTTTACCATTCTTAGTTGGTGCAACAACAATGATGGCTGTTGGAAAAGCGGCTGGAAAAATCGTTGTTGAAATTGCGCGACAATTTAAAGAAATTCCAGGACTTCGCGAAGGCAAAGCGGAACCACAACCTGCAAAGATCGTTGATATCGCAACGACCGCGGCATTATGGGAAATGATTATTCCAGGTATGATCGCAGTATTTGCGCCTGTAGCTGTTGGATTTTTATTTGGCCCTCAAGCCTTGGCGGGAATGTTAGCCGGCGGTATGGCCGTTGGTGCTTCAATGAGTTTATTTATGGCCAACGCGGGTGGCGCTTGGGATAACGCGAAAAAATTCATCGAAAAGGGTGGATTACCTGGACACAAAAAAGGGTCCGACGCCCACAAAGCGGCCGTTGTTGGAGACACTGTTGGTGATCCATTCAAAGATACATCAGGCCCAGGTATTGCAATTTTAATTAAAGTTATGTCGGTCGTATCATTGTTAATAGCGCAACTGATTGCGCTCAAATAAACAAACGCAATTAATTGCGCTGAAATAAAGTTGAGGTCATTTCGATGAAAAAACAAAATTTGGGTATTGATTCTAAAAGTCAGAAAAAAATTGCCGATGGACTTTCGCATTTGTTGGCTGACAGTTACATGTTGTATATCAAGACCCATAGTTTTCATTGGAATGTCGAAGGCCCAATGTTCAATACGCTTCATCAGATGTTTATGGATCAATACACCGAACTATGGAATGCTCTGGATCTGATTGCTGAACGCATCAGATCTTTGGGAGCCTATGCTCCGGGGACCTATTCACAATTTATTGAAATGACAAAAATCGTGGAATCGACCAAGGTTCCAAAAGCCATGAAAATGGTTGAAGAATTACTAGCGGGCCACGAAGCCGTGGCCCAAACAGCACGTTCAATTTTTGCAGCGGCAGAAGAAGCCAGCGATGAAGTAACCTGTGATTTACTTACTCAACGTCTGCAAATTCACGAAAAGACCGCTTGGATGTTGCGCTCGTTATTAGCTAAATAATTTTTATATCGATTATTTTAAAGTGGTCACCCAGTCTGGGAAATCCTCTTTGTATTTTGTATTAAAAACGTCTTTTGGTACTTGGATTCCATCCAGCATTAATTTTAATAAATTCAGATAAGGCACTGAGTCCAATTTAGAAATAAAAGGGCCGTGGCCGCCACCTTTAACTAAAAATAATTGCGCTTTCGCTTTTGGAACATTTTTGTAATGCCAAATTCCTGTTGGCGCTGTTGTGGCGCCGTCGAATGTGCCTTGAACGTAAAATACCGGAACTGAAATTTTATAATCACGCGCATCGTAGTCTTTAATTAATGAAGGATCGAAATTCATTTGAGTGCACGCACTTTTGATGACCGTTTGTTTCACAGGAACCAATTTTCGGCCTTCAAAAACAAAATTGAATGTCGCATAATCGTCAAAACCGCTTAATTCTTTGCAGCCAATGTGCAAAAAGAAAAGCGGACTAAAGAAAAACATATCATCCATATTAAAGATGTCGTCTTCATCTGCAGAAAGGTATTCTTTGACTTGTTCTTCTGGGCCACTGAGAGTTTCGTTCACAGTATAGGTTAAAAGCTCTGAAAAATTATCGCTGTACATTGCGCTTTGACCCATTCGTGAAAACCACGCTGGATTTACTCCAGGCATATTCGAGAATTTCAAAACTAAATCCTGAAGTTCTGTCGGCATGTGGTTAAAATGACGTTGTAATATTTTTTGACGATGTGATGAACTCCATAAATACTCATCACCTTTATAAATGATGCCTTCTAGAATCACTGAGCGGACCTGATTCGGAAATAAACTCGCAAAAATTGTAGCAGTTAAAGTCCCGTAGGATGATCCAAACACCGAAACTTTATCTACGCCGAGCGCCTTAACAATTTCGGACGCGTCACGGGCCACATTTTCCGACGTAAAATACTTGGTTTTCATTAAAGTTTCTACCTGATCTGGATACGATAGAGCCATACCACGATATTCCATAAAAACTACATTCCAGTTCTCTAACCATTTGAACGCCGACGGGCCATGGGAACTTCCCCCGGGGCCACCTTGGAAGTAAAGCATTGTGGGCCAGGCTGGATTAAATTCTTTTTCAGATGTGAAATAGTAAATTCCAATCGTGCCATCGGATGGATTATTATAATCAAGTGGCACTCGAACATGTTTACCGAATTCGTCTTTAATCTCATAGGCGTATTGATGATCCGGATCCGCTTTAATAGCTTCTAACATTTTTTCGCCCGACATAAATGGTTCGATCGGTTTTGGAAGGGACCAACTCAAGCAATAATTTAAAGTAACAGCTAGAACGATGAATAACTGAAGTAATACGATTTTTCCCACGAGAACCCCTTTTTAGATAAGCCGAGAATTTAGCGATTTATTTTAGGGAATTCCACTGTAGTGTTTTAGACGTTCGTGAATTTAATTCAGTTGAGGTTTTTTTGGAGTTTATAAGCGCTTTAAAGAACTAGAACTAACGAAGCCCATTTTTACGAAGCGGAAGCACTGCTATTAAACGCGCCAGGCCCGCAAAATAAAACAGGTAATCGTAATTATTACCAAACGTAAATTTAATCATAACAGCACCGGCTAGAGTACCTAAAACCTGGGTCGTAACACCAAGGTAATTATAGGCGCTAATGGTTTCTGTTTTTTCTTCAGGCCCAATATTTTTAAAAAAACAAAGGCTAAGGCCAACTTCCCAAGCGGCCCAAGACATACCGGATAAAAAATGAGTCGCAAACATGGAATAGGCTGTATCTGAAATCGGCCACAGCGCTGGAAGTGGAGCCGCAATAAGGCCACCGTAAAACATCAGCTTCGTCGGATCGACATCGTTTTTACGGGTGCGCAGAATCATTGAAGTCAAAATTTTTCCTAAGAATAAACCAATCATTACCACGGTAAATTCTAAGTAGCGCAATTTTTTTTCAGTCAGTAAATATCCAGCCACATAGGGGGCTGAAAAATAAATCACAAAATTAAAAACCGCATAACTTCTATAAAAAACAAAATGTCGCTTGATGGCTTTTTTTAGTTTGTCGGAAGACAGATGTAAAATAGCCGTTGTTTTTTTGTGGAGATTAAAAAAGTAGTAGGATCCTGCTTTACAAATAAAGCTGACCAAAAATAAGAGTGCAAATAAATAATGGATCGGAACTTGCAAATAATTAAGATGCAGTCCGAATCCGCCGACAATAAGGCCCGCAATTATTCCAACTTGGTTCAGCCAAGTGCGCACCGAAAAAAATTGCTGACTGTCGACGGCCGGAACAAATTCTGAAATCCAGCGATTCCATGCGGGCTGAATTATAAAGTGTCCGTACCAGTAAACTGAAAACACTGTCAGTAAACCAAAAAATACAACGGTGTTATTGTCTTTATATTCAGAAATTGACCAAGCCGACAGTAACATCAAGCAAAGGGTTTGAATTAATGTGGCTTTTAAAACAAAGTCGGAAATATTTTTACTTTTTGAAAGCGTGTGTGTCTGAAGTGAAATAAACTGACCGCTGGCTGCAAATAACAGAGGAAGCGAAATCAATAAACCAGTTTGTAGTGAAGAAACTCCCATTTTTAAAGAAAACGCTGTAAAAAAATTTTCAGCAAGGCCTACGACGAAACTATTTAAAAAGGCTTCGTAATAACTGGCTTTTAAGGTGCGTTTGTCTTCTGTCATGTCACGGCAATCGTAGGTAGGGTGTTTAAATAGTTTAGCTGATGTTTTGTTAGAGTAAATCGGTTTTAAAGCATTTGGGTTCAGACACCGACCGTCAGGACCTAGACGGGGTTTTCAAACAGGATTTTTTTAATTATACTATTTGAATGAACAAGTTTTACTTTATTCTAGCACTCCTCGTTTTTTTACCCTTTGGACTTTGGTCAGAAGAAGCGGCCGTCGATGATACAAGCTCGCTTCCTTGTTTAAAAGTTTCGAGCGGTTGTCGTAAATATATTAAGGACAACAAATCCGGTTCTATTACGTCGACACAACAGTGCATCGACGAAATTCTGCAAGGCAAAGAAATCAAAGAAATAGACGTTCCAGCAGAGTCGATCGCTGAGTGCAAAAAAGTTCGTAGTCAGTTGAAGACCAAATAATTTTTAAATAGCCTGTCGCGCGACAGGTAATTTCTTGCGACCTTAAAGTCCCGATGTTTACCATCGGTATAGCGCGGCAAAATGCTTTTAGAGAAAATTGAATTATTCTTAATGAGCTGTTAAGTAACTAGCTTTTTTTGTTGTTTGGTTTTTTTTAGCTCGTCGCTTCGCTTCGTCCTCAATTCGTCAGAATTAAAACCAAGTTTTGTTGTTCGGACGATACTTCTGAAAAGCAAAGCTTTTCAGAAGTCACCAACGAACAAACTGCCTTGGAGGAAGAATTACTTTATTGAGGCGGTAGTTGTGACTGAGTCCTAATGACTATGCGAGCCGATGGTAAACATCGGGACTTTATGGGTGTAAGAAAATATTGGATTTGGTGATGAAAATGTGTTCTGAGAAATTTCGTTTTATTAAAAATAAAAGTTATTTAAAATCTAATTTTATCTAAACATCAAACCAAACCAAATTAATTAAACTCTTTATTAAAAATTCGATGCACGAGTTTATCTTTGTACTTATCGAGCTCGTTATCTAAATCCTTTGGTGTGTAACCTGAATAAATTTGTAAAACGGAAACCGCATCATCGATGACGACGAAGTCGGCGCGCCATGTGCGATAGGCGATTGTAAAAAAATGTTTGTTGTCTTTGACGCGTTTTTTGGTCTTATCGGTTGGGTCGTATTCTAATTGGCGCTTAACAAATGATTTAAATTCTTTTAATCCGTGAATTTCTAAAAAATCCATTTGGTCTTCGGCGCGTGGAGAAAAACGCACCTGCATTTTTTGGGCTTTGTGCTCGGTGGCTTCCAACCAACCTATTTCAGAATCCGTAATGACGTCGCTTTGTGGATGGTAAGGCTTGATGTCTAAAACTGGAGTTCCATCTAAAAGGTCATTTTTATCGACTTCGATTTTTAGACCCTTGATTTTCAAAACTCTAACGCAAGTCATGCCAATCGGGTTTGGACGGTAGGGAGCGCGAGTTGCAAAGACGCCAATTTTTGTTTTTGAACGGGGCGTTTGGACCTGCGGTTTCCATTTTTCGTTATGATGAAAAACATAGATGATCCAAATGTGAGAGCATTGATTTAGATTTTTTAGGGCTTGTTCAAAATTTTTTCCTGCTGTTAAAACAATGGTTCCTGGTTCTGATAGATCATCAGGTTGGCGCGATGCTTGGTACGGATGAACCTGGCTGGTTTTAAAAGTGCCAATGGGCTTAAAAGTATAATTAGTTTTAGTTTTTTTGGCCAATTTGATAGTCCTGATATTGTTTGCGCCACTCAAACCCTGCGATCGCCGCTGCGACGGCAACGTTGAGTGAGTTTTTAAGACCATAGGTTGGAATTTTACGGATTTCGTCGGCTAAATTAATTTGATCGACTTCTAATCCGAAGCGTTCATTTCCTAAAATAAAAACTGTGGGTTTAGTAAAATCATAATCAACTGAAATATCTATGGCGTTACTGGTGGTCTCAAGGGCGACAATGGTGGCTCC
>JAYVHE010000203.1:0-5352 GCA_043771495.1 Bdellovibrio sp. | reverse complement strand
ACCGAGTGGAATCATCGAATGTGTTAAAGTAATATCTTTATTTTGCAATTGATAAATGTAGCGCATCAATTCGGTTTCTGAGTGGTGCCGATTAAAAGTCGGGTGAGTTAAAAACGCTGATTTACGTAGGTTGGTCGCCAAAATGGCTACGCTCATTTCGATTTGTGAAAAAATTGATTCGGCAGTAAAGCTTACTGGTTGGCTAAAATTAAAAATTCTAAATAACTTATCAAGTGTTTCTAAAGTCGTCGTTTCATTCAACGAAACCGAAACGCCTTGAGGAGTTTTTAAAAAGTTTATTTGAAATGCATCTGCAATTTCTTGTAACTCATCAGCGCGATCGGCTTTGATGTGTAACGTATCAAAAAAGTTTTTAGTTAAAACAGTGTGACCTAGTTTTGCAACTCCTAACGCGAGTGTATGCGTCAGTTGGTGAACTCGTGTCGCAATATTTTTTAGGCCTTCTGGTCCGTGGTATACGGCATACATGGCCGCAATGTTGGCTAACAACACTTGCGCTGTACAAATATTTGATGTCGCCTTTTCGCGACGAATGTGTTGTTCACGAGTTTGCAAGGCTAAACGGAGCGCGGGGTTGCCATGTGAGTCCACTGAAACGCCAACTAAGCGGCCCGGTAAAGAGCGTTTGTAAATTTCTTTCGTTGATAAGAACGCCGCGTGAGGACCGCCAAATCCGAGGGGTACACCAAAACGTTGTGAAGTTCCCACAACGATATCTGCGCCCCATTCGCCCGGAGGAGTCAAAAGTGTTAGTGCCAAAAGATCAACGTCGGCAATAAGCAATCCACCAGCCGCATGAACCCCATCAGCGATATTTTTATAATCAGTAATTTCACCGTATGTTTGTGGATAAGCCACAAGAACTGCGAAAGGTTTTAGTTTCATCGTATCTATCGTTGGCTCTTCGATCACCATGGTTAATCCCAGTGGCTCAGAGCGAGTCTTTAAGACCTCAAGAACATGTGAATGCAAGTTCGGAGACGCCACAAATACATCAGACTTATTTTTTGCAATGGAGTACGCCATCATTAACGCTTCGGCCGCAGCAGTGCCTTCATCTAATAGCGAGGCATTCGAAATTTCTAAACCCGTTAAATCCGTAATCATAGTTTGAAAGTTCAGTAAACTTTCTAAGCGGCCTTGTGAAATTTCAGGTTGATAAGGTGTGTAGGCCGTATACCAAACTGGATTTTCAAAGACATTACGCAAAATAACTGACGGAGTAATTGTGTCGTGGTAACCCAAGCCAATTAATGATTCGTAAACTTTGTTTTGACTCATCATCGTTTTTAACTCTTTAAGTAATTCTTGTTCCGTTTTTCCGACTCCGATATTCATTTTTTCGGTGGTGTAAATTGATTTGGGAACAATCTTAGTAATCATTTCCGTTAAATTATTAAATCCAAGAAACTTCAGCATTTCTTTTTTGTCGGATTCACGTGGACCAATATGGCGGCTTGAAAATTCCGATCGTTTAGAACCTGTATGTAAAGATGATTGGCTCATGTCTATAACCTTCGTGTTATGGGGGCGATTTATTTCTGTTTGCATGGTTCTTATTTTTAGCACAGTGGTTTATTGATGACGAGAGTTCAAATTTAGACAGGGATTTTTGACAAGCCGCAAACAATTGAGCAGCGACCAAGATGGCATTAGAGATTGGCAAATGGTTTAATTTTGGGCTATAGAGATTGAGTGAAAAATCCAAAAGTCTCTTTATCATTGATTGCCATTTTAATCGTTCTTGTCGTGGTATTTACCTTCTCGACAGAGGAGCAGGCTGAGCAGCACGGGTTATCAGGGGTTTTTCAAACTATAAAAAATAAAGTGGCCGGGCTTGATTCGCCAACTAATGCCGCAAAAAACAGTGACGAAAATCGTCCCGAACCAGCGGCTGGTGCGAACCAACCTCAAATTGATGAACAAGCCAAGGCCGAAAAATTTGAGCGATTCAAAGCATTCATTCAAACGGAAGCCAAAACTTTAGATAACCCCAAAGTTAATACTGAGGCTAAACAAACAACTCTGATAGAACGCGCGAGTCAACTTGACGACGTCGAGAAATACTATCTTAAAACAGCCACGCTGGACACGAATCAGCCCATCAACGAGCGCATATTGAGTGTTTATTTATTAAGTTTATCAACGGGCTCTACGGCTCAAAGTTTAGTGAATGAAATTGCACAAACCCCGTTGCCGGATCATGGTCCCAGTGCACCACATTCTGAGGCAGAAATCAGAAACTCCCAAGAATTAGCACTTCGCTACATGGCCATTGATAAGCTCGTTCAAAATTATAAATCAAATCCACCGGATTCGCTCGAGGCAACAATAGCCATGCAAGATTTAAAAGGCCATTCAACCCAAAATCCAATCCCCCAAGTCCGCAAATATGCTAATGACGAGCTGAGCAAAATCAACCGTAGCAACTGACGAGCTGAATTAAATTCAACGTCGCTAACGCTCCATAGATAAAAAAATTAAATTTTCTGTAATGACTTTTAACCAAGGTCATAATTGGGATTTTTTGATTGATAAAATCAGTTCAAATCTGGTGTATCAACTTTTAAACCTGTGAGAGTTGAATGCCTTAAGTTTAATCTAAAATGTAACGAGATAAGCATTAGTTTGGGCGGCTATAACTTTTTATTTCCATTTTATGTTTGATGTTCAGAATTTAGAATGTTCAAATTTTGACAATTCAAAAAGTTTTCAAATTAATTTCAGAGGGGGAATTATGAAGAAAGTCGCACAACTAATCGCACTAGGTGTAGTGTCATTTCTAATCCATACACAAGTATTTGCCAATGACGGCCAACCGGGCGCATCAGATGTCAACTGCGTAACTAAAGCAGAGATGCAGATCATCGCTAAAGATTTTCCGCAATTTGCACCGCAAGCCACAAAAGATTTTTGCTACGACGGAACCCACGCTTCAGCATTAATTCAAACATTAATGTATATGCGCCACACGGCTTTTTCGCCGGTGATGAATCCAAGTCAAGACGAATTGTTTACAGGACGATTCGCCCAGAGCTGGTACACTTATTTTGCTAATTTAGTTTCTGAAGTTGAAGTCGTTGCTTCTTGCCCTAAAGGCGTTGTGGCTTACGTTTACGGATTATTTGGCGGCGAAACCATGTACGCATGTCCGTTAGCCCTTTCAGCGACGTTCTCTGCATTAGACCGCGCTAGCGTATTTATGCATGAAGCCCGTCACTTAGATGGTTACCCGCATATCACGTGCTCGCGCGGCCCTCGTAAAGGTATGCAAGGGGCTTGTGATGATCGTATCTCTGAAGGTGGATCTTATGCAGTAACGGTCGAGACTTACGCGCAATTAGCAAAATTTGCGACGGAAGTTCACCCAGCTTTAAGAGCTTACGCTCGTGCCTCCTCAATTATTTATGCTGATGAAGCCTTTGAAGCTCCAGTCCGTATCAATCGCGGCGAAAAATTGTTAGTGATGAATTCAGAATTGGATTTTTACACAATTGATTTAGTTACACTCCAAACAAATAAATTAGGAAAAGCACCGCACGCTGGCCGTATTGTTCGCCGCGCACAACATATGGTGTTGTTTCCAACAGATAAAAACTTAAAGAACCAATATTTATTTGCTAACGATCAAGGAACAATCGATCAAGATGCAGGTGAGTTATTTGCTGAGTATAATAGTCAAACTCCTGAGCAACGTGCAAATCTAGTCGGTTTACACATCGGAACGCAATTTACGGCACGCGTTTACAAAAACTCTGTACGTTTTACATGTGATCCAAAATCACCGACAACGTCTGATATTAGTTTTCCGGCGGCTCAAGTTGCTGCAAACATCGTTTACATAAATGGTTACAATCGTGAAGCGACAAACACGTTTGTTCAAACTCAAGATGGTTCAGTTTTCGAAATCGGTTGTTCAACCCCATCTAAAGCTTTTGTGAAAGAAGCTGCTGCAATGAAGCTTGATCAAAAGTATACAACAGTTCAAAAAATGGGTTCGCAAGTTTTGGGTTTAAGTTCGAGCAACCAAATTTTCAAATTGGAAATGAATGCTAACGGTCCAAGTCGTTCGCAATTAGTGTCAACTGAGCTCGGCCAAATTATCGAAATGACTCCGTACCAGTCTTTTGACTTTTTTGAAACTGAAGCTAATTAATTTAATGAGTTCGTTGTTCAAATATATTTGAAATTGAAACCCGCCCTTAACCGGCGGGTTTTTTATTTTTGACAGGGAGCTGCCGGAGCCTTCCCAACGGACTATGACGCCGATAAAATGACGGTCGACCAATACCAAGACGAATTGGCTCAGCTTTCGGACGCCTATTTTACGTCTGAACTCGGTAAAAAAAATACCGATGAGTGCGCGCTGGCTGCAACTAAAAAATTATAAACGTAACTGTCGCTTAAACTTCACAAAAATACGACCGCATTTAGAATTATCAAAATCTGAATAGTATAAAGTAATAGACCTAGGGGGTTTTATGAAAATAGCCTGGTCTATAGATCCATTTGATAAAAACGACGATTTGATCAAAACTGGTGAAACGATAATTAAATCTTTAAATCCGGACTACGTCGAGGTGGTGTATGTTGCGGCTCCCACTGAAACGGGTTTGTCATTGGCCTTCGAAATCCCCGAGGCCCAGCGTTTTACAGAATACCCACGTATTTTGTTGGCCGACAAGCTGAGTGAGCATCAAGTTCGTCACGACGGCATAAAAATTCTAAAAGTAAAGTCCACTTCAAAAAGCGATCAGGTTTTAGAGTACACCAATTATTTGAAAGAAAATGAATTCGACTTCGTCGTTCTGGCGACACATGCCCGAACGGGGATCGAGCGGTTCTTTCAAGGGAGTTTCTCGGAAGCCATGATTTTGAACGCAAAAACAAATTTAATTATTTTTAATCCGCGTGATAAAGCCAGTCCTGAAATAAAACGAATTATGTTTGGTCACGACCTTTCTAAAACGGCAACGGAGCATCTTAAAAAGGTCGATCATTTGGCGCATAATCTGGGAGCAGACGTCGACGTAGTGTACGTTTCGGAACCCATCCTTAATTACAGTGAAACATCAGCAATGATGTATGCAAAAAACTATAGAAAAGTCATTGACGATAAAATTGACTTTCTAAAACAAGAAATCAAACAAGTTGATCCTAAAATAAATTTGTATGTTGAAGATACGTGGGATTCTATTTCTGAACTTATAATCAAACGTTCAACTAAAAATAAGTCAGATATGATTGTAGTGAATTCTAAAGTGGGATCTTTTGTGGCCGCAATGGGCGGAAGTATTTCTCGGCAGGTGGTGCGGCACGCGCATCAGCCGG
>JAYVHE010000202.1:0-8934 GCA_043771495.1 Bdellovibrio sp. | reverse complement strand
GCCATTATCTTTGGGTGAGGGTCCATTCCCAGTAATTAATACGACGCCAACGTCGGCAGAGATTCTTGCATGTTCAAGCGCCAGAAAAAGTTCGTCGACGGTTTGGGGACGAAAAGCATTGCGGACTTCGGGTCTGTTAAAGGCCACGCGCACGGTGCCTTGAGTTTTATGGCGATGATAAGTGATATCGTTGAATGCAAAACCGGGAACCTCAATCCAAACTTTTGCATCAAACAGAGGTGAAACGGACTTTGAAATTGATTTTTTAGTTTTTACAGATTTCTTTTTATTCGATCGGTCATTCATGGAGAGGATTATTGACGATCTTGACCCAACAAGACAAGATTAATGTATGGTACATGATTTAAGCCCCTTTATTTTTAAAATCTCTGATAATTTTGGTCCTCGCTGGTACGGATTTTCCTACATGTTGGGATTTGTTTGCGCCTATTTTATGATTAGCTGGTTGGTTGAACGCCAACGTTCTGGTCTGCAAAGAGATATGGTTGCTGACTTTGTAACCTACGCCGCATTCGGAACTTTAATCGGAGGCCGATTAGGTTACTGTTTGTTTTATGATCCCACTTTATTTTGGTCCTTTAGTGGAACAATACCTTTTTGGAAAGTTTTAGCTGTTCACGAGGGCGGAATGGCCAGCCACGGCGGTATCATCGGTATTGTTGGAGCTTGTTGGTTGTTTGCTCGTAAACACGGATTAAATTTTGTGTATTTGTTAGATGTAGCTGCGATCGTTGGTCCGATTGGAGTTATTTTTGGTCGTATCGCTAATTTTATAAATGGTGAATTAGTTGGTCGTGTGGCTCCGCCGGAATTTCCTTATGGAGTCCGTTTCCCAACGGATATTCACGCGTGGCCCACGTACGAATTCGAGCGCTTGTCGACGCTAACTCCAGTGGTTGAAAAATTAGGAATCGAAAGCAGTCGATGGAGTGAAGTCGTTAGCCAATTTAAATTGAACGATGCCGCTCGCAACCAAGTGTATACAGTTTTAAATCGCATCGTGAATGAAATTCAAGGGGGTAATGCCGAACTCAAAGCGGCGATTGCACCGTTATTAGATTACCGTTATCCATCGCAATTAATTGCAATGGCCACCGAAGGTGTGTTTACAATTTTATTGTTATTTTTCCTAGCGCGCAAATCGCACCGTCCGGGTTGGATTGCGGGATCATTTATTATTTGTTACGCCGGCGTCAGAATTTTTAATGAACAATTTCGATTACCTGATTTGCAACTCGGTTATGAAGCGTTGGGGCTTTCACGCGGGCAGTGGATTAGTATTGGTATGTTAGCGGTTGGTGTGATTGTTTCGTTATACTGGGCGCGCACGCAATCCAGTACCATTCATGGCTGGTCGCGTGGGGAAGACGTTAAAATCGGTTCCCGTCGCAGTCGTCGCTAGTAATACCCAACTAAAGAAATCGTTTGCGACGTAATATAATTTTTCCCGGACTTAATATCAAAACGAACACCCATTTCGGAATTGATTTTAAGTCCAAGTCCCGCGCCATAATAAAGATTAAATCCATTGTTCACATCAAAAATATATGCACCACCGGTGGTTACGGCTGCGAAAAACTGCGAACTTTTAAACACCTCAGTTTGAATCGGTTGTAACTCCACCCCTAAAGCCGCCATCTGAAAATTTGAATTCGCGGTTGCTCCTGAATAATCGTAATGAAAAAAGGCCGCTGTTCCATAAATCTTTTTGTAAAACTCATATTGTCCTTCAAAAGAAAGTCCCGCTGCAGATGGGCCCTGATAACTTGAGCTATCAAGGCGACTGTAACCAATATTAAACGCCATCGTTTTTTGCGCTATGGAATTTTCTTTGTAGGGCTGAAATTGCGACGATGCCGGTGTGGCTGCAGGGCCAGCGGCAAATGTTGTTTGAGATAATGCGATTAAAAGTAAAGGTAAAATACCCTTTATAGAAAACATAGCTCCTCCATGAAACAGTGTTAGAGCTTTATCATAGGAGTGCTTTTAAGCGGGGTCAATACAGGCGCAGGCGTGTTATTCAACATCAGCATAGCTGCGGTGAATCTGGCTAATACGTTCGCTGATCTGCGGTAGTCCTTGAGGGCGCTCGAGTTGAGCGGAGTTTGCAATCGGGCGAATTTTTAATTTTGCAATAATTCGAATCTGCAAAATATTCTCCCGGGCTTGATTAATTTTAGTGGTGGCGCGAATTTTTCTATAAGTCTCGATACATTGGCGAGTAATCCGATACATCAATGAGCGGGCTTCGCTGTACGAACCACACTCAGTTTGTCCTAGTTTGCGGCCTTCGAATTCAATTTGATACTTCATAACGACTCCTTAGAAATCTCTTACTAAGAAGACGAATTTTTTAGTCGAATAGTTCCAAAGCAAGGTGTCCCAGCATGAGAACATGCATCTATATTTGAGCTTAAAGAAATTTATTTTTTTTTGGAACAAAATCGTTCTTGAATCGTCGTGCAAACTAAATGTCTTGAAGCGCACTCTCTTCAACGATTTTTTCTTCGCCGCTGATAAAGTCTTTAATTTTGTATTCAAATTTTCCGCCGTCTTGTTCAAAAATCATGATGGCCTTAGTAGTTCCGATTTTATTGGCTTTTTCGAGTTTCTTTTTAAAATTACCAGTTAAGAATACTTCACAACGTTTATTTTTACGTCGAAGTCCTGCAGCAATAATTTCAGCTTTGATCAGCGCTGAATCACCATGCGCGATCACCGAAATAGGCGCCATGACTTCTGGAATTTTGTAGGACTTTTTAATATCAATAAGATCAACTAAGCGATCGACACCGCTGGCCCAACCAACGCCGGGGGTAGCTTGTCCACCCAAGGTTTCTGCCAGGCCGTCGTAGCGTCCGCCGGCAAGGACTGCGCCTTGTGCGCCCAGGTCCGTCGTAACAAACTCAAAAACCGTGTGACAGTAATAATCTAATCCACGAACTAATTTTGGATTAACTTGATACGGAATTTCTAAAAGTTTTAAGCCTTCTAAAACTTGCTTAAAAAATTTCTTGGAATCATCGTTTAAAAAATCAGAAAATAGCGGAGCGCTGGCCACTAATTTTTTATCGCCATCGTCTTTGCTGTCTAAAATACGCAGGGGATTCTTTTCTAAACGCAAAAGGGAGTCCGCAGATAATTGCGATTTCAACGGTGTTAAGTAATCCGTTAAAGCTTTGCGGTAATTAGTACGGCTGGTCTGATCGCCCAAGGTGTTTATCTCGAGTAAACACGAACTTGATAAACCAAGTTGTTGCAAAATGTTATAACCAAAATCTAAACATTCAACGTCGGCCAGTGGATGTTCTAAGCCTAATACTTCAGCGCCGAATTGATAAAATTGACGATAACGTCCGCGTTGCGGTCGTTCATAGCGAAACATTGGGCCAAAATAATAAAATTTATTGGGATTACTTTGAGCCAATCCTTCAGAAACGTAGGCGCGCACAACGCCTGCGGTGCCTTCTGGGCGCAGCGTAATTGAATCTCCGCCACGATCCATAAAAGTATAAGTTTCTTTACTAACAGCATCAGATGTTTCGCCTAATGAGCGATGAAAAACATCCGAAAATTCAAACATGGGAGTTTCGATCTCTTTAAATCCGTAATTTAAGCTAGTTTTATACGCTACATTTTCGACCGCGCGAAATTGTGCTTTAAGTTCCGGTAATAAATCTCTTGTGCCGCGCACGCTTTGATATTTGCTAGTCATTTGATTTGAGCATATCCTAGTTTGCACTATGATCAAATGGGTTTTAATCGGATTGTTTAGTTTTTTTGTGGCCGTTGGAGCAGGACTTTATTTTTTAAAAGGTTCCGACGGTGGAGCTGCGTCCGAAGTGGACTGGCGTTTATTAAATGAAATGGACTACATCGCTAAAAAAGCTCCCGAGAATTTACAAAAGCATCACAACGAGCGCGTTAAAATTCCAGGTTTTATGGTACCACTTGAAGACAACTCGCGATTAGTGACGGAATTTTTATTGGTGCCTAATCCCCAAGCGTGCATTCACGTTCCACCTCCGCCACCGAATCAAATGGTTTACATTAAAATGAAAAAAGGTGTGCCTGCAGCGTTTGGTCCGATTTGGGTTTATGGCGAATTTAAAATTACTACTGCGACATCTCAGTACGGCGAGGCCTCTTTTGAAATGGACGCCGATTTTGTAGAGCCCTACAGATGAGCATGCAGAGCATGACACCGATGATTCACATATCGGGTTTAAAATTCACTTACCCGGGTTCGGCTCAGCCTGTTTTGGACATTCCCGAATTTCAAGTTCAGGCCGGCGAAAAAGTTTTTTTGTTTGGACCGAGTGGATCGGGTAAGACCACATTTTTAGAAATCCTAGCGGGGATTTTGCAACCGCAATCAGGGGTCACTCAAGTTGCGGGTCAAGATTTAGGGGCTTTAACAGCCGCTGAAAAAGATAAGTTTCGCGCAAATAATATGGGAATCATATTTCAACAATTTAATTTAATTCCGTATTTAAATATTAAAGAAAACATAGAGTTACCTTTTTTATTTAATGGAAAACCTAAAGACGAAAGTCTGCAAGATAAGCTGCTGTCGCGTTTAGGATTAACGGCCTTTAAAAATAAGCCTGTTTCCGAGTTATCGACGGGACAGCAGCAGCGTGTAGCTGTGGTGCGGGCTTTAGTCATCCAGCCGCAATTAATTATTGCGGACGAGCCAACATCTGCTCTTGATTATGATCATCGTGAAAAGTTTCTGGCGTTACTGTTTGAGCTTTGTGCTGAGCAAAAGGCAACATTGATATTCGTGAGCCATGATCGCTCGATCCAAAAAATGTTTTCACGTAGTCAGAGTTTGCTGGACTTAAATCGGGCTCCAGCAATTTCGAATGAGTCCTCAGTATGAGTTGGAATAGCGGATTTTTTAAACTGGGTTGGCGTTCAATGATGAACCGCCGATTTGCGACAATAGCTACAATTGTTTCGGTGACCGTCAGTTTACTATTATTGTTTAGTGTCGAGCGAGTGCGCAGATCTTTAGAAAATAGTTTTACACAAACTGTTTCTGGAGTGGATTTAATTGCGGGCGCCAGATCAGGATCTTTGCAACTGGTTTTGTATTCTGTATTTAATATTGGCCAAGCCACCAATAATGTATCGATCGAAGCTTTTGAGAAAATTAAAGCGATGGACAATGTTGAGTGGACGATTCCCTATAGTTTAGGTGATGGTCATAAAGGGTTTCGAGTGGTTGCCACGTCTGAAGATTTTTTTAAGTATTATCAATTTCGAAATCATCAGAATGTGCAGTTTTCAGCGGGGCAAAAATTTTCTCACTTTTTAGAAATTGTTTTAGGTTCAGATGTTGCGAAAAATTTAAATTATAAAATTGGCGATCAAATTGTATTGGCGCATGGAAGCACCACTGGGGATTCTTTTGCTGAACACACCACAAAACCATTTAAAGTTGTTGGTATTTTGGAGTCTTCGGGAACGGCTCTTGATCGGTCATTGTATATTTCTTTGGAAGGCATGGAAGCAATTCATGTTGATTGGCAGTCGGGGGCGGCTCCACAAAAGGGTCATGAAGTTTCGTCAGAACAAATCACGGCCGAAATGTTAAAACCAAAAGGCATCACCGCATTTTTTATTCGCGCAAAATCTAAAATTCAAGTTTTGCAGCTTCAACGCACCATTAATGAGTTTGCTGACGAGGCATTATTGGCGGTGATTCCAGGCGTTGTGCTTTCTGAATTTTGGCAAACGCTTTCACAAGTTGAACTGATCTTTAAAATTATTTCTGCCTTGGTCATGATTGTAGGACTGATCGGAATGTTGATTTCAATATTAACCAGTATCAACGAACGGCGGCGCGAGATGGCCATCTTGCGCGCGTTAGGTGCGGGGCTGAATGATTTAATGGCCATGATCGTGCTCGAAGTCGGATTTATTTTATTGGCTGCCGTTGGGTCCGCCTGCGTGATCAAAGTTTTTGTTGAGCTTTTATTTTTGAAAATAATTGAAAAAAAGACCGGACTGATCTTTGAAGGTTCGTCATTTAGCGGCAGTGAAGCCATGATGATCGGATTAACTTTGCTTTGTGGGATTTTATTTGCGATGTATCCTGCGTGGCAAGCAAAACGTAAAGCGCTTAAAGACGGTCTTACTGTAAAGGTTTAAGAAATAAACAGGAATTAAAGATTAAAGATATGGATCAGTCAAAAAACTACATTACACCAGAAGGATTAGAGCGACTACGAGCCGAGTATTCGACGTTAATCAATGGTGAACGACCAAAAGTTGTAGAGACCGTGACGTGGGCCGCAAGTAATGGTGATCGTTCGGAGAACGCCGATTATCAGTATGGTAAAAAACGTTTGCGCGAAATTGATCGTCGTTTGCATTTTCTGCAGAAACGAATGGAAGCTGCGGAAGTTATTGATCCGAAGTCCTTAAAATCAGAACGAATTATTTTTGGCGCCACAGTCACATTCGAAAATGAAGATGGCGCTGAAAAAATTTATCAAATTGTTGGCGAAGATGAGTTTAACATAAATCTTGGAAAGATTTCTTGGAAGTCGCCAATTGCAAAAGCTTTACTTGGTAAAAAACAAGATGATGAAGTTAAAATTCAAAAACCATCTGGCGAAGAAATCGTCATCATCTTGAAGATCGAATTTAAATAGTATTACCGAAGGTCAGAAAGTCCCAGCGAGCTGAGTTCAGTTTTCTGAAACCAGTGCATTAAATCCAAAAAGTAATGGCGATACCAGTCTTGTTCACGGTCATAATCTAATCCAAAAGAAGCGCGAGTATAAATGCCCGGGCCTGTTCCGAAGCGAGCGGGTTCGGATACATAAACGCGTAAATCTTTATGGTCTACATTTTGTGGTGCAAAAAAATCGACCCAATCACGAATATTTAAAAGTTTTCCGGGAACGCTATCTAATATGAGCCATTCTCCAGTCGTGCTTTTAACTGCAGTGGCCACATGATAGCCCCAAGTAATTGGACCAGCTTTCATTGTACCAATTTGCCAAACTTTTTTGATCGAACGTTTATCGACGCCCATTTTTAATAATAGTAAATGAACAAAGGTCGCGCGCCCAAAACAAAATCCCAAATCGACGCCGGGCTGATTGTACTGAGCGTAACTTTCAAACTTAGTAACTGGATTTTGTTCGATACTGTTTATAACCACCCGAGCGGTTTCAGGCGTAATGGCTGTGACACGGGATTTTTTATTTGGAATGATTTGGTCCCGTGAATCGTTCCGAACACTTTCTAAATCGCTGATCGTTTGATTGTTTAGTTCTTTAATTTGCTCTGGAGTTAACGTGGAAGTTTCGAAAAAATGCAGTTCAAAAAGGTTCGACGTATGTGCGACCTCTTCAGCGAAAGAAAAAAGTGTGATCGATTGAATTAATAGCGCAGTTATTAGAAATTTCATGCAGAGGATATACCGCATAAAAACCCAAAACTTATAATTTATTTTTAATTGTAAAATTCACTCTGTAGAATTAGTGCTGGCTGACGAAAGTTTTGACAAGCTGATGTGCGTTTTTTGCAACGGGACTTACCGCTTCGGCCATAATGTGGTGGGGGGCCAGATACCAGGGGCCGTAGTGCATCAGTTGCGGCGAAATAAAATCAACTGCAACCTTTGCGTGGGTGATAGCCGGTGAAGCTGTTTGATCGTTTGTGGATGTGAGTAGTAAAACGGGAACGGCAATTCTTGCCGCCGTTAGTAGTGTTGTGTCACCTAGGGAATCGATTTCGTTGGCCATTTGAATGGGAATATCACGCACATAATGTATAGGGTCTAAATAAGCGACTTTGATGTCTGGAAAACGAGTCGTGGTGTAGGCAAAATCAATCGACAAGGTCGAAATAAATAAGCCAGCTCCGAGCGACAAAAGATCGCCAAACCAGACACTCGGTCTGTAGTACGGTGAAATCAAAGTAACGGAAGCAATATAATCATCAGAATTTTTTTGCAGATAATGATGGAGGAGTGTTGCGCCCGTTGAAAAACCGACCAAGTGAATTTTTTGGCCACAGATTTTGAGCGCATTTAAATTTCCGAAAACATGCTGCTGAATATTTTGAATTGAAAAGCTGTTGGCTGTGGTTGCAGTAACGCCGTGGCCGGGTAAAATATCGCGAATCACAGTGTAGCCATTTTGAGTCAACACTTCGGCTGTGGATTTCATCTCAAAGGGAGATCCTAAAAAACCATGCAAGAGGTAAACAATTTCGCCGTTTGAGTTTTTTGACGGGGTGGACCAAACTGGGAAGTTTTCGGAATTCAATACTTTGTCACCAAAGTTGTCTTGAGTACTGTTTTGAAGTGTTTCAAAACGATGAAAAAAGCGAGCTCGAACCTCATCACATGGGGCCGCCAGCGTTAAATTGGCGACTAAAAAGCAAATCAGACTGAGACTCAGCCTAGAAAAAATTTGAAAACGATCCAAAGGAAAACACTGTAACATTGTGAGATTGTATCACTCGTCTCAAAGTGTCTGTCAATCGATTAATCAGTGTAAAGTGATTGGTAGGCAGTGACTCGAAGTTAGCCGGTTTTTCACAACTTTACGTAGGGCAAATTGAGAATGTTTTCGAAAATTCATTTAAATGCTTACCGCGAATTGGACCCGAAATTGAAACTAACTGTTTCATATGAAAAGTTTAATTTTGAAATCAAATCTAATTATGAGAAATTCAAAGAAGAAACTTGCTCTAGTTATATTCGTTGCTATTAACTTCACGCAGCTTGCTGCATGCAACCATAAGGCTTTTGTTACTGAAAATGGAGTCGATGAAAAAGCGCGTCTATCTCATGCTCAAGAAATTATTAAAGATAACAAATTAAGTACTGAATTAAATATCACAAAAGCGATTAATCAAACGTTGCTTAATCAAAAATTAACTTTA
>JAYVHE010000201.1:0-7226 GCA_043771495.1 Bdellovibrio sp. | reverse complement strand
TCCATTTGAGGTGGCGGACTAAAATCACCACCAGACTGGTAATTTATTCGGTACACTCGACGAATTTTTGTATTTGATGCCGCAGCTAAAACGTCGGCTTTAGTACGAGCCCGTTGCACGGCCGATTCTAAGGCTTGCTTTTCATAATCAGCACGATTGCTACTATCCCAGTTCATCGACTGAACTGTTGTGCCCGAATTTGATTTAGTCGTCGCATTAGTGACAGCATCTATTAAATTTCCGGCTTGGTCGATTTTTTTGAGGGTAATTAAAATTTGATGGCTCACTTTGTAGGCCACAACTTTATTGTTTTGAGTTTTTTGATCATAAAAATATTCAGGATAAATATTGTAGTTCAATGTTTTAAAGTCTTCTTTGGCAATCTTAAATTTTTCGATCGCTGTTTTCACCTTTTTGAACTGTTCAGCTTGTAAGTTTTGGGCTTCTTCTGCATTGTTCCCTTTTCCCCACGACTCAATCTGAATTTTAATTAAGTTCGGTTCAATCGAAACCTCAGCCGTGCCATTGACGGAAATTAACGCCGGATCTGCGTCCGCAAAGCCCACTGAAGTTATTAGTAATACGACGACAAATGTTTTTAAAAATAGATTTTTCATAGAGCCATATTGACGCCGTTTTGGGCTGAAAACAATAGGATTGGTTCAGTAACGCAGGGAACCGTTTCATCATGAAACTGTCCATGAAACAGTGTCTCATACTAACTCTTGGGACCTATGAACTGTCTAAAAGTTTGAAACCTTTTTCAACGGCCCACGTTATAGCTTTATCAGTTAGTTATTATAACTAGCATGGAGGAAAAAAATGAAAAAATTAGTTTATACAATGATCCTGGTATCTATGACTGCAAGCTGCGCTAAAAAATTGTCCGAAGAAAACGATTTAGTTGTATCTTCAACGACAGCTGAAGTTGAAAGCGGTTCGACCGCAGTTTCAAGTTTACTTGATGAACAAGCCGGCAGTAATTATGCGATGACTACACCTGCTAGCAAATCTATTTTTGAAATGGCAATCCCGAAGTCGTACGCCGCAGATTGCATGCGTCCCTATTTTTCGGTTTGTAATTCAGGCGTTAAATCATCTGACTATTCTGGATGTGAAGTTGGTGCCTTTACCTTATCAGGATCTGCACAACTGCAGTACAGTCAAAACACGTGTTCGATGAATAGCACTGGCGACTCAGTAACAAGAACTTACAATTTACAACGAGTTGGCCCACGTGGCGGAATTTTGAATGTTTCATCAGATTCAAAATTGGATTACCGCGGACAATCTTATGGTGGTGGCGGACGATTATCAAAAACTGTTGCTGGTTTTAGCTTAGACGTTCTAGGTAAACACAAAGCTTTAACGTTTCGTGATCGACCAGTGTATGACATTTCGATCAAAACAATTTCTCCATTACAAATTATTGGTGGATTAGCGCGCGCCAACCGCACGATTCAATCCGGTCAATTGGAAGTTAACCACAATCGCGCCGGACAAACAGCTGTATGGACTTACAACAATGTGCAATTTTCAAGTCAATGTTGCCATCCAGTTTCAGGAACTATTGATATTACTTGGACGGGTGCAAAAACTGGCCAAGCACAAATGACATTTCAAGGTTGTGGTCTAGCCCAAGTTACCGAAGGTGGACAAAGCACACAAGTCGAGATGAGCTATTGTGAGTAATGAAAGCCAAAGACGAACAAGCAAAAAACGAATCTGGTTTAGACCAAGATTTAATTAAGAAAATAGCAAAGGGTGATTCGAAAGCATTCGACGCCCTTTTTAACAAATACGGAGACTTAGTTTACGGTGTTAGTTGCAAGCTAATAAAAGATCGAGCAAAGGCGGAAGATATGACTCAAACAACTTGAATTAAGGTATTGACTGAATCCAAAAATTTTTCGGCAGATTACACGTCGAAAAATTCTGTTAAAGCTTGGATCATGAAAATCAACCGCAACTTAATCATAGACCAATTCCGTTCTGAAAAAAAATGGGCCAATATCGACATCGATGAGGCTCCCGAAATTTCTGATGATCACGATATTCAATTAGATCAAATGATAAATATTGAACAAAAGGAAAAGTTTACTCAATTATTCTCGCAGCTTGAAGAACGTGAAAAAGTAGTCCTTACTATGGTCTTGGTTGACGAACGAAACTACGCAGAAATTTCCCGCGAGTTGAATTTGTCTGTTGGAGCTATCAAAACCATCGTTTTTAGAACTAAAAATAAATTGAGTGACTTACTGAAAGACTCTGAAGGTGGTCGCAATGAGCGATAATCAAAACAAAATAGACACATTATTTTCTGAAAAAATGCCCGGACACTTAAGACAATCCATTTTGCAACAAGCCGAAACCGCGCTTGCGCAAATGGCCGAGTGGGCTAATATGCTCGCATCAGAAGATGGTTTAGCTGATAATTTAGCTGATAATTTAGCTTTGGCTGAACTCAGCGACGAAGATATGAAATTGTTAGATCAATTAGACTCACTCGATGACTTAGGCACCATTTCGGACGATGAATTTGATTTTATACTTAAGGAAGACGTATGTGCTCACAAAATCCAAAGACGACGACTACACCAGCAACAGCCGACGTGGACCCAGAAATGCTAAATAATTTAAATCTGTTAATTAATTACGATAGTTTAGATTCTGAAGACTTATGGGACGATTTTATTAAAAATTTTTCAGAGGTTGAACAGGCCACTCAAGAACAAACTGAAAAGGAGTTAGAAAATGAAAATCAATAGACGTGATTTTTTATTTTTATCTCTAATAGGAGTAACTTCAATTGCAACCAAGTCTCATGCGCAAGACGAGTCAGGTAATAATGCCCGCAAACAGTGGGATCAATTATCACCAGAACAAAAACAAAAAGTCCGTGGTGCGTTTGAAAAATTTCGAAAGAAATCTCCAGAAGAACAAGCCCGAATTCGTTCGGCTTCAAAAAAATGGCGCAATTTGGATTCTTCACAAAAAGATAAACTTCGCGAGCGCTTTAAGAAATTTAAAAATTTGTCGCCCGAACAACGTGAAAAAGCGCGCAATCGCATTAACAAAGTTCGCAACATGAGTCCCGAACAACGCAGTAAACTTCGCGAGCGTATCCGTCGCCGTTCTCAATAAATTGACGTGATGAAGTTTTTATGTCCCTTCTTAATCCTAATAAGTTTTTTGCCGGCGCAAGCCGACGTTAACTTTTCGGCATTTGGTGGTTCTACGAGCGGTAGTTCAAACAGCACCGTCAGTGCCGGGTATGATGGTGAGTTCGAGCTTAATAATCAAGTTCCTATCGATTACTTTTTAGGGGCACAAAGTGGACGATCGCAATTTACAACCACCTTTGTTGAAGGACTTCCTGAAACTGAAACTAAGACATCAAATTATGGTATTGGCATGGGACTAACACTTTTTGAAATGATTTCGCTGAGTTATGATTTTTCAAGTGAATCCATAAATAGCGGAGTCATCACTGCAAAGGAATACCGAATTGCGCCAGGACTACACGTTGGAAAATTTTCTGTAAGCTATGCCTACGGAAAAAAAAAGTTTCACAAGTTAAGCCGTTTATCATGTTTCCAAATATTCCCCAACTGACTTATGATTATACCGATGAACTAACTTACACCCAAGAAACAGGTCGATTAAAATTTGGTTATCGATTTGCCGATAATTTTGAAATGTCTATTTCACAAACCCGCTTCTACTACGACAAAAATATGGAAAGTGCCTATGTGTTGTTGACGGCTCCGGTCACTTACAACAGCAATGGTTTTGATATGCTCTCGCAAATCTATTCACTATTAGATTCATCGACCGAAATATCCGGAATCTACACTGCAGGCGACGTTGCAGATATTGAAGTCTCTGTGGGAAAAACTGTGGATTTCTACAATCCCAAATCGGAAAGCTCGGATGTCCGCGTTGGAACCATGATTTATCAAACCTCCAACTTCACTTGGGGCTTGGGAATTACGTCAACCCGTTCAAGTTCAGAAAATACGCCTGCGCGTAGTTACGATGGTATCCTTTCATTCTCTTTTTAAGGTATTTAAAGTAACTCATTCCCAGTTCCAAGACTAATTCTTAAATCCCAGACAAACTTAGGTTAGTTCGCCGCCTAGTCGTTTATATTCGCTTATGCGCTTCAGTTCACGGCCTCCAGTTTGTAATACGGAGAATCTGTCGAATAAACGACACAAAACACGTCCAAGGGGGACCTATGAAAAAAGCACCTGCAACCAAAGCAAAACCACAAGCAAAAAAACCTTCAATCACAAAGGTTAATTTCTCAGTCATGTACGGCGGCAAAGCTACAATGTAGTCGCAAAAAAGCCTTGGTCACCCAAGGCTTTTTTTTTAACACTTTAAAAGGAAACTTCCATGAATTTAATTTCTTCCTCTTCTTTATTTTCAGGACTACCCGTTCGTGATCTACTTCGCCAAATAACATTTAAGTCTGAAAATTCCGACATTCAAATTGCGATGTCGTTGTTTTTTGGAACGACCAAAAAAACCAATGCCGCCCGTAAAAAATCCCATCTTACTCACGCAACAGATATGGATCACCAAATTCGTTTCGCTTTAAAAGATCGAGTGGACCGCTCGATCACTAAATTAGCCTCGCTTTGCGCAAAACAATTACTTGAAAAATCGATTTTAGAACTTACCTTCGAATTAAGTGATCAAGATTACCTTTCTCATATATTTTTCAACCAACTTAAAAAAGGAGGACTGCGCATTTGCTCAAATCCTGCCTTTGTAAAATCCGAATCTTTACCTGAATTATTCAGTACCAACGAAAATGAAATACTTAAAACGCTACGAGCAACTAAAAAAGACCTGGAATTCATTTTAACCTACTCGCGAGAACGAGTTTATACAGGCGATTATTCGACAGCTTATTCTGTACTGATGGAATTAGAGATTTCTGAAAGAAACGACAGCGTTCACCAAATCTTGGGTTTGTGCTGCAATTTTTTTGGAAAAACCGCTGAATCAGAAAGCCATTTTCGCAGACTCCATTCAAGCACAAATGTATTATCAAAGGTCAAAGCGGCTTACTTGCTTTCGATGCTCTATTTACGTCTGCACCCAAAAGAAAAACAAGATTTAGAAACGGCAGAACTATTTCTTTCTGAAAGCCATCAGTTGATTGAAAGTAATGTAACAATGAAGGATTACCACTTTCACAACGTTTTCAATAGAAACGGTTATGCACTTTGCCTATTTCGTCGTGGAAAAATTCATGAAGCTTTAGAAATGCTTCAAATAGGGGTCGAAAAATTAAAACAAAGCGATGATGGCGCCAAAAATCTTCATCAATCAGTACTAATCTATAATGCCGTTCAATGTTTGAAAGCGCTTAAACGCTATGAAGAGTGTGAAAAATTATGTCATAATCTTTTGGCTATTGATGCACTTTTTCCAGAGTACTGGCTTGAATTGTCAATTGTTTATCTAGAGCAATCCAAATTCGAATTGGCTTTAGCTCAACTCAAGCAAGCCGAAAATCTGGACGCCTTTATTCCAGAAATTTACGCTCTTCGTGGCTATGCCTTTCTAAACCAAAACCAAATTGAATTCGCTATAAATAACTATAAAAAAGCAATTTCTTTGGCGCCAGAAAATTTAACTTATCAGTCTGATTTACAGTACTGCTTAGAACTGCAATCTGAAAATACCTTGGAGAACATAATATGAATGCCACTTTTACTTTTGCCTGCTTTCAGGTTTTCTTTTTCACAATTATGTGGGTTTCAAAAACTTTGCATCCCATTTACTTCGAAAGTGCCGGATCACTGACGAACTTTGGCTTAAGTTATTCATTCATGGCGCTTGCGGGATACTTTTCTTTTCTGACGGGGTCATACACAGATCGATTCGGCTCTACAAAATCTTTAGCCTTCGGATCAATGCTTTATTCGATTGGACTATTTGCAAGAGCTTTTCCGGAATCGAAATCAATAGCTATTGCGAGTGGCCTGACAGCAGGCATTGGCGCTTCAATGGTCCTAAATTCGCTACGTCTTTGGATGCTAGAAAAATCGACCACTGATAATAAAGCCAGATGGGTGGGATTAAAATCGTCAACGGCCGCATTAGGGACTGCAATTGGCTGTGCATTAGCAGGATTTCTACCAACTTTCAGTATTTTCACAGGCTCTGTAAAAGACATTTTGATGACTTCGGGTGTAATTCTATTCGTGGTGGGCTTTGCTATTTTAATTCTTTCTAATCAAAATCAAACAGTTCAATCGACACTAAAAGTATCGCCTCTTCATAATATTAAAAAGCTATTTTCTGAATATCGACGTCTGTCTTTATTTACATCTTGTATTGGGGTATTAACGGGTTTTTACGTGAGCTTTGTAAGTCCGTATTTGCCATTAATTATGAAAGAAAAGGGTCTATCCCTAGAATCTATTGGCCTTTCGATTGGCGTATTTTCACTGATTCGCTTTTTTTTAGATCCGCTTATTGCCCGGTGGATTGAAAAGAAAAAATCAGATTATCTTAAAATTTTTTTGGTGTCAGAAATTTCGATTCTAATTGTTACGGGATTATTTGCATTAACTATTTCAAAAGAAATTTTTGTTGGTTTTTTAGTTTTAAGAAGCATCGCTTTAGGCTTTTCTACAATTTCAGAAGAGCTTTTATGGATTCAAAAATTTCCACGTGAAAGCGTTGCCTTGTTCTTTGGTTTGAGCCAATCTTCATTTTTCTTAGGGGATTTTTTGGGCGGATTGCTCAACGGATCACTCTATCAAAGCTTCGGCTTATCTGCTTGTGTAGGCATGGCTGTAGCCACAATTATTGTGAATACTTATTTATTTATCCTACTTTTTAAAAATAAAAGCCAAAAAACCATGACCGCTGTGTCTTCCCCAGTGATGGCATGATCGAAACGCGCCGTATCTGGCTTATGGATCAAAGACTTATTCGCGCGCAAAGACAAGGAAAAACTCCAGGCTTTGAAGAGCACATTCTAGCAGGCTACAAAAACTTTAATTTTAAAACAAAATTAATTCGGATTCAAAATCTAACAAGTCAATGCACTGAAAATAAATTCGTTTTAAAGAATGGAGCAGAAGCAATTCTTCTGATTCCGACCAGAAAAAATTCTAAGGTTCTAGTCAGTTTGCATGGCGGTCCTGAAAGTTATGAAAATACTGAAATCAGATACCTCGGATTATATCGAGCTTTGT
>JAYVHE010000200.1:0-8670 GCA_043771495.1 Bdellovibrio sp. | reverse complement strand
TCCTCCCGATTCAGGACTGGCCTGTTCACATATCAGCTCGATCTTAGCGACAAATTTTTGATGTTTGGGATGATTCCGAAAGGATTTGACTGCGGAAATGCAGCTATCTGCATCGCGATCGCAAGCCTGTTCTACAACTTTTTCAATCAGCTTGGGATCTTTTTTTTGGTCACGCAACTCAAAGGCGTATGATATGTGTCCTATTTTTTCAAAATCTTTGCGATAGGCTTCCAGCGCTAAGGCAGGCATTCGACGTTCTGTGTAAACACGAGCTAAGCGACCGCAAAACACAGAGTTGCGATTGCACTGACTAACAAGTTTCTGAAAGATCGTTTCGACTTTGCTTGGAAACTTCATTTCAGCCGTCGCTAAAGCTGAGTCACAGCTCTCTGGCCTAAAATCACAAGCCATTTCTTGTAACTTGAAAGCCTGTTCTTGGAATCCCTCTTCTTCATTGAGCTCTTGATAAATTATAACGCACTCGTTAATCGATCCTGCTTCAGAACAATATCTAAGGCCATCCTTGTATTTATTCTGAGCTAACTCCTTGGCGATTGAAGAAATTTGAAAGACTGAAATCAAAATGAAGACCTGCATCGAACAAAATTCCGTTTTTAACTTCATGTATTCTAGTTTACACATTAGTGGTTGTAGCCTAAATAGCTTTAAGACGAAGTCTCAAAATAAGACTCGGTTTTATTGTTGACTGAAATTCTTTTGTACAAGTGTCGAATTTTTAATTGCATCTCTGTTGCCGAGAGGCCGATGAGACTAAAGTGAGAGCAGTTACTGTTTTTATCTTTTTTTTATCTTTTGTTTTACGGCTTGACGCTAGCGAACGCGCTGTTATTTATCCAGATATTATACCCGGTGCAAAACTGCAAATTCTGAATGTTCCTGGGTTTCGCTCAGTTGATGATTGCAGGCCGAAATGTAAAATGGCGCATTCAATCTCTTACGATCAGCAAATTACAGCCACTGGCCAAAAACAAGTGCGCTCATTCAAAGATGTCGATGGCGACACGGTCTTCGAAGAATATATTGAAGTCGAAACTGTTGTTGATCAAAAACTAATTAAGGGCTGGGTTCCCGCCGATCTGACTTCACATCAGCGCCCTGACGAAGAATTAACAACACCCGAAACTCACAATGCTTGGTTTTCAACAAAGCCACCCAAACTACAGACAGCACCGAAAAATGCCTTTCGCCAGCTTTGTAGTGATGTCGTTGATTGGGCTATGCCAACGAAAAAATTTGTTCCCAGCGAGTCGGACATGCATTCTTTCGCAAAAAAAACCAAAGAGGATGCAGCTCGCGAAAAGCTCCCATTATTACAAACAACTAAAATTGTTGAACAGCTTGTGGGAAAGTGCGCCATTGAAAATCCGAAAGCACTTGCCGAAACAGATTTAAAAAGCCCGATTAGCTACGATAGTATTGTTTTACCTCAATTAATTAACGACAACGTCGCCATTTATAAAAAAGAAAAAGACAAGGCTGTTGTTGTGAATCAGGGAGCTTTTTTACACGTTCGCGATTTAAATATACCCAATCTAAATGCACAAACGCTTATTGAAATCGACGCGCTTTCACGAACTATTTTTGCAGAAATGGCCGGGTGCATTCCCATTGGTCCGCAATATGCAATGGCCGTTGCTCGTGTGATAAAAAACCGCGAAGTTGAGGTTCAAAAATTAAAAGCCGCAGACTACAAAAAAGCTAAAGACGAAGGAAGAGAATACAATCCCGTCGGAGGCAACGAATTCATGTGGGAAAAATCTGCGATTCATTGGCCCGGAAAAAACATAAGTACCAAAGTAGCTACCTCACCTGTGCAATTTAGTGGGTGGAACAATCACATTATTGATTCGAAAGCGCTTAAGAAGGCTCGTGAAGTCAGGCGCAAAGAATTAATCGCGTCAGGCGTAAAACCTGGTGATGCCGCCCAACAAGCGCGACAACAAGTTAAAGAAAACCCCGACACCTTAGAGTTTTATAAATTTAATAAATCAGGAATGCTTCACACGTTGTGTCCACCTCGCAGTCCGGATGAAAATTACTACGAAGGTCGAAAACCCTACCCCGAACTGCTAGCGATTTGGCACAACACCGTAAAGATCGCCGTCGAAGCCACACTCTATCCTGAGCAATTTGCGAAAAAAACGGAGTCACTAAAAGATGTTTTGCACTACACTTCGGGCCGCTCGAGCTTTTACGGATTTTGTCCCTTAAAAGGCCCCGTGGTTGATGGAAAGAAACTGGATAGTAATCGCTGTTTGAATTTATGGATCGACCCTAAACGATCACCTGAGTATTGTAAAAAGTCCGTCGAGGAACCTGCAAAAAAAACGGAATCAAAAAAGAAAGACGCAAAGCGGTCTCCGGCCAAAGTAAAACTCAAAGGTACCGACAAAAAAATCTATCGATAGATTGACTTCAGTAACTGCGCTTTTCTAAAAGCCTCAGGACTGTTTGCATCTAGTTTTCCACTGGCATCTAAAAGACTTGCGTAAATATTTGATGGCTTGACCATGAACGTGTCTTTCTCTTGTAAAAGCGGCTCTAAAGAATCCTGGTGTAGTGGCATTGCAACCAGCGTAGAAACGCCGATCGGTGAAAGTTTTGCGTCTAATAACCGACTGCGCCCAACGATGCCCGGTTTAAATTTTGGCGACATCACGATCATCGAATTGGAAAAAGGATTGTGATCTTTGCCTTTAGAAATATTTAAAGCCGGTGTTCGAGTAAATTCTGAAGTGATCACCACTGTTGTTACATCGAGCAGCGATTTTCCGGTTTCACCCCAAGGAACTTTCACCAATGCATCTAAATAATTTTTTATGAATTGGAAATTTTCAAAGATACTTTTTTTGTGCTCATTCAAATGCCCCGTATGTGTATCTAAAAATCCTCTGGTTTTCAATGCCGCCGCTGGAAAATATCCAGACAACATTCCCAAACAGAGCTGTTTGGCTTCCATATCTGTAATTTGATCTAAGTAAGGTTTGTATTGGTTATTAACTGCGGTAAATTTTTTTGCCACAATTTCCAAATCGTAATAGGCCTTATCAATCACGCTACCGCTGCCAGAATCTAAGTCCTGAGATACGTAATTCATAATTGAATTGATGGCCTCAAACGAAGCCGTTTTAAAGTTTTTTCCACCAGATTCAATTGTGGCGTTTATTAAAACAGACGCTTGTTTCGGATCATAAAAATTCGCTAAAAAATTGGCGCTGAAATTCGGTTCTTTACCATCTGGAGTTCCAGTCAACGCAAAAGTTGTTGTGCTGGGATGTCCAACCTCGGCAGAGCTCATAATCATGCCATTAAATATGGTCATACGATCGAAATAGTCTTTTAATGGTAGCGCCGATGGTGGCATGTATCCACTTGCGAAAGGCAAACGATCTTCATTTGCATACTCGATATAAATCTTTTTTTCATCAGGTGGACTTGTAAAATCCCATGCTTCGGTGGCTAAGGTCGTATCCCATCCACCATCCATATAAAACTGTAAAAAGAATTCTCCGCCCAAACTTTGCCCGAATGACAATCGCGGCAAAAGCTGCATTCCCGCAATAGATAAACCCGATTGAATAAATTGTCGTCGTTTCATATTTCCCCCAAAACCCAAAATCAATATTTCAAAAAGAAATCGCTAATGATGCCCTTTTTTATGATCGTGACTAAAGCCGTTTTAATATTAAAATCTTTAGCGACCATCAATGGCACAATCGATGTCATTATCGTTGTGTTTAAAGCACTTGGAATTAACGCTTCTTCTAAATAAATAAACAGCAATAAATCGTGGACAAACAGAGTTTGAATTTCTGGTGAAAAACTCGAGAACATCATGATTTCAATATACTGCTGAAACGACAAAATCTGACCTGTTTGTTGATAATGTTGTTTTATTTTCTCGTCAAAATAATCATTTAAATTTGCCGAGAACAAACCTTTTTGAAACTGGTTTGTGCTCAGATAAAACATCCGGTTCATTGCACGAGTAATAAAAATATCGATGTACAAAATGTACGATTCTGCCGGCGAGTGTGCCATTGGCTGACCTGATTCAATATTAATAAAACCAAGTTCGTAAAACTTGTTCAATCCCGTTGGTGAGTATCCTAAATCGGCATCGACTTCATCAAGCAGGCCGGGTATTACAAACACCGATCTTAAGACTAAAAATAAATCCTGTTGCGAAAGATACTGACCATCTGATGCATCAAAGGCAAAACTCGTTTGTGGACTTTGTTGCACAGCCAAAATGATAAGTATAAATTTAAATAATGTTTTCATATTATTGCCCATCGAAATTGGTTTTGTAGTCTTTGAGCCACTTGGTTAAGTTTTCTAGTTCTGCGTCGCTGAAATCGGCTTTTGATTCCGGCGGTGGCATATGCCCTTTGGTTATTTGTTTTAAAGATCGATTAATCAAAGTTGGTCTTTTGGGATGAGCTTTATCATCGATAATTTCAAACCAATTAATATTTTGCATTTCAGGAGTTTCTTCTTGGACATTATGGCACGACTGACATTTTTTCAAAGTTTTGAAAGCTCCAAAAGTCACGATTTGAGCTTCGCTGTATGTGATGCTTTGATAGAAATCAGGCTGGTCGACTAGGAACTTAACAAAACTTTTTGGTTTTAAATTAAATTCTTTGAATTTCGCGACCAAATCAATTTCTACCTTTGGAGTTAGTAACCGGTGGCCACCATGAACCCATTTCCAAAAATGGCGGACCTGACACGAATAAAAATCCTCTTGCTGAGCAATCGCCCCACCAAGTTCGCCCAAGCCATTCAAATTCTGAATATTAATCTCAGCACCCGATTCAGTTTTGAAAATCAATCCACCCGGTGAAGGGTCTTGGGGGAGTGTTTCACCAATTAATCCAAAAAGTTCGCCCAATGGATCTAGCTGACGATGACACTTCATGCACTCAGGATTTTGTCCGTGAACCTGTAGACCTTTGACATGGTTAATGATGTCGTCTTCGGTGTATTCGTCAACACCTAGTAGAGCGACTTTCTTTTCTTCATCGACTCCATCTTTTGAAGCAGGAATGGCTGCAACCATGTCGTTGCAGAGTAAAGTTCTAAAAACTGCAGCCGCGCGCTTACGATTTTTATTAACGCCTGTCGAAACGTAACGTTTAATAAAATCCGGTGTCGTCAATATTCCAGCGATTCTTAAATCGCCTCTTTGATAAGTGTATTTGTCATACACAGGGGTAAAACTTAACCCTGTAGTAACAGCTGCTAAAAAATCCGACTGTGACAGAGTTGGCGAATAAGCAACTTGAGTTTGGGCCGTCGCAAAAAATCGTCGGTTACTCACATTAAAATCAATATTAGATTCGATATCGGTCGAATAATATTCGGACTTTACCAGCAGCTCCGTCCACGGCAAGTCCTTCAAAAATATTTCTTGAACCAAAAAATTAAAGACTGAAGGAGGATTACCCGTATTCAGTTCGGGTGGATTTTCGTAATCTAGGTATTTATGATTATTCAATGGCGACTGAAAGACTCGAAATAGATTGGACACATTGTTCGAAAATTTACCGACAAAATCCTTTGAATTGACAAAGTCCGTCGAAGCCAGCTGTAACGCTTGATTCGCTGTCGAGGTCGCCTTAATTTCGCGGTATTTATTTATCTCAACAAGTGTGGGTACTTTTCCCCGAAGTGCGATGCTAAGCTTTCGTAAGTTTGATTCGAAAATAACGTCTTGCGCCGAAACATTATAACCGGCAAACAACACAAAAAATAAAAATGTTAAGTTAATTAAATTTTTCATAACGACTCCACAACAATCACTTGATTTGGTTGAGTCACTAATACTTCCCTGATTGTAAGGGCCCTCTCTAGCAATAATGCCTTAGGAATTTTTTCCGGCAACACGGCAGGATATTCACTAATAAATTGATTAGGATCATCCGGTGGAACAAGCTTACGCACTTCATCGACCGAATTTTTTAGCTGAATCGAGCATTGTTTATTATTCTGCAGGAAATACATTGTTTGAGTCTCTTGAAATGGAGTAATTCTTGAAAACATGGTGGCGGCAGGGTCGGTAATATTTAGTTCGTACAGACCCTCACTAACGCGGATCAATTCTGAATTATTTAATTGAAACACACTTAAGTTTTCATTCTTGCCAGTGATTTCATTTTCCTGCATGGTTTCACTACTCCACGACGAAACTATAATTTTCTGAGTGGATTTTTGATACATTTGTTGGATCCATTGATCGTCTTTGCACTGCAGTCTTGGGCGTCCCAATTGTGGAAAAAATACGGATTGAACTGCGCTTGTGATGGTACCTTGCAATGCAGTTTCAGACGATAATATAGGTTCCACATCTGCGCTGGGCTTATAGTAATTTTTTATATTTAATACTTTGTTCAGCTGCGTCGCCTCGGGATGCACAACCCATACAAAAGCTAATCTAGCATCGTAGTAGTCGATGACCCATTCGCATCCTTCGCCAATCACTTCCGGCGCGCAAATATTCTCAACAACTTGTAACTGAGTTTTTAATTGCAGCTTAAACGCTCGGACGCTAACCATCAATCGCGCAATTCGTCCGTCTTCAAATTCTAAGTCTGTGCGATCTGGGTAAATTTTAAATTGTGCAAGTGGCTTTGCAGGTTGCGGAACCTCGGGTATTTTTTCTTGTGCTAAAGCCACAGTAAAACTGCATAAGAATAATGTAATTAAACTAAACGCCGCAAACGCGGTATAAAAATTTTTCAGGCTTTCCCCCAATAACGAATAGTTATCGAAGTTTCAATCTTCGTGCCTGGCTAACAAGACCACATTTAATTTGGTGATAACTTGACCGTCGTTTAATTATTCAATCTGAAAAAAATTACAGGTGCCAGGCTACTTTTCTGGACACGTCGTGTCCAGAAAAGTAGCCTGGCACTTAAATCTCTTCTTCATGGCCCTCAATGGCGAACGACCATCTCAGCTCTAAGTGCGCGTAATTTTCTTCGAAACGGCGGCGAGCTTTGCGCTCTAAATGCGAGATTGCCTCATCTGATGAACTCGGGTCATGGTGGGCTAAGAACGCTTTTTTAATTTTGAAATTTTCACAAAGTTGAAAAGCGCGATCAAAAGTTCCATGACCCCACCCTTTCTTGGCAAGCATTTCTGACTCTTCGTACTGGGCATCAAAAAACAAAAGATCGGCGTTTTTAAATAAGCCGGCATCTTTATCTAGATCGACTTCAGAAATTCGGTCCGCCTCATTATCAACCGCGTGGGCGTAAACTTTTCCATTTTTTTCAACGCGGTAACCAAAACACGGGTCTGGATGATCCATCTCAAACGCGGTTATATCAAAACCCTCGACCTGAAATTTTTCATAGGGCGTAATTCTGTGAAATATAATTTCAGCCTTCAACTGATCAAATGGAATTGGAAAGACCGGTTTGCTAAACAAATCGCGAACGATTTTTTCACACTCGGGCTGAACCGAATAATAGTGAATTTTATGACCTCTCATAAAATGTGGAGCAAAAAAACACAAACCAATGATGTGATCATAATGGAAATGCGTCATCAAAATGTGATGCTCTTTGCGTGCGTGAATCAACTTGGCATTTTCATCGCTTAAAAACTTAATTCCGCTGCCGCCATCAATGATAATACTGTTGAGCTGGTCACTGACCTGAACGCACGTTGTCGCCGACCCGTAACCACCAATATCTGAAAGCGGTTGCGAATCCAAAAATGCGTCGATTTGATCGATGCGGCTGTAGCCTTCCTTCAAAAATTCGTGAATCACGGTTTGAAGACGCTTCTTTAAATGAATGGGCTGAATAGTGCTAGGCAATGAACCACGCACGCCCCAAAACTTTATTTTCATTCTTAAATTAGTTTATAGTTTTGCGGCATGATGGACAAACCGGTTTGAAAAAACCGGACTGGTAATTGGTCGGTAAATAAAACGATAATTAAGGCGTACTTGCAACGACAGGTTGAGTTGATGCCTGAGCCGCATTAATTAAGCCTGAAACTTCTAAAGCATATGATTTAATTTGCGCATCACCCGATTGACCAAGTTGTTCTAAGATTTTTGCAAACCCCAAATAGTTTTTAGCGCTGAATGTAACAAAGTCCGAATCTCGACGATAACGTGGGTCAACAAGCCCATCATTATTACCACTTGTAATACCTTTGATACCGGTTTTTAAAACTTCCAAAGTCTTTGTAATAACTTGATTGTCTTTGCTTACTAATGCTTGCTGTAAAGTTCCTAGTCCACCTTGATGATACGACATCAGAGTTTCTTGAACATACTTTTGTAAAGCCGGACTAAATTCAGATTGTTGCTTAACCAACAATAAATACGAAGCATACGATGGCGTTCCACGTAAGGCGTATAGTCCAAGACCTTTTTTAGCATCATCAGTTGATTTTAGGTAGCCCTGCACAACCATATAAAATTCAATCTCTTCGACTTCTTTATTTTTATAAGCGGCCACTAATTTGATAATTATACTGCGAGCCGCTTCTGGTGTTGTTGCCGCTGCAAGCTCTTGCTTCCATTCATCAATCGATTTTTTAGGTTTTTTATCATCAAGTGAAGTATCAGTCGTTGGCGTCGGATAAGATGCTGTTTGGGTATTTTGATACTGTTGTTGCTGCTGG
>JAYVHE010000199.1:0-7018 GCA_043771495.1 Bdellovibrio sp. | reverse complement strand
AACATTGAACAGTTTAACGAAGCCGTGGAAAAATTAAATTCAGAACAAATTGCAGAGCACGAAAAAATTAATGCTGAGTTTGAAAACCAAGGCATTATGAAGCTGGAACAATATTATTACACAGCCCAACCTTACATTGTAATTGCCGTTGAAGAATTCGGCGATTTAATGGCGGTCGACAAACAAAATGTCGAACAAAATATTGTGCGGTTGGCACAAATGGCTCGCGCCTGCGGAATGCATTTGATGTTAGCGATGCAATCACCACGTAAAGAAGTTGTTACCGGATTAATTAAAACCAATATTCCAGGTCGAATTAGCTTCAAAGTTGCATCCAAAATGGATTCGCGAATTATTTTAGACGAACAAGGCGCCGAACGATTATTAGCCCAAGGTGATATGCTATTTTTAGCTGGTGGCTCTGGAAAATCAGTTCGTCATCACGGGCCGTTTTTAAAAGAGACAGAAATCAATGCCATCGCAAAATTTTGGGCGGATCAAGGCGAACCAGAATACGATGCTTTAGCTTTACGTGCCCTTGAAGGCGGTCCAAGCCAAGGATCATTTCCCGGTGCCGGTGGAGCCGACGGATTTGCTGATGATGATTCGGGATTAGAGGGCGGAGAAGATTACGATGAACGCTACGACGAAATTTTAGCATGGGCATCAGCACAAAAAGCAATTTCTGCTTCGTTGATTCAAAGACGGTTTAAATTAGGTTATCCGCGTGCTGCACGATTAATTGAATTATTCGAACGCGAAGGTGTCGTGGGACCTGCCAACGGCAGTAAACCCCGCGCGGTACTTGTGAGTAATCACGCCGGTTAGGCTGACCAAAGGAGCTAGTCACGCCGGGTAAGCGTGACTAGGTTGTTGCCGGCCCTCGGTAAAAAGGCGGGCCGTCTATTCTCGACAATTTCATCCGTTAAAACATACAAAGAAACTATTTTAGGATTCAAAGAATCGAACAGTTTAGCAAATCGCTTCTATTTTTATTTTGCAAATCATTTAAAGTAAAAATGAAACATAACTCTAGAGTTTTAATTTCAAAAAATTAACCTACAGAGTCATAAAAATTTGAAGTATATTAAAAGATTCAGCAGGAGTAGCCGAAAATGATTCGAAAAATGAACTTTGGTATAGGTTAAATTTTTTTGTTGTAAATTAGTTTGTATCTAAAATTTTAACCCCTATTCTAATTCCACTGAGTATTTAAGTGATATTCAAAATTAAAAATTTATTGGGGGAGTAATGAAAAAAATTGCATTAAAATTATTTATCGTAATTCTAATTAGTACCGTGTCTATACAAGTTTTCGCAGATAATGTCTGTATGAGGACCGGCGTCGTTAGGCAAGCGATCGAGCAAGCTGCTCAAAAACCCTGTGATCAAATTAATTCAGCTGTGTTAGCAAGTATTACGGGTGAAATCAATTTAGCGGATAGCAATATCAATAGTCTCAAGTCCATCGACTTCCAAGGCCTATCAGGACTAACTCGATTATTTCTTAATCGTAATAATTTATATGAATTACCAGAAAATATTTTTCAAGACCTTGCTTCGCTTGAATTTTTAAGTCTTCAGCTCAATCGTTTAAATAGTTTTTCTGAATCTATTTTTAAAGATTTAGTCGCTTTAAAATATTTAGAATTTTCTGGCAACTACATAGAGACTTTGCCAGAAAATATTTTTACTAGTTTAGTAAAAATTAATTATTTAGAAATGTCTAATTGCAGATTGCAGCAGCTTTCTAAAGATCAGTTTAAAGGACTATCTGAACTAGTTTACTTAGACATAGGACAAAATCAGTTCGAAACTTTACCCGCGGGCCTTTTTCAAGAACTAGGATCGGTAAAGGAATTATATTTATATAATAGCAATCGATTGAAAAGTCTGCCTGAGGGAATTTTTCAAGGCCTGACGTCGCTTGAATATTTTAATATGGAAAGTATTAAGTTAAAAACATTGCCGAAGGACGTTTTTAAAGAACTTGTAAATTTGAAATGGATTGATTTATCTGACGGTTATTTGGTTTACATAGGCGATGATGTCTTTGACGGTTTAATTTCGCTTGAATCTGTAGATCTTTCTAACAACCTAATTTACAATTTATCAGAAGGCGTTTTTCAAGGACTAGCAAAATTGCAACGTGTTGAGCTTGGCGGTAACGAATTAGTACAGCTGCCTGAGGGGCTTTTTCAGGGGTTAAGAAGTTTAAAAACAATTGAGATTTATCGAAACCAAATTAAATTTTTGCCTGACAGTATTTTTCAGGGACTGCCAGCTTTAGAATATTTACATCTAGAAGAAAATGACATCAAAGAGGTTTCAAAATATGTATTTAGCCCCCGTGGGTTTTCATCAAAAGCATCGGTAGGCTTTCGGGGCAATCCGCTTTCCAGGGAAACGGCAGGCTTGTTACAAGCACAACTTGGACAAAGATTTTACTGGTAGCAGTAAGTCTCGGCGCTGGCCTTTTGAGGACAAACCATTGCTTTATTTCATATTGTATCAATGACTCTGTGGACCAAAGTCCAGATTCATTCACAATTTCCCAATTGTTCGATAGCCCTACATGTTAAATCGCATGATTTTCAGAAATTTTTTGCAGGACTAATGGCGAGTATGCTGTGATTGGGTAAATCAAAACAGAACAAAACCGACCTAAGGAGGGAAATTATGTTCAAATCAATCGTTATCGCAGCAGCTCTTGTTATCACATCGGCAGCTCAGGCTTCAAACTCAGTTGCAGGATTCTTGTTTGAAAAACAGATCTCTACAATTCAACAAAACATCAAAACTTTCGGTCCAAACTGGGCTGTTGGTGACACATGTGACTACAAATTAAATATGGGCGGATTCTTGAATGGTACAATGAAAATGTACGTTCGTGAAATCGGCGCTGATGGTATGTGGATCGTTCAAGAAGTTGATATGATGATCCAAAAACAAACAGTTGAAATGTTATTGGACACAGCGACTGGCGAAGTTAAAAAAGTATTGGTTGATGGACGTGAACAATCACTTCCTGAATCTGATCCTGAAATCATTGAACAAAAAGAAGCTAATGTTACAGTTCCTGCAGGAACTTACCAGTCGATCTACTTGAAAATCAAAGATAACGCCCAAAACGGCGCAATCAGCGAAATGTGGGTTAACCCACGCGATATCCCTATCAGCGGAATGTTAAAATCTATCCAAGATAGCCAATTAGGAAAGGTGACAATCGAGTTAGTTTCTTTTATTAAGAAGTAATGATCGATCGTACTATTATATTTAGATTAAATTTTAAAAAAGCCGTGGTTTCGATCGCGGCTTTTTTTTTAGGAGCTACTCTTGCGCAGGCTGCACCTGAACCCGTTGCAAATACCTCGATTTTTCTAAAACAAACCACCCAAGATCTTTATGAAACTGCGATTGCACAATTAATTAAGAATTCCCGATTGTCAGAAAAAAATATTGATAAGTGTTTAGAAACTGAGCCACTTAATGACCAGTGTCAGTTTTTAAAGCTAAATATAGAAAATCGAAAGAGTCCGATCTCGAATATAGAGAGTCTTGAGGCGCTACGCACAAAAATTTTAGATCAAGAAGCCGACCAGCAATTTTACAAACAAGTTAAAGAATTAGAAAAAAAAATCGAAGTCAAAAACTACTCTTTAGCCCGTCAATTGCTTGATAAACTTGAAAAAGATTATCCGGACTACCCAGACTTAATCATCTTCAAACGAAATCTGAATTTCTTGTCGAGTGAGACTGACGACGAGCCAACTGGGCTATTTCAGCAAACAAACAGCAAAGCCTTTGAAATTTACCAAAAACGTTGCGAAAGCATTGATCCTATGACGATTAGAAAATATATTTACGACTTGGACTTTTGTAATCGAAAACAGGCGATGTAATCATGATGACCCCAAAATTTATTTTATTTTTAACCGTCGGCGGAATTTTATGCAGTTGCGGCATAAAAGGTCGCCCTTTGCCCCCGGAAAACAACGTTGTTAATATAAACCAGCTTCAGAATACGGTGGAACCGGTAACTCCGGCTACAGCCACTGAAGACACTAAAAAGACAGACACTAAAAAGACCAAGAAAAAATAACAATGAAGCTACACACCAGTTTAATTTCAGGCGCAGGAAACACATTCCATATTCATTTTGTGGAAACAAGTGTGGAACAGTTGCGCCAGAAGATATCGATCAAAGACGTTGTTAAAAGTATTTGTCAAAAAAACCCAGCCGATGGATTTATTTTTTTAGAACGAGTAGAAAGCACTGGTAGTGCGGCCGGCGGAGGCAACGAATATGTTTGGAGCTTTTATAACAAAGACGGCTCCGATGCAGAAATGTGCGGAAACGCGGCTCGGTGCGTGGGATTATTTATTTCGCAAGAACTAAAAAACCCAAAGCCAACATATTTATTAAAAACGACTGCTGGAATTATTTTGATTAACAAATTGGGAGCCGGCGTTGGGTCACAGTGGATGTTTGAAATTCAAATGACTCCGATTAAACGACTCCAACACCCTGAATATTTTTACTGTGATACAGGTGTACCACACGTAGTTATTCCAATTTCTAATATGAATCGTTATCCATTGATGAAAAACTTCTGTGTCGAAATTCGCGAACACGTTGATTTTCAGCCGCGTGGCACGAATGTTACTTTGATCGATACCACGAGCCCTGAAAAAATTTCGGCAGTCACTTTCGAACGCGGCGTCGAAGACTTCACACAGGCCTGTGGCACAGGCGCTATGGCGGCGGGGTTTTATTTATGGGAAAAAATGGGCCAACATCAAGTAAAAATTCACATGCCTGGTGGCGCATTAGATATTAATTTAGAAAACTTGTCCCAGCCACGAATGACAGGTCCGGCAGAAAAGTTAGGAGACTTCCAATATGAGTTTTAGTTTTAACGGCGTTATTTCAGCGCTAGTCACACCATTTAAGAATGGCAAAGTGGATTACAAAAGTTTAGAGAACTTAGTCGAATATCAAATGAAAAACGGCATTCAAGGTTTTGTCATTAACGGCACAACGGCTGAAAGCCCGACATTAATGAAAGACGAAGTCGAAACTATTTTTAATGCTGTTAAAGATGTTAGTGAACATAAAGTTCCATTGATTTTAGGAACTGGCACTAATTCGACCGAGATGACAATTGCTAACAACCTAATGGCACAACGATTAAATGCTGATGCTGTGTTAGTCGTTGTTCCGTACTACAATAAACCGACCCAAGCCGGCTTACTTCAGCACTTTAAAACAATTGCTGAGGCCTCGTCGAAACCAATTATTTTGTACAACGTGCCATCTCGTACGATCTCGGCCTTAACAGAAGAAACCATCGTTGAACTTTCAAAACATTCAAAAATTATTGGAATAAAAGAGGCTAGTGGAAACATTGAATTTGCATTAAGCCTAAGAAACAAATGTCAAAAAAACTTTTTATTGCTCTCTGGCGATGACAGCACTTTTTTGGATTTTATGGATGTTGGTGGAAACGGAATTATTTCGGTCATGAGTAATTTAATGACCAAAGCCAGTCGCGGATTTTACGAAGATTTCAAAGCCGTAAATATGGAAAAAGCGCAAAGCGACTTCAAGCGCCACTTAAATTTAATAAATGCGATGTACGTGGAATCAAATCCGATTCCGATCAAATGGATGCTATGGAAGAAAAACATAATTGCCACTCCCGATATGCGTTTGCCGCTAACAACAATGGACACACAATTTCAAGAAAAGGCGGAAACGTTAATGCGCGAGTGTAAACTATTATGAGTAAAGAAAAAAAAACCCGAATATATGTTCACGGAGCTTCAGGAAAAATGGGGCAAATTGCTTCAGCTTTGTTGGAGGCTACAAAAAATGTCGAAGTTGTCCATTCGTTGCATTTTGCGGAAGTATGTGTTGATTTTACTTCTCCAGCAGGAATTGATAAAATTTTGCGTCATCTTAAAGGGACAAAAGCTGCGCTTGTTACTGGAACGACAGGAATGTCCGATTCACAATTTCAAAAATTAAAAAAAGAATCTACCAAGCGTGCTGTTTTGTGGTCGTCTAATTTTAGTCCGGGTTTGTGGGCGCTTCGACAGGCACTCAAAGCATTTTCGGCTATTGCTGACTTTGATTATACGATTGATGAAATTCATCATACGGAAAAGAAAGATAATCCAAGTGGTACGGCATTAACTTTACAAAAAGATTTAGAAAAAGCATTAGGCAAAAAAGTTGCAAAACCAAACGGTCGACGTGTTGGCGGTGTTTTCGGTATACATACGATCACTGCGGGTTCAAAAAACGAACTTATTCGCATTGAACATACGGCGATGAACCGAACAGTGTTTGCTCAAGGGGCTGTCGATGCGGCGCTTTGGATTGTCAATAAGCCGATAGGCTACTATTCTATGGATAATTTTATGGAGACTAAGAAATGAAATTTTTTATCGATTCGGCAGATGTAAATGAAATTAAAATGGCTAATGATCGCGGTTGGGTTGATGGCGTTACAACGAATCCATCACTTGTTGCAAAATCGGGTCGTCCATTTTTTGATGTCATCAAAGAAATTTGCGCATTAACAACGGGTCCGGTTTCGGCTGAAGTTATCGCGTTAGATTCTGCAGGCATGATTCGCGAAGGAAAAGAACTGGCTTCAATTGCAAAGAACGTAGTTGTTAAAGTTCCCATGTGCGAAGAGGGCATGGTTGCAGTTAAAAAATTTACTGAGATGGGAATTAAAACAAACGTAACGTTAGTATTTAGTCCGATTCAAGCCTTGTTAGCAGCAAAAGCTGGCGCCACGATGGTTTCTCCGTTTGTTGGACGACTTGATGATATTGGCCAAGACGGCATGGCGATGGTGAACGAGATTGTTGATATGTATCAAAATTTTGATTTTCGAACTGAAGTGCTTGTTGCTTCTGTTCGTAGTCCGATGCACATCCAACACGCGGCTTTGATGGGCGCACACATCGCAACTATTCCTTATAAAGTTATGCAACAAATGAC
>JAYVHE010000198.1:0-3303 GCA_043771495.1 Bdellovibrio sp. | reverse complement strand
CCAAAGGATCAACAACAGTTTCTGCTAAATCAACAATACGAATACGAGTCGGGTCCCACTTTGCCGAAGCCCCAGTCGAACTGATGACTTTAATATTATTAACCCGGCACTGATTCAGTAAGTGTGTTTTAGCCGTTAAATTATCGATCGCATCTAAAATGTAATCTGGCTTTAGACTTAAAATGGATTCAGCCGTATCTTTATTGTAGAACTCTGCAACCACTTGAATCTCGGCTTGAGGATTAATTTTTCGCAAGCGATCAGCCATAACCTGGGCCTTTTTCTGCCCCACAAAACCTTGAAGTGCATGCAACTGTCGATTCGCATTGGTAATACAAATTTCATCATGATCAACCAGCGTGATTTTTCCAACACCTGAACGCGCTAAACTCTCGGCGGCCCAGGATCCGACTCCACCCAATCCCAAAATCATGACATGACTTTGAAATAATTTAGTCATCGAATCATCGCCCACTAACCGACCCATGCGGTCAAAACGACGATGCAAAATGTAATCAGAACTGAATTTTGATTCTGTTGATGCGGAGTTTTCCATAGGGATCTTTTTTACAGATGTTTTTACGAGATTGGAACTGAAAATAATCGATTAAAGTTATCGGTAGAGACTTTGAGTACTTCTTCAGCAGAAACATCGCCCCGCAAACTTGAAATCTCTTCCGCAACTCTCCAAATCGACCAACTTTCATTTAATCCTTTCCAGTTCATTGGAGCCTGGTCCGGCGTATCAGACTCAATCAAAAGTTTATCGAGGGGAACATTCACAATGGCGGAGCGTAACTCCTGATTTCTAGGATGGGTGATGGCGCCACCGATCGACAACAGAAAGCCCGCGTTCAAATAATTTTCGGCGTTTTGCAAATTTGAATTAAAGGCATGAATGTATCCTGGTCTATCTGGCAAATCCCAAAGTGTTAAGATGCGATGAGCCTCATCATGGGCTCGGACGATATGCAGGACCAACGGTTTTGCCGTGGCTTTGGCAATTTCAATTTGGTGTTCAAAGTAATTTATTTGACGGACGCGATCTTTTTCTTCGGGAACGAACTGAGAACGAAAATCCAATCCAGTTTCCCCAAGCGCCATGGCCTGCGAAATTTTTTTTGCTAGTAAATCCAAGGCTGCTTCGCAGTCTTCCGGGGTCGAGCGCGCGATAAAATAAGGGTGCAGCCCGAAGCAAAGTCCGATTCGATCAGGGAATTGTTTTTTTAATTCAATTTGGCGATCCCAATCCGCGGGATCAACTCCACCCTGCATAATAAAACGAATACGGTTAAACTCACAATTGGCCATCATTTGAGAAATAAGGTCTGGAGTGATCCGGAGATCACTCCAGTGGGCATGTGAATCAACAAAAGTCATGTTAGAGAAGACTAACAAATATTTTGCGGATCGTAAAACCCTAAGAATACTGCGGCCGGACATCTAATTTCCGACGTAAGTATTGGGTGAATTTTAGAAGTTTGAAGACGACGGCCTGAAAACGATTTTCAACCACGTGACCTTCAACAATTTTGACATCAATATTATTAGTAATTTGACCACCGTCGTAATCCATCGTACTGAGACGTTGATTATTGCCATGCACTCTATATTGAAAATTCTCGTGTCTGACGAACGGCTCAAGCATTTCTTTTTCAACGAAATAGACCACTTCACACAACCACGATTTTACTTTTCCAGTAAATCCAGTTGCTTTCACTTCTGTATAGTCTTGAATGTCTTTATTCTCTGTATTCATAGTCACCTCTTAATAAAGATTTTTAGTTATCTTAGTTGTTGTTCAACTTACTTATGAGTATAGATTTCAACTCTTGTGCCAGATTCACTCGGCTCAAATGCAATATTTTTGATTTTAATTTGTTGTTTACGGAAGAAAATGGACTTGTCATCTACGCTAAGTTCACTATTTCCCCATGGTTCTTTTTTAGGAGGGCCGTCGCAAAAGCGAGGATAAAAGGGCCGATTAATACCCCAGAAAAACCAAACAGGGCAATTCCACCAATGATCGCAAAAAAATTGAATGTCCCAGGTGTGATTGAATCCTGGACTGAGATCAACCAAGACCGCAAGAAATTATCGACTACAGCTGTTAAAAAGGCTGCAGCTGTAAATATGAGTGCAGAGGTAGTTCCATCCTGCGTGTAGGCCATTGTAACTCCTAAAACGGCTGCTGGCAAAGTCCCAACCACGGGAAAAAATGAAAATATAAAAGCGACTAAAAATATAAGGGGCCAAGCCGAAATGTTTAAGGCAATTGCGGCGATCCCGAGTATACTGGCCTGAACTAACGAAACTAAAAACGTGCAAATTAAAGTTTGGTATGAAGATTCTTCGACCAGAGTCCAAAAACTACGGGCCTGCTTGCGAGAAACATTTTTAAATAAAAAATTTGTAAAATAATCAAATTCTTTTCCGCGTGAGTGTGCTAACCAAATAATGGCAGTGATAAAAAATCCTAACTGTAGTAAAAACATTGGCAGATCGCTGAAAAAATTAAACATCCAATTGAACGATGATTCCAAAATGGCCTGTAGTCCTTGAATAAACTGATCATGTACATCTGTTCGGTCAAGACCAGAGAACACGCCGACAATGGCTTTCTCTAAAGTTTCAATGTTTGCGGTGTACAGTTTTTCAAACTTTTCCAGAAAAGATTTTCGTGGTCCTGATTTACTGAATAGCATCGAACTCTGAGATATTTTTAAAATAAACCAGTAGATTAAACCTAAGAACGAAACCAATACTCCGTAAAATATTCCACGGAACAACCATCGTTTAGCCGGTGGCAACTTTTTTACCATTTTGCGAGTTTGAACAATTCCGGCATAAAAAATTAAGGCGACAATGAACGTCTTATAGAATGGCGCCAAAAGCAAAAACAATAAGAAGGTTCCAAAAATCTGAATTAGAAACTTCCTATTGTCTTTTAGAAAAAAATAGAATGAACCTTTATAGGTAGTATCCGAACTCAATAAAGGTCCATCCATTTTTGTAATCCGATCTTAACCAAATTAGTTGTCGATTTTATCTTTAACTTCTTCAGCTTTGGTTTTTGTTTTATCTGAAGCTGTGCGTGCCTTATTTTTAATTTTTTTAGTAACGCATTCCGTTTTGCCATTGATCATTTCGCAAGTTTTATCTTTAGCATCGCGGTAGTTTTCTTTAACAGTATCAACAGTTTTGTTGGTTGCCGTGTTTACTTTTTCTCCAACAGTTTCTGCGGCGAACGCCGAACCCATAACGAACATAGATACAGTTACGATTTTTAATAAGTTTTTCATT
>JAYVHE010000197.1:0-2124 GCA_043771495.1 Bdellovibrio sp. | reverse complement strand
CGCACGCGGCCGAAGCGGCCGTCCCATTCCAGCGCCGAACGATAGGTGATGACGCCGAGCTTGCGCGCCATGCGCATGCCCGATTCGGGATAGTGCTGGTCGTCGTAGGCGCCTGCGTTCCACTGCGGGTGTTTTCAGTGAATACGTCTGTCAAGATCGTCCTCCAGGCTCACTTAATTTATCGGCTGGATTAAAGTCGGAGTTAAGAACAAGAGAGCATCATTTACCAAATAAGGAACTATTTTTATGTCTTTAAAACACCAACTGTCCCGAAGTGAAACAGTTGGTGTTTTATCAATTAACGATTTGTTGCTTGCGGAACTTTAGATTCGTCTACGGTGACCTCGACTTCTACGCGGCGATTTAATTGCCGACCAGAATCCGTTTGATTGTTTCCAATCGGATCTGCGTCACCTTTACCAATTGTAGAGATTGTTGATCCCGGCATTCCGTTAGAAACTAAATAAGATTTTACAGCTTCAGCCCGTTTTTCAGAAAGAGGTTCATTCACGGCATCACTACCAGTTGCATCTGTATAACCTTTAATTGTTAAAACATTTTCTGGATACTTTTTCATAATAGTAGCCATTTCTTTAATACTCGATTGCGCCGAAGGTTTCAAAGACGCGCTACCTGTTTTAAATAAAATATCACTTTTTAATTTTGTAATTAACCCGGCGTCTGTCCGGCGAGTTTCGGCCACTTTTTCTAGTTCTTTAGCCTGTTGATCCATGCGGCGTCCTGCGTATCCACCGATTCCTGCGCCAAGTATCGCTCCTGCTGCGGCACCTTTGTCGCGATTACCACTTTGATGTCCAATGATCGCGCCAGTAACTGCGCCAGCTGCCGCGCCAATTCCTGCGCCTTTCGCTGTATTTTTTTGATCAGACGCGCATGAACTCAATGCGATCGAAACAGAAATTAAAGCGACACCTAAAATGAATTTAGGTCCGAAGTTATTTTTAATGTGGTGGTTCGTTTTCATTATACTCTCCTTCTCGCTGAAGGAGAGCGAGATTGTTTTAAACGTTAAATCTAAAAAATAAAACGTCACCGTCTTTGACGGTATAATCTTTACCTTCAGAACGATATTTACCAGCTTCTTTTACTGCAGATTCAGACTTTAAATTGAATAAATCTTCACAGTGATAAGTTTCTGCACGAATAAAGCCTTTTTCAAAATCGGTATGGATAACGCCAGCCGCTTGCGGAGCTTTCATGCCGGCACGAATGGTCCACGCACGAACTTCTTTTTCGCCCGCGGTAAAATAAGTATTTAATCCCAGCAATAAGTAAGCTTCTTTTATCAATCGGTTTAAGCCGGGTTCTTTGGCGCCAAGGCTATCCAAAAAATCACCGCGTTCTTCGGGCGGAAGCAAAGCAATCTCTGCTTCCATCGCCGAACAAATCATAATGGTCTTATTGTTTTCTTCGGCCGCACGTTTTTCGACGGTCCGAACCCAGTCATTTCCACCGGCTGCAAAATCTGTATCTGAAACATTACAGACGTATAGAACCGGTTTTGAAGTCAATAGATGCGATTCTTTTGCATAAGGCATTTCTAATTCATTCAAAACCACCGAACGTGCCGGTTTACCAGCAGCCAGCGCCGAATGTAATCGTTGAGTCACATCAAGATCCATTTTTTGCTTGGCATCGCCAGAAAGTTTTGCAGTTTTTTCTATACGTTTCAATTTTTTTTCAATGGTTTCAAAGTCGGCCAACATCAATTCTGTATTAATAACATCGACGTCACGAAGTGGATTTACAGATCCAGAAACGTGAACAATGTTTGGATCATCAAAACAACGAACCACGTGGATGATGGCATCAGTTTGTTTGATATGTCCTAAAAATTGATTTCCTAAACCTTCACCTTTGGATGCGCCTTCAACGATACCGGCAATATCAACGAATTCCATAACTGTTGGAATTACTTTTTGCGGCTTAATGAACCGTGTGATTTCATCGAGGCGGTGATCAGGAACCGTCACCACTCCAACATTTGGATCAATCGTACAAAACGGGTAGTTTGCGGCCTCTGCTTTTGCAGATGTTAAAGCATTAAATAATGTCGATTTTCCAACGTTTGGTAAACCGACGATCCCAACTTGTAATCCCATA
>JAYVHE010000196.1:0-15435 GCA_043771495.1 Bdellovibrio sp. | reverse complement strand
TTATTTAAACGAAGCTTCGAATGTGCACCGTGGCGCACATTATTTAAGTCACCATGCCACAGTAAAATTTGAAAACTCCCGCGAAAAAATTAAGACTTTTTTAAATGCGTCTTCATCTGAAGAAATTATTTTTACAAAAGGTACGACTGAAGGAATTAACTTAATTTGCACAAGCTATGGCGAATCTTATCTAAAGCCTGGCGATGAAATTTTATTAACTGAATTAGAACATCACGCCAACCTAGTTCCTTGGCAAAACTTGGCACAAAAGAAAAATTTAGTTTTAAAGTTTGTTCCAGTGCTACGAGACGGCTCAATCGATGAAATTGCCTTAGATGCTTTGGTCAACGAAAAAACTCGGGTTATTTCATTCTCTGGATGTTCGAACACGATGGGAGTATTTCTCCCAATCGAAAAAATTGTATCTTTGGCTAAAAAAGTTGGCGCAGTCACAGTTTTGGATGCGGCTCAATTAGTTTCGCAGAAAAAAATAGATGTACAAAAACTAGATATCGATTTTTTAGTGTTTTCTGCCCACAAATTATTTGGACCATTTGGTTTTGGCGTCGTTTACGGACGTAAAAAAATCTTAGAATTAATGCCGCCGTACCAATTTGGCGGCAGCATGATTACTTCGGTTCAGTTTGATCAATCTGAGTATAATGTTTTACCTTATAAATTTGAAGCCGGTACTCCGGCTATTGCTGAAGCTATTGCCACAGGTGCAGCCATTGATTTTTTTACCAACCTGAATTTGGATGCGGTGGTAGCTCACGAAAAAGAATTGATGGATTTTACTCTCGATGGATTTAAATCAATTCCTGAAATTTCAGTGCTAGGAACAGTTAAAAACAAGGCCGCGATTGTTAGTTTTAATTTGAATGGCGCTCATCACTCTGATGTGGGTCAAATTTTGGATCAAATGGGAATTGCGGTTCGAGTTGGTCACCACTGTACTCAACCACTATTAAAAAAGTTTAACTTAACCGGTACCGTGCGAGCTTCATTTTCGATTTATAATTCTTTAGATGAAGCCAAAAAATTAATCGATGGATTATTTAAGGCTAAAAGGATGCTATTATGAACCAAACAGTTGATGCTACAAACTCAGAAATTCTAATTCGCGTCCAAGGAACTCCGAATCCAAACGCCTGGAAGTTCGTATTGGATCGCCCGGTATTAGTTGAAGGCAAAGCAAGTTACTCAACAATCGAAGAAGCGTCTCAAAACAATTTGGCAAAGTCTTTGTTCGAGGTTCCAGGCGTGCGCCAAGTCCACTATTTTCAGAATGTTATTACGGTCACTCATCAATTTGATGTCGATTTCGAAAATATTCGCGAGGCTTTGTGTGCCGTTATTCAAACTCGAATGCCGGTCCATAATCCAAATCAGACCAAAGTTGACGAAAAGAAGATGTCGCGTGCTCATTTATCAGAAGACGTCCAAAAAATTGAAGAAATTTTGGATCGCACAATTCGTCCGGGCTTACAAGGCGATGGCGGAGACATCGACGTCATCAAGTACGATGAAAATAAAGTTTACGTCTCATATCAAGGTGCTTGCGGCACGTGTCCGAGCTCAACAACTGGAACGTTAATGGCCATTGAAGGCATTTTGCGCGACGAATTCAATCCAACAATCGAAGTTATTCCTTTATAAGGGCCTTGGGCTTCGTCCGGAGCAAATACAATACAATGGACTTCGTCCATTCAAGCGGAACTAGTTCCAGCGATTGATAATTTTACATTTTGTTTTTTCCGAGGTTGATAGGCAATAAGTCGCAAGGCCTCCAGCGTATTCTGCAAAATGTAACGACTAACCGCAGAAAATTCTTTCCCCCAACTAATAACCCGAGTGTAAGTAAGTAAAGCCCAAAACTGGCGTTGATTTTTTTTGCACCCTTTTCGTAAGCCCACTTTCGAATGGCGTTCTTTAACAAGCGAACGTTTCAGTTCAGAGTCAACAGGGGCACCGCCCCCAGAAACCCGGCCTAGCACTTTACTCCTCTCATGCGCCGTAATCGGGGCGGTGCCCAGGATCTGCTGCGCTATGTGCCCAGAAAATACACGAAAGAAGTTCTGCAAACCTATTCGAGTCGTTCCACGAACAAGCAGATGAATATGATTCCCGCAAATAGCTTGTCGATATATCTTTACACCGAATCGGTGAGAAAATTTTTTGCCAATGCTATAAATTAATGCTCGATGCTTGAGTAAGGACCTCGAACCGTAAGCAAAATCTGAACGTAAGGTTAAGTGCAATGGATGTTTTGTAGATAATGGTCGACGAGATCTTCGCGATCGCGCAGACAAGATGCCGCCGTGTTCTTTTCGACCGGGTTTTAAAAAGCTCTGTTGTTTCATAGAACTGGAATAGTTCAAAAAGCGGGGCGGTGCCCGCCAGCTACTCGCGCGACAAGCTAAGTTAGAGCTCAATCGAAGTGCGGACTAAGCGGAAATGGTAAATCTAAGATAGAAGTGTTTACCCACACTCTGGTAAGGACCGCTTCAGCTTTGCGTTGTCGCAGAGTGCATTTAGTTTTTTGACTGCAAAGTCTATATCGGTCTGAGCCATTCCGATTTCGTTGCCGTGGTCTTTATAGAGTAGGAATATTGATCGTTCGTCGATTATGTCTTGCCACTTACCGAAATCGATCATGTAGCTATTTATTTTAATAAAGACCTGAGTTAGTTTCATCATTTCTATATTATTTTTTGATTTTTGGGCTTCGAAAATTTTTTGCTCCAGTCGATCCAATTCGGCATTGATTTCTTTTTGAACGTCGTTTCTAGTTTTTTTATAAACTTTTCCATGGATTGGATTTTCGTTTCGAGTTTGTAGGAAGTGAATGTATTCATGGATCAGTACTCCCGTTGAAGAGCCTTCTTTAAATGTAATCGAATTATCTGCTGCACTATACAGGCCGTGTAGGTTCGTCATGGTCTTCTGAATTTTTGAGTCGGGCGGGGTGCAGTCTTTATTTGTTGATTCGCAAATCTTTACAGTCTTAATACTTTTTTCGATGAGGAATTTTTCGACTTCTGAGGGAGTTTCTTTTGCTAGCTTAACCAATACATCTTTGGGAACCTTTGTATTGTCGCATAAAACATAGAAGCTATTTATAAGCTCTACTTTACACTGACTAAATTTTGATTCAGTTTGATTAAGCCACTTAAAAAAGCCGTCGATTTTTTTAGTGTCGAATTCGGCTCTAGCATTTATTGAAAACAGTAGAATTACAAAAAACTTCATTAGCGGACAATTTTTTCAGGATCAAATTGCCCGCGAAAACCTTTTTTTAGGGATTTTTGCGTCTTGTTGCTTTGGCCCTTTGTTACAAACTGTTCTTGATAAAGTGCCTGTTGTTGTAAGGCGTATTCGTATGAATCTTCAGGTCGTGAAGAGGCAATAATGTCTCGCTTAACAGAGTGTGTGCCTAACAAGCCAGAAACTGAAAACGAAATATGTGCCACTGATTCCTTAGAAAAACCTAAAACTGAAATTTCAAATGTTTTTTCTTCGCCAGGTTGAAATGATGGAAATGAGCCTTCTAATGCCGCGGTTGAAGTCATGTCTTTACCTAGAACCCATTTATAATTTAAACCGGCTGGTATTTCTTTAATAGCAATCACCTTAACTTTAACTAAGGCCGGTTTTTCATTCGTATCAGCGATGGCATTGTTGTCAAAGCGGACTTCAAAATAGTCCTTAGAAATTTGATCTGCCCCTAGTTTCATAATTTGTGGATCTTTGGCTAACGATGCAAATGATGACGACTGAGTCGTCGTCGAATTTTTAACAAACTGCATTCCAAAATAACCAATGAAAACTCCACATACGATCGTGACAGTTGAACTTAGTATGAACTTGCTGGGCATAACGCGCCTCCTGATTGGTCCGTTAACGAATACGAATATTCCGTATTTCCTAGTATAGTGTTTGGTGAGTTAGAGTAAGCTCGAATGTTGAGTAAATACGAAGTTCCCGATGAAAGTCCGGATAGATTTATAGACTCAGAGCCGGCTGCAGTTCGCGAATACAGTATGGCATCTTCAGGGACTGTTTTGTTATACGTTGAAATATTTCCGTTAGAATCTTCTTGGTAATCTTGATTGAATCTGTAATCCAAAATAAATAAAATAGCATCCATATCGACGGTTGAACCGGATAAAAAACTCGACGTAAGATTGATTGAGGTCACACCAGGTAAGGCGCCTTTATCAATAAAATAAAAGTGATTGGAGTAGCGTTGATCTGAGTCGGTATTTGCGGCGAAGTCATTTTCGCGCGGTTGTATTCTTAAATTACAACCGCCACTTGGAACTAGTTTAATTGCATAGGGTACCCAAAGAGTATTCCCGCCACTTGTGTAATCGGCGTGACCAACCGGATGAAGTGCCTCGTCAGTTGTAAATAGCGTTGTCAAATTTGCAGCTAGTGTTCCGCCTTGCGCGGCACGGATACGATCAATAAATTTTATAGACGATCTAAACGGAAGATTCGGCAAACCCATTCCAATTCCGCCACTGCGTTTCTCTAATGCTTGCCAATACTGTGTAAAATAATTTGAACCCGTGCAATTTGTGCACGTGTTGGTTCCCTTAAATAAGCCGCGAGCCACTGAAACTTCACGAAAGTGTCCTTCGCCCGGATATAAATTTGGAAAGACCCGGTCATAGGTAACATTGGTGCTTGAGCCCGGTGAAACCCAAAGTGTTTCTGTCGTGCTATTTCCGACGCGCGCAAGATTAATGCGAATGTATTCAAAACCGGTGCTTGCGCCGTAGCCTTCCGAATCATAGTAAAATAACCAACCACTTGCTGGTAAGCTAGCCGCTAAATCTGGATTAATATCACTTAGTTTATTACGAATAATATGCGCACCAAAAAAATTTCCCCAGCCCTCAGACCAAGCTAAACGCGGATCTATGCGGTACATTCCGTTATGTGATCCTCCGGGAGAATCCATTGTGCCGCAAACCGTTTCTACGTGGTGACCCAACTCATGAATAATAACAGCATCATCAAAATGATCAGTATCTTGTGTTGATACGTTTCCTAAACGTCCACCATTAATGAACATTTGGTTTTGGCCTTTTATATAATATGAAATTGTTCCTAAGCTGCCAGGATCTGCAGACGGATAAATATACTGAGCGGGATTAAATCCTGCTTTCCAATAAACATCTAATTTTGTATTCAGGCATGTTAGATCTATGGCTCCAGTATTATAGGCCAAGTAATCATAGGCCGTTAAAATATCATTATAGATATTAAATGCGCCACCTTCGATGGCTGTTGACTGTGATTCTGAATGTGTGGCATTTACATTTGTAGCGACAGCCCCAGCTCCTGTAGAAGCGACGGTAACTCCGATGCTGTACGCAGCGTTTGTACTCAGATCATTTTTTACAGAAGCATAAAGTTTAAAACTAGGCTTCCCACCTAAAACTGGAAGTGTTGAATTAGACCTAGAGTAAACTGAGACCGTGTAGTTTCCAGCACTAGCAGGAAGAATTAAATTCGAAGTTCCATCTAAAGCTTTGAATGCACCTGCCGCATTAGTGCGACCACACTGAACTGTATTCCCGGCAGAATCGGTAACCCGCACTTCTGCATAGCGAATTGGTAAATTTGTTCCGATTGCGTTTTGACTTAAAACTAAACGAGTCACATTGCCAAAAGTATGCGAAACATTAATTGTGCGTTTACTAAATGTTGCAGTACCAGATATAAAAGCCGTCGAAGAATACGATGTGGATGTATCACAAAAGGAAGCTTCCGTGGGAGTCGACGGCGCTGGCGTATCCTGATCGGATTCTTGTTTTGAACACGACGTTAATAGAAAAATTAAAACTGCAACTAACGTGAAGTTATTTAGAGTCATTCAGGTGTTCTTTCTTTTTGTAATTTTCGATATCTTGAACAAAATTTTCAAAAGATGATTCATTTTGCGAGGACACAATTCCATCAATAAAAAATCGGTTTTTGCCAACTAGACTTGAAGCTTCAAAGCGAACAAACTTTTTGCCTTCGATGCCGAAGTTTCCTACTTTTAAATGAATTTCTATTTTTTTATCCGAGGTCACCAAGGCAAATTCACCAACCCTTTGGCCATCAACAAGTTCAACGCCTTCATCAAGCTGCCATCGGTACTGAATTTTTTGATTTTTGAAATCTAAATATTCTGGAAGTGTTACAACAGCTGTGATGACTCGATCCGTATTGCCACGCAATTTAAATTGCAATCCAAGATTTCTTGGCGTCGTTCCATGATACGAAAACTGACTTTGCTTAAATGCCGGCGACGCCGATTTAGATTCAAAGCAACTCGACAGGCTAACCAAACAAAAAATAGCTACTAGAGTTTTGAAATAGCTTATTGTGGACATAGTGGCCCCAAGTTGCTGGTAATAATGTAAGTGTATTCAGTCGACGTTAACGGATTTAGATTTGCGGTATAAGCTCGTAAATCCAAAAGGTAAAATTGAGTTTTATCTAGATTGTTCAAATTATTTAGAGCTTTGCTATACGATGTACCCAAAGTCGTAGCTATCGAGCGATTGGCAACAATCACGTGTTCGTTGGTCGTTCTTTGTGGAACCCAAGAGCCATTGCAATTGCCAGAGGTACTATCTAAATCTGTACATCGATAGTCATCGTTAAAAAGATAATCAGGTTTAAATAAAATGAGGTCATGATCAACATTTGATCCGGCAACTTTTGTAAACGTAATCGAAATTGTTGTCAGACCTGCTAAAGTCGGATCAAAAAGATCTAGTGTGTAAAAGTGGTTCGAGTAACGCTGATCCGACTGACCACCGGTTAAAGAATTATCGTCAGGGCGTGGTTGAATTTTTAGCGGGCACGCAGCACCTGTTTGAGCGAGCCGATGAGCAAATGGAACCCATGAAGTAAATCCACTCGCTAAAAAAGTTCCCGAAGAACGTAATTGCAACGCATCGTTGATTAAAGTCGTTTCTTGCGGAGCAGTTATTCCGACACGAGTTCTTAAGTTTTCAAAAAAGTCATGCGAACTAACAAATGGGTTTTTACTAAAGCCTATTCCCGTCAATTTATTAAACGATTTCCACATCTCGGTAAAACTAATAGCTGACGGTGTACAGTATGGTCCGCAGGTGTTTGTAATTTTAAACAATCCGCGTGAGATAGCGCCTTCACGAAAATGTCCTTCGCCTGGAAATGTCGTTGGCACAACGCGGTCGTACTCAATTCCCGAAAATGGCGAACCCAGAGGCCATTGGCCAGGATCAGTTCCAGCTTTTTTAAAATCAATTAAAAATCCTTGGCCGTTACCCACATTTTGGAGTGAGTCTGAAAATCCAGATGAATTAAAAAAGTAGGACCAGCCGTAAATTTCGCCAGCCGCAGAAAGTTTTCCTGGCAATGACGGGTCTAATTCAACAATTTTATTATTTATAATTTGCGCCGCCAAATAATTCGACCAGCCTTCTGACCAAGCTAATCGCGGATCTATCCGAACAATCAGCGAATGCGAACCGCCGGGTGAAGTCCATTGGCCGCAATTGTCTTCGATGTAGTGACCTAATTCATGGGCGACAGCAAAATCGTCGAAGTGATCCGTGTTAGCCATACTCACATTGCCAAGTTGGCCACCTGTAATAAATAATTTTTTAGATTTTCTTGAATAGTACGAAGTGTTCGACAACGTCATTGGATCAGCCTCGGGGCTTTCATACTGAACTGGGTTAAATCCGGCTTTCCAAAAAACATTCAGCGGAGTGCTCATGCACGTTGTGTCGATTCCGATCGTGCTGCTTTTAATATATTCGTAAGACTTTTGAATTGTGTTCAGAATGTTAAACGCTCCAGCTTCAATGTTTTCTGAGTCTAACTGACGAGCTTTCGCCACAATTGAAAGGCTTGTGCCGTTTGTGCCATCGATTGAAAATAGCTTTTCAATAAAATAAATTTCGTCTTGGTAGATATCTTTTTTGACAGCGACGTTCAGTAAATTATTAGTTCCGCCAAAATCGATTTTTGAACGTGCGTTAATGCGAACTTTGTATTCGCCGCTCACCGCTGGAATAATTAAATCAGTTCCATTTATTGATTTAAAGTTTCCAATCGAATCTGTTTTTCCACATTGAACCAACTGGTTGTACTTGTCGTAAACAACGACTTCGGCGTTTTGGATCGGAAGTGGTTGCGGCAAAGGATCCGACAAGGTCATGTTTGAGACTTTAGAGTTTTCAGTAACAATAGCGACTGAACGTTTTTCAAATTCTGCAATTCCAACTAAGACGACACCGCGAGTGTATAAAATATTTTTTGTGCAATTGGGTTTTTCTAAATTTAATGACAGATATTCGTTGAATCGTGAATCCATTCCGGGTCCACAGTTTGTGTAGAACACCGTCAATGCACAAGCTAAAATAAAAAGAATTAGGCCTCTGATAACCACAAGGACTTATCGGGTTTTACGAGGGAAATCTGAATCAAAAATTGTGCTTCAAACAGGTCAATAACTAGACTTTTCGTCTCAGAATGAAACGGTTTTAGACAAAAAAAAAGAGCCCGATGACAACTCTGAAAGATAAACCTCGTTTACGCAAGGTGGGTGGCCATGATAGGAACTTTAGGCTTCTCACTACGAGGTGAGCTTGCACACCATTCCCAGGGACAGCCCCCTAAATTATGCTTGTAAGGTTTATTTTCGATGAGTCTTACGTCAATCGAACTCTCTATATTTAAATACTATATTAATCGTCCTAAAAAGTCCAATTTTCGTGATTTTTTTATGAGCTTTCCCGACCTTAAAACGCAGTGTTTTAAAACTCGACTCTTAAACCCAATAAAAGCGCCGATAAGATATTATGATCGAAAAGGTTGACTTTTACTTTCCATTTATCATTTTTGGCTATGGCTGTATCCTAATCCTATTGCTGGAAGTACCGCCGGTGCTTTCATTTGCAAAGAAGAAAATGCCGCTCTATCATGAACAATTTTTAAAGCACAAGTCCATTGGATTTCTGGCCTTTTTTGTCGGTGGATTATGGTCCGCTCAGAATCTGTTTTTGACCTAGAGCATACATCACAAAAAACCTGTTAGTTTATTGACTTGTTTTCATGGGCACTGCTAAATTTCCCGCATGTCAATTGAGACCCAAGATACGACTCAGCCTAACAACCAAGCCGCCCAAGTTTATACTGTTGAACAGTTGAATTCTAAAATTCGTCAGTTGCTTGAAGGGCAAATTGGTGTGCTATGGGTTCAAGGGGAGATTTCAAATTTTAAACCTCATACTTCCGGTCATTTTTATTTTTCAATCAAAGATAATAAATCCCAAATTTCGGCCGTCATGTTTCGCGGCTTTAATTCTAAATTAAAATTTAAACCGCATGATGGCTTACAAGTTTTAATTCGGGCACGTGTGACAGTTTATGAACCCCGCGGAACCTACCAAATTGCCTGTGAATACATGGAGCCTGTCGGAGCTGGCGCTCTGCAAAAACAATTCGAACAGCTCAAAGAAAAATTAAAATCAGAAGGTCTATTTGATCCGGCTCGTAAAAAACAAATTCCGTTATTTCCAACTTCAATTGCTGTTGTAACTTCACCAACAGGTGCAGCCGTGCACGATATCTTAAATATTTTGCGTCGTCGCGCTCCTGCTATTGAAATCACAATTGTTCCAAGTCTTGTTCAGGGACCTCAATGCGCTGAAGCCTTACGTGTTGCGTTTAGCCAAGCCGAGCGCATCAAGCCTGATGTCATCATTATTGGTCGTGGCGGCGGATCGATGGAAGATTTATGGGGCTTCAATGACGAAGGACTTGCGCGTTTAATTGCAGGTTCGAAAATCCCAGTGATCTCTGCTGTGGGGCACGAAATTGATTTTACGATTTGTGATTTTGTTTCAGATTTGCGTGCTCCGACGCCGTCCGCCGCGGCCGAACTTGTGGCGCAAAGCACAGTCGAAATCAAACAACGTATTCAGCAAAAAGAACGCATGATTGCAATGTCGATGAATAAAGCGATGCATTCGTTTAAAGAAAAAGTTCGCAATTTGAATTTTCGCCTTATAGACCCGCGCCGTAAACTGGCCGATCTGATTCAGCGTAACGACGAACTGTATTCCCGATTATTAGTTTCCGCCGAACAGTTGTTAAATAGTTTTTCAAAAGATATTCTAATTTTAAAAGGGCGTCTAAAAAATCCGATGATCACCATCGAAGAAAAGAAACAGGAACTTCGCTACTTGTTACATTCTATGAACCAGGCAACGGCAACCCTCATTCACGAGAAAAAATTAGCGATCACAAGTTTAATGGGGCTTTTAGATTCCCTAAGTCCGCTGAAAGTTGTCGAGCGTGGCTATTCTATCGTTAAAAAAAATCAACAGGTGATTAAGTCTGTTAAACAAATTAAAAAAGATGACCAGCTTGAAATCAAAGTGGCTGATGGTCATATTACCGCAACGGTCAATTCCGTTGCCTTAGACAAAAATTAAAAACGAGGTTAACTATGGAATTTGAAAAAAAATTAGGTCGTTTAGAGGAAATCGTACAAAAAATGGAAAAAGGCGAATTGTCTTTAGAGGACTCTTTAAAATTTTTTGAAGAAGGCGTTAAGCTTTCACGTGAATGCCAAACGCAATTGAGCAAAGCAGAAACTCAAGTTAAAAAATTAGTTTCTGTAGACGATAGCGGTAAAGCAGTGACTGAACCGTTCAAGATCGAGGACTAGGCGACTTGCAACCCATTGAAACTGAACTAAAAAATTTTAGACAACAGTTTGATCAGCGTGCCGAAAAATATTTTGCGGAGTTAGCACAATCAAATGGGTCCAATTCACTATTGCATGAAAGTAAAATCTATTCTTTTTTTTCCGGTGGCAAACGCTTCCGTCCCTTTTTAAGTTACATTACGGCGCAAGCCCTTCAGTTAAAATTGGACGACATTTTTCCAATCGCTTTAGCGACGGAGTTGATTCATACGTATTCACTAATTCACGATGATTTGCCCTGTATGGACAACGATGATTTTCGCCGCGGTCAACCGACGAATCACAAAAAGTTTGGCGAAGACATTGCTTTACTTGCCGGCGATGCTTTGCTGACAGATGCTTTTGCGGTTCTAACAGATTTAGCTACTTCACAAAGAGTAAAACCTGAAACCGTGTTACGCATCATTAAAGAATTTTCAATAGCCACAGGTTCTGTGGGTATGGTCAGTGGACAAACCTGGGATATGAAGGCTGACAAAGACATCACTTACGATCAGTTAAAACAAATTCACCAATTAAAAACAGGTCGTCTCATTGAAAATGCAGTCACCGCAGTGGCTGTACTGGCGCAAATTTCAAAAGATCAGATTGCACATTTTAAAACCTACGGACTAAATCTAGGCTTAGCCTTTCAAATTAAAGATGATCTTTTAGATACAAAAGAAAACTCTCAAGACGCAAAAAGTTTTCCATTTTTAATTGGCGTTGAAAAAACTCAGGCCGAACTGAGCCGTGTAACCACGTCTGCTGAAATGGCTTTAGCTTATTTGTCTGAGTATCGGTGTGAATCTTTAAAATTCCTTTTAGATTATAATCTACAACGAAACAGCTAATGAGGTTAGATCAAGTCCTTGTCGAATTTTTTAATATTGAATCTCGCACCAAAGCCCAAGCCTTAATTGACGCAGGAAAAGTTCAAGTCGCCGGAAAAGTCATTTCTAAATCCAGTTACTCGGTTAGCGATTCTGAAAAAAATAAAATTGAAATCATCGACCAAGAATTATTAAAATATGTATCCCGGGCCGGGTTAAAATTAGAGGCGGCCCTGCTGCATTTAAAATTAGTCGTCAAAGACTACCGAGTCTTAGATATCGGACAATCGACCGGTGGATTTTCTGATTGCCTTTTGCAAAATGGAATTAAGCACGTTGTCGGAATCGATGTTGGCCACGGTCAGTTACATCCAAAGTTACAATCTGATCTTCAGTGCATCTCTATCGAAAGCACCAATGTGAAGGAATTGCGACAATCAACCCGTTTTATCCAGCAAACCGAAGCTGGGCTCTTCGATTTATTAGTTATCGATGTTTCTTTTATATCTTTGACCCAAGTTATTGCTCCAATTTCAGAGTTTGTTAAGGCCGGCGGAGAGTACCTCGTTTTAGTTAAACCACAGTTTGAATGTGGGCCCGATCTCTTAGACAATAAGGGTCGAGTACAGGACCATCAATTTTATTCTATTCTGGAAAAAAACATGCGACGATTATTCGAAGCGCAATTTGGATCCGTGATTGATTATTTTCCTTCGGCAGTGCCAGGGAAAGAAGGGAATATGGAGTTTTTTATTTATGGAAAAAAAATCTTATAGTCATTTATCGCAAGCATTTTTTATTATTGTTTTAGTTTTTGTTTTTTCATCGTGTCAGCATTTAAAAAAGTCAAAAGCTCCAGGCGAAGACAAGCCACCAACGCCGGGTGTTCCTCAAGCACCGGTCATTGTCCAGCCAGAACCTATTCCTGGAGTTCCGCCGGTGACTTCACCAATTCCACCCGTGGTTGTAGAACCTAAAGTGATCACACCAAACACAGCAGGTGCAGGAATCCGTAGAAATGAAAAATTCGCCGTTATTTTTTCTGGTGGTGGAGTTAAGGCCTGGGGTCATGTTGCCGTTTTAAAAGAATTTCAAAAATTTAAAATTCCGGTCGTTGCCGTTGCCGGAATTGAATGGGGTTCGGTTGTTGCTGCTGTTTACGCGCAAAATTTATCGCCAAATGAAGTCGAGTGGGAGCTTGCAAAATTTAAAGATATCGATGATTGGGAAAAATTTTTAAAACAGGCGTTTGAAAAGAAATCGATTGCAGATTTAAAAATTCCATTCGTTTGTCCGAGTGTAAACTTAAAAAAGCAGAATCCGTATCTATTGAATCGTGGAAACTTAGAACAACTGCTTCCATTTTGTTTGCCATCACCCGGGGCCGTCCCTCCATTTTCAAGTAGCATCGCGGCTATGGACCATTTACCAGCTTTAACACAGCACCTACGCGCCAGCGGGGCCACTAAAATCATTTTAATTAATGTGCTCAGCCAGAATGGGCAAAATACCTATGTTAAATCGTTAGATTCCGTCGAAAATCAAATGTGGCAATGGGCTTCAGCTTCGTTAAAAACGGCTCCAGTGGACGAATTCATAAATATCAGTTTTGATAATCATAAGATTGATGATTTCGATGATCGTCGTGAAGTGCTGGCCCAATCGACCAATTTAGCGTATGATCAAGTTAAAGTATTAGCCAAAAAGTACGGCTATTAATTCAGGAGAATTTATGACAGCAGCAACTTCCACAAACTTTGCTACCGACACAAATGGTCGTCGCATTCGTGAAAATATAACCGTTTTTAAAGCTCGTCGTGAAAAAGTTTTGGCCGCTTTAAACGGAACACCACTTTTGGTTGCGTCACACCCTGAGTTTCTTCGTAACGACGACGTTGAGCACTCGTACCGTCCAGATTCAAATTTATATTACTTAACTGGGTTCGAAGAACCAGAAAGTATTTTATTATTATTGCCGGGTCGGACTCCGCAAACAGTTTTGTTTGTTCGCAAAAAAAATGTTGAGCGTGAAACGTGGGATGGATTCCGTTTTGGTATTGATGCTGCCAAAGCTGAATTTGGCGTCGACGCCGTTTTTCCAATTGATGATTTCCACTTGCATTCGGTGACTTTACTAAAGGACTTCGAAGATATTTATTTTCGAATGTTTAAAAATGAATGGGCTGATCAAATTTTTAAAAAATTATTAAAAGATTTGAAAAAAGTTTACGGTCGTGCAGGCTATGGATTATTAACTGTTAAAGACGCCGATACATTTTTGGGTGAATTCCGTTTACGTAAAGACAGCTACGACCTGCAAAATTTAAGAAAAGCCTGCGAGATTTCGGCGCGTGGCCACGTTTTGGCTATGAAGTTAACTCAGCCGGGAATTAACGAAAAGCACCTTGAAGGGTTAATTATTTCTGAATTTTACAAGCACGGAGCTATGCGCGAAGGCTACGGCGCCATTGTGGCCTCAGGCAGTAGTGCAACGACTTTGCATTACCGTTTTAATGATCAAGTTTGCAAAGATGGCGATTTGTTATTGATTGATGCCGGTGCAGAGTACAATTTTTATACGGGCGATATCACACGAACATTTCCAGTGAATGGCCGTTTTACAACACCTCAAAAAAGCGTTTATGATTTGGTCTTAAAAATTCAAAAGCAAGTCATCGAAGCGATCAAGCCCGGAGTTTTGTTTAAGGATTTACAAGAGATGGGCGTTAACTTAATAACGGACGCGTTGTTCGAGTTAGGATTATTAACGGGTCGCAAAGAAGACGTGATTAAATCATTGGAATATAAAAAATATTATCCACATGGCATTGGTCACTGGCTCGGCATGGATGTTCACGACACAGGTCTTTACATGATTAAAGGCAAGCCTCAACCGCTCGAGGCCGGCATGTGTTTTACTGTAGAACCGGGAATATATATTCCAGCGGCAGATAAAACAGCTCCTGCGGAATTGCGCGGAATTGGCGTTCGTATCGAAGACAACGTCATGATCACTGAAAAAGGCTGCGAAGTTTTAACGTCTTTGGTGCCTAAGGAAGTTGAAGAAATCGAACTGTTGATGACTCGTAGTGCTTTGGCGACAACGATTACTTTATAAATAAAATTTCTCATTCACCGGAAGAAATTTTATTTGTCGATCTGGTTAGGAATGTAAAGACTGAAATGACATTTAGTGAATAAATGGAAGTGGTTTTAAAGCGGACTATTAGAGTTCCCTTAAAATTTTTTGTCGGCCTTCTATGTCTAATATCTGCATGGCACGTTTGTGCGGGCCCCCTTTGCGAATATGAAAATCATGCACTTCTTTCCAAAGATTTTTCCTTTTTGCTTTTTCATAGATCAGACTTTGCATCGCAAAAAGATGAATATGGTTGGTTACGCCTAACTTCTCATTTTTATACTTAATTTTTAGAGCTGTTTCCTGCTTAAAGTTTTCCGCAATCCACAAGTGCAAAAGTTCATGAAAAGCGACATCTATGAATAGCTTTAAATCTCGAGGTGGTTTGGGCGACATGTATGTTTTTAAGTAACGAGAAACATTTAACACAAATGGATCGGGCATTGAGGGAGCCACAGCGCACGTCGAAAGTGACGCCGTATATTCAGATCTAGAAAAATCTCGTTTAAATTCTGCCAGCAAGACTTTAAATAGTTCAGGCGATAGTTCGTCCCACTTTTGTTGAAACTCTGGAATTCGATCTTTAAGCTCAGTGCTCCAGCTTTGTTGCAATTTTTCATTGTCGGCATCTTTATCAAGATTTGAAAAATCAAATCCGCGGGCACACATTCTATCGTAAGGTTGTGCCCATGAGAAAAATACTTTGGGTGCTG
>JAYVHE010000195.1:0-7660 GCA_043771495.1 Bdellovibrio sp. | reverse complement strand
CCCAACAAGCGAGTATCGACAACGTTGCTTGATCGACCCAAAATCACCTGAGGCGTCAGCATAAATTCTAATAAAAATTGACCTGAAACCATAAAATCTTTTTTAAAGGCTGCATAGCCAAAAAATAAATTCATTTCTCTAAAATTGCGCTGCACTTCAAAACTTTGATTCCCTGAGTTTTCGACCAAAGTTAAATATTCAAAGCCCAATAAAAATCGATCAGCTTGTCCGGACACCGTATAAGTATAATGCGTGACGAGTTCTTGGCTCTGCATTCCAGTGTCTTGGTAGCGCATTTGCGCGCCAGGTAAAAAAATATTTAATCGTAAATCGGTCATCGACGAATTTGCCGTTGGCGTTTTGAATCTTGTTTGTGGAGCCGCCACAGGCGGCTGTGATGGGCTGGGTTGCGCCAATGCGGTCAGCGAACATAAAATAAAAAAACTAACGAGTAGTGATTTCATACGCCTCCGAATTTGTTTTCTTCTCGCAATTAAGTTCTTTGCCGTTAGCGCTAATCGCTCTCGTTGACAAACTCTTTTCAACGTCGCCCAGGTAGTTCAAAATAAATTTACATTGTTCTAAGTTTAAAAGGTCTTCTTGCAGCGAACGCTCACCAACGTATTCAAATAATCGAGCGGCCGAGATTGCTTTTGTGGAATTGGCTTCTAATTCAGAACTCAATTGATCCAAGAAATCAACGACAACACGGATCCACTTTTTTTCGTCACTTTCAACTCGATACATTGTTTTAAGCGCAGCCACGTTGTTTGGTTCCAAATTAACTAACTGCCGTAAAAATCGCGCGTGAGGAGTCCCGACTAAATAGATGTAATCTAATAATAGTTCGTTAGTTTGACCTAATTGTTCTAAAGCGTCCTTTATTTTATTCTGAATGTCTGCATCGCGCTGATGTGCACCGAAGGCGCCTTCCGCTAAACTCAAACTCCGACTATTTTGCATTCCCGCAAACGACAACGTCATAAAGTCTTTGTCTTTGGTGTAAAGCCATCCCCAAAAATCAGCTAGGCCTTCATTCAAGCCCCGCGCGTAAGTTAAATTAAAAAGTTCGGCGTCATTTTTGGCTGTTTTAATGCTTTCAGCACTAATTGATTTGCCTGCAATCTTAATTTTTCCCAAAACTTTTTTATAAAAAATAGAATGAAAAAACTCATGCGCAATAACGCCGGCATTTAATGCCAACGATAGTTCCGTCGTCGTCATCGGTAAAAAAAGCATCGAATCACTAAAACCATCGTAGAAGGCATTATTTTTTTCGTAAAGTTTTTCACGATCGGTTTTTCGAACCTCTAAGCCAACCTGAAATGGTTTACGTGTTATATTTTGTAAATCAACAGACTCGTTAAGCTGAATTAGATTTTGCAAATGAAAATAAATGGTCGCCATCTGAGAAGAAATCATATCCAGCGGAATGTAAAATCCCTTTGGCGATTTCGAATAGCGGGCCTGCGGAGCAGTTCCGAAAAGTGAACCTTCGTTGGATCCCGGTGCATAGAAAAATTCGGCGTAATTTCCACGCATTTCTTTAAGCACTTTAATGTCGTTCAATTGCACAGGCTCAAGGGTATAACTTGTTTTTCCGTCTATCGGTTTTGGAATAAGCACATTAACGTTGCCGCTGACATCACTTAACGGTGATTTCGGCTGACAAGAGAAGATTAAAAGAACAAGCCATGTTAGAGCTACCCGACCCACAATGTTCATCGCGTCAATTATAGAAGTATTCTTCGCACTTCTCAAATTCATGAGTTAAAAAAGTAGGCTTATGTTGAACCCTGAAATCCTTACACAAGGCCTCAATCCTGCGCAAGCTGACGCTGTCAAAACTTTGGACGGACCACTTTTAATTTTAGCCGGAGCTGGCTCTGGAAAAACTCGAGTCCTGACTCACCGAATGGCCTCACTGATTGCCAACGGCAAAGCGGCTCCCGATGATATTTTATGTGTAACGTTCACAAATAAAGCCGCCTCTGAAATGGAACATCGAATTTATAAAATTCTTTCAGATTTAGGAATTCCTGTTGGTGGCGAAATGTGGATTAGTACGTTTCACTCTTTCTGTGTTCGTGTGTTACGTCGTCACATTGAATTATTAGATTATAAAAAGCCATTCACGATTTACGATTCTGGCGATCAGCTGAGCCAAATTAAACGCGTCCTTACTGCAGTTGGTTTGAACGATAAAATGTATCCCCCAAAGAGTTTTCAATCACGCATCAGTAACGCCAAAATGATGGGACTAAGTCCCGATGCATTTTCACGCGCAAAAAAAGGATTCTTAGACGACAAAACTCTAAAAGTTTACACGCAGTACGAAGCCGAAATGAAAAAGGCCAACGCCTTAGATTTTGATGATCTACTGATGAAGACTTATGAGCTTTTTCAAATGTACCCAGATATTTTGTCTCAGTATCAGCAGAAATTTCGTTATATCATGGTGGATGAATATCAAGACACCAATCACATTCAATATTTGTTGATGCAGCTTTTATCAAAAGCGCATCGTAATTTTTGTGTTGTCGGCGACGAAGACCAGTCCATCTATTCTTGGCGCGGCGCAGACATTTCAAATATTCTAAATTTTGAAAAAGATTTCCCAGAAGCGAAAATCGTTAAACTGGAAGAAAACTATAGATCTACAAAAAATATTGTTACAGCCGCAACAACTGTTATTGCCAACAACAGCGAGCGCAAAGACAAAACTCTTTTTACCAACAACGAAGAAGGTGAAAAGATTAACGTCCGCGAAGAAAATAACGAATACGACGAAGCTCGCTTTGTGACACATACGATTCAGCGCATGCTCGATTCTGGCACGCAAAACAATGAATTTGCGATTTTCTATAGAACCAATGCGCAATCCCGAGTCCTCGAGGAACAGTTAAGATCCTTAGCGATTCCGTATAAAATTGTTGGCGGTATGCGATTCTACGAACGTGCCGAAATTAAAGATATCCTTTGTTACTTCCGATTGATTTTAAATTCTGCGGATGATGTTGCATTTAAACGTATCATCAACGTCCCTACCCGCGGAATCGGTAAAACGACTGTTGATCATATTGACGAACTAGCACAACAGAAAAAAGTTTCTATGTATGAAGCCGCCCAAGCCGCGGTTTTAGATCGCGACTTCACTGCAGGCACAACCTCAAAACTTCGCCGCTTCTTGGATCTTATTGAAGACCTCATGGGCCAACAAAAAAAGTTTTCACTCAGCGAATTTTATTCAATCTTACTCGAGCGTACCGAATACACAGCCAATCTTAAAAAAGAAGATACACCTGAAGCCGATGCTCGCATGCAAAATTTAGAAGAGCTCGACAATGCCCTGGTGCAGTTCGAAAAAGAACGTGCCGAAGAAGCCACGTTATCAAATTATATCGAAGAGTTAACTTTGGCTTCGGATCAAGACAGCATGGATAACAATTTTAATGCTGTGACGATGATGACGATGCATATTTCAAAAGGCTTAGAATACCCTTACGTTTTTATCGTGGGTTGCGAAGACCGTTTATTCCCCTCAGTCCGTGGCGACGAAGAAAACGAAAGCGAAATGGAAGAAGAGCGCCGTTTAGCCTACGTTGGAATGACTCGCGCCCGACAAAAGTTATGGATGACTTACGCACGCACACGTAAAGTCTGGGGCCAAGATAATTCCAATCCTCCCTCACGATTTTTAAACGAAATTCCAGAAAATTTAAAAGATGTTTCAAGCGGCGTTTCACGACCACGATTTGACCGAAATAGTTCATTCATGAACAAATACGGCAACAAAAGCTCCACCAGTGACTACGATGCATTTCCTGATTACGACAATGATTACTCAGGTGTTGAATCATCGCCTAAAAAAACTTACGGCAGCGTGAGCTCAGATTCGGGTTATGCAAAAAATACAAAAGTCCGCCACCCAACATTCGGTATTGGTACTATTTATTCGACCGAAGGCAGTGGCGATGCAATGAAGGTTGAAGTTCTGTTTCAAGACAGCACCATTAAAAAATTCGTGGCTAAATATGCCCGACTCGAGAAAGTTTAATCAGAAAGAATCACCATGTTTAAATTTGCGATATGTTTTTTATTTTCATTAAATGCTTTTGCACAATCGACAACCGTCACCGAGACGACCACCACACCGGTGGCGCTATCGGCGTTCGAGAGTGAATTAGACATAAATTTGAGTGGTGGATTTTATCGTAAGTATAAAGATGCCGTGGGAACCGAGCACACGGAATCAAATTTACAACTGACTTACCTTCACAACCTCCGCACTCCATTTCAAGTCGGCGGATCTATTGGAATGTACAGCACAGATTCTAAAAGCTATTTAACGATTTACGCCACGGGAGTTGCCAACCTACTACCAGACTATTCAAACTCGTTTTATGTCAGCGGTTCCGTCGGCGCAAAAACCATTGATCAAATCGATGAATTTACGCTGGAAGTAAAACAAAAAGCTAATTTTTATGGGTCCGTCGGTATTGGTAAGCGTATCGCGATTCGTAAACACATTAGTTACAAACCCTATGTTGCCGTGTCTAAGTCGGGCAATTTGATTCCTGAATATTCTATACACTTCCTGAATTTCTCGCTGAATTGGTAACTCAACGGTGCCAGGCTACTTTTCCGGACTCGCCGCAGCAACTAGAGTTCTAAAGAGTTTCATTATCCGCAAGAATTGATTTATTCAGGCTTGGATTTTTTTTAGATTTAAAAAACTGATGTCTTAATCCGAATCGTACAGCTTCTTGTATTTCCGGATCAGGTTTTTCATTGAGCCACTTGAGAGTACCCGTCGGATCGAAATTGAAAGTTGTGTCTTCAAGAATTGGAATGATCGGCTTTGATCGCCCCAAGACCGACTGAAATGTGCTGTAGGGATAATCCTCAACTAAATTGCAAATTCCGGCTGTGACCGGATTTCGGTAATTGTATTTGTACGCATTTAAATAGTAATTGTGATTCTGCAAAATGCATTTGTGATGACGGCCTGCGAATGTCTCATTAATGCGATTTCCTTCTTTTGCCAACTTACGGCTCGTAAGCCCTACAAATTGAAACATGCACTGACTTATATTCGCTTCAGGTGTAGTTGCAATCAGATGGAAATGATTAGTCATCAAAACAAAACTGTGAATTCTAAGATCGTGCTCATTGCATGTTTTAGTCAACACTTCCGCACAAATCTCCCATACGATCTGCATTGGAATATTGAACCATTCACGATTAATGCATCTGGCACTAATATTATATGGAAACTCTGATTGTAAGATGACTGGATTTCTTGGCATTCCCACCACTATTGCAATACGATTGCAATGATCAACGCAAAATTAGTAGTTTCCGACGCTGCGGTGAGTCCGGAAAAGTAGCCTGGCACCGAAAAAAAAAGCCGCAGGGATTACCTACGGCTTTTTTATGTTTTAAAATTTTTCCCTAATATTTATAATTTGCTCCTTTGTTAAAGGTTTAATTATTTTTTAGTACGTCTGCACTTCGACTGGCACCAGTTTATCAAACCGGCTTGGGCCGCGAGCATGGCGACGTTTTTTCCAACGATCCGCTCGGCGAGATAAATGATTTACTAACAAGCGACACGCTTCCGCGATCGATTGTCCATTCGCTGCCGTAAATAATTGCCCAGCAGGCGTAAGAACTTTGAGCGTGGCTTTGACCGAATCTTTTTGCGCCGTAAATACAGCGTGCAAAACTGATTTCTCCGGAAGCATATGCTTAAATCCACTAAGCTCTTGGCGGACGTAATCGACCGAATGATCGGTAGGATGCAAATGTGTGAAGCGTACAGAAATGTTGTCGTTGTTGTTAGTTTTTGAATTCATAATTCCTCCAAGTTGAGATAAATCGTTGAGAGTTACGCATCCGAACGTTATTGATCCTTTTCAATAAATTTGAAACGAATGCGAAAAACATTTTCGTTGTTTGAGATTTAATTAATTTATTTTTTAATTTTGCTTATTCCGTCAAGCATTTGTTTTCATGGCGTCGCAGCCCTCAATATGGACTCAGCCGTTAGTTTGCCAGGGGAGGATGACTGTGTGTGAATAGATAAGATCTTCGAGTGACTTTGTGAGAGTGTTGCTTTTGGTGTCTTGAGAATTTCATTTTTGGATCCTCCTTCTTCCGTTTGCGTGGACTGTTCTTGCTTACATAATGAACCTTAATTTTTTTTCGTCAAGAGGTAGCACGGCCATTTATTTTGAACTTATCCATAACGTTTTTTTATGGCTCAAAGGGCCACATGCTAAGTCATTGAAAAAACAATGAACTTTTTTTCTCGTCCTGCGAAAAAAAGCAAAAAAATTTATTCTATGTTAAATGACTTTTTCAATATCCTGAATTGTTTGATCAATAGCTTTCAAAAACTTGACGGGATCGGCTAGGTTTTGGTCCGATTGCACGGGATCAAACCCGTCGTGCTCGGCTGCGTACTTTTCGTAGAAAACGTACATGGCTTGCTTCAATGATTCTTTTTGCGCCGGCGTTAAACGCACTCCAAAATCATCTTTAAACACCGAGAGTTCATTGGCTAAACGAAATCGTTCATTTTCATCGAACGTCAGTCGTATTTTGTTAATACCGGCGAAAATAATTGCGCTAAAAATTGCGGCGCGTGAAGGTGTCGTCGACGATTGAGTTAAATAGGCTAACATGTTTTTGATTTCGGTGAGCTCTTTCGAATGCGGATTCTCCGAGAGCTTATTAGCGATTTCCCGAAACGACATATTCGGAAAACTATATTTAAGTCCCCAAAGAGTAAAAGCTATACCTCCAATAGCCGCATCAAGCTGTTCCGTTCGTTCTGAAATGATAGCGCGTGCAACCTGATGTAACCCCGGAATTTTTTCAAGGCTTTTTGCAAATTCAATCAAACGATCCGAAACTAAACTGGCTCGGCGCAGAGATGGACTTGGCATTAACAGCGCAGCTAAATGATAAGAGTATTCATGGATCAGGAGCATGGGGTCTGCATCATCGAACGGAAAATGAAATTCACTAACACCTTTTTTGTGACGAGACAAACCAACGATTTCTCGGTCCGAGGCCAAACCGGTTTTTTTCAAATTAAAAATAATCGGGTCCAACTCAGCTTTTACCAGTTTGCCGTTAAGCACCGCCAATTTTGATTTGAAATAGTGGACTTGCGGCACATGCAGTTCGACGTAACCATCGCCTTCGACTAATCTAAAACCTAAAAACCGGCCAATTTTAGTTCCAGCAATTAAAACCAAAGCGCGAGGATCACCATGAGGCGTTTCTGCTCCATCAACATGTGTTTTTCTTGAAACCCAAGACAGCTCGTTGGCTTTGCGCAGAATAATATGCGTCTTCGTTCTGCGTATCACAAAAACCGTTTGCTTATGGGTCGTTAGACCACCCTTAAGTTGTGCCGCAGTGGTTTTTGGCCCATACTTTTCTGACGTGATTTCGCTGAGCGGTTGCGGGACAACACCGAGTAATTCTAAACATTGAATGGCCTCAGTTCGAGCAACAGAAGGTGCACTCACGACCACCAACAAACAAACAAAAAATAAAATCGAATTCAATTGATTTGGCACTGGTCACAAATTTCAATTTTCGTACCAGGACATTCGAAATTAAAAGCTAGATGACGAGCTAAAAC
>JAYVHE010000194.1:0-21507 GCA_043771495.1 Bdellovibrio sp. | reverse complement strand
TCCGATAACACCAACGCGCTGACCTTCACAACTTAAAAAATGCTCAATTAAATAAGTCATCGAGGTTTTACCGTTTGTACCGGTTACACCAAAGCAAGTTAACTTTTTTGAAGGGTGTCCGTAGAGCTGGGCCGCCAGTTCGGACAGAACTTTTTTGCCATTTTGCACTTGAATCGCTAAACCTGGATAATCAGTTGGAACTTTGGCGATGTCTTCAACAACCAAAACCAAGGCGCCATTTTGGATTGCATTTTCAACATACTGATGGCCATCACTTTTAGCACCTATGTAGGCCACAAAAACAGCAGCTGCACTGGCATTTTTTGAATTTGCTGTCACGTCAGTGAATTCCAAATCATTTAATGATTTCGGAAACTCAATCGTGTGTTTGGCCAATGACGGAATTAAAAATAACTGCTGCAGCTTCACAAAAAAGATCATATAGTACGGCTCTACACAGAGTAAAGAGTTATGAGTAAGACAACAAATATTAATGCCATCGAGTTCCTGGAAAATACTAAAAATAAAACCGCAGTTTTTTTGTTTCACGGCTATGGTGCTGATTCGTCAGACTTGGTTAGCCTGAAAGAAGAGCTAGTTGTTGATTCACAAAATTATAATTGGGTTTTTCCACAGGGAATCCACAAAGTCGATATTGGCGGCGGTTATACCGGTCGTGCCTGGTGGCCAATTGCAATGTCGTCATTACCGGGTGATTGGAGCGATATTTCGCCTCCGGGAGTTGAAGACCTCGTAAAAAACGTTTTAAAGTTCGTCGAAAGTTATCAAATTCCATGGTCACAAATCGTTTTGGGCGGATTTTCTCAAGGCGCCATGTTAGCGACTGAAATCTATTTACAAGCCCCTGAAACTCCTAAAGGTCTATTGTCCTTTTCGGGCTCATTGGTGCGACGCTCGACTTGGCAAAAATTAATGCCAGCGCGAAAAAACCAAAAGGTCTTTTTGTCGCACGGTGAACAAGATCAAGTGCTTCCAATCAAGGGAACCTTCGGCTTACAAACTTTGTTTAAACAAAATGAGATTAAGACCGATTTAATAACCTTTGCGGGCGGCCATGAAATACCAATGAAAGCTATTGAAAAAGCTAAAAATTACATGCAAAATTTGGCATGAGCTTCGTCATTGAGACCGAAAATTTATCTCGTGTTTATAAAACCTATTCTAAAAAAGAAGGCATCGTTAATTCGATCAAAGGTTTTTGGAATCGTGAATACACAGAAAAACAAGCTTTAAAAAACGTAAATTTGAAAATCGAAAGCGGAAAAATCATTGGTCTTATTGGATCAAACGGTGCTGGTAAGACAACACTTTTAAAAATTCTGGCGGGTTTGATTTACCCAAGCACCGGTTCGGCCCGAGTTCTTGGTTTTGAACCTTGGAAACGTGATTACGAATTTTTACGCCAAATGAGCTTGTTACTCGGCCAAAAAAATCAACTTTGGTGGGATATTTCTGCGCGAGATAGCTATTCGATGCTGGCAAAAATTTATGACCTTGATTCTATTGCAGCAAAAAAACGTGTTAATGAATTAGCCGATATGTTGGGTTGTACTTCGGTACTCGACACTCAGCTGCGTCGCTTGAGCCTTGGCGAACGCATGAAAATGGAAATTATTGGCGCCCTTTTGCATTCTCCAAAAGTTTTATTTCTAGATGAGCCGACGATTGGTTTGGATATTTTAGCGCAAGCGGCGATTCGCGCTTTTCTTCAACGCTACGTTAAAGAGTTTAAACCAGTTGTTATCTTAACGTCTCACTATATGGATGACATTGCTCAATTGGCCGACCAGCTTTTGTTAATTTCTAAGGGCGAATTAGTTTACAACGGAACTGTCGATGAATTTACTGGGACATCAGATTTAAGTCGGAAAATTATTTATCGCTATAAAAACGATATTGAAGAAAAGAGTTTAGTATTCCAAGAATCTGAGCTTTCTTTTAGGCTCGATGAAATCTTAAAAAATGGCGACGTGGCCGAATTAAAAATTGAAGAGGTTGATTTTGAAGAAGTCATTCATCGCTTTCTGGCGAAAGAATCTCGCTTTTAGTGAATTAGCCATCGTCACGAACCTAGAGTATAGATTTAATTTTTTTATTGATGCTTTTATTCAGCCCATTATTACGGTCATGATTGAATTGTTGCTTTGGATTGCCATATTTAAATCGACAGAATCGTTAGAAATTGGCGGATTCAGCCGTGAGCATTACTTAGCCTATGGAATTTGGGCGCCATTTATTGGTCGCATCACTATTAGCTGGATGTACGAATCGATGATGGTTGAAGAAGTCGCTTCGGGCGCAATTAACGTGGTGCTGACTCGCCCGATTAGTTTTTACGAGTATTATCTGAGTCAATTGTTGGGTTATAAATTAGTGACGACGTCGTTGTCTTTACTGGTCCCGCTAGGACTCAGTTTATTTTTTGATTTACCGATTCAGTTTGATCGCATTCCTTTAGCGCTGCTGTTGGTCGTGTATTATTTATTTTTGGTACATACTTTAAGTTTCATTATTAGCACGTTTGCGTTTTTTTTAACGCGCGTCAGATCCTTAACATTGGTTAAAAATTTGTCGTTATTTTTACTGGCCGGCGAAATCGTCCCGATAGATTTAATGCCTCCTCTACTGGCGAAAATATTACTTATCTTGCCATTTTCAGCTGGAGTTTATGTTCCGGTGGCCTACATCACCGGACGAGTTGAAGCCAGTATGATTAGCGACAGTTTCTTAAGCGTAAGTATTAGTATTTTGGTTTTCTGTTTTATTGGGCACTATTTATGGAATAAAGGTTTGCGAGCTTACACAGGCACGGGAGCTTAAACGTTATGAAAAAGATCTTACAACTTTATGCCGCATTTTTTAAAGCTAGCCTGGTAGCCGATATGGAGTTTCGGTTGAATTTTGTTTTGTTAATGATTGCCGAATTTGTTTGGTATTTTACACAAATCGTTTTGTATGAAGTTATTTTTCGGCACACGTCTTTTATTGGCGATTGGCGTTTAGAGCAAATGCGGGTTTTTATTTTTTTAGCATTATTTGTAGATTCGATTTACATGATTTTATGGGACAGCAACTTCGTAAAATTTAATGATGATGTTCGTAAAGGAAATCTAGATCTTTTGTTAACTAAACCGATCAACTCAATGTTTATGCTCAGCTCGCAAAGGTTATCGACTACGCATTTTCCGTGTTTTTTTATAACCGCTGCCGGATTAATTTGGGCTTGCCAGCAAATTCCAGGCTTTCAGTGGCTTAATTTTTTATGGCTAATCTTGTTGGTTCCGTCAGGTTTAAGTGTGATTTTCTGTGGACGCTTCGCTTTGAATGCTACGGCCATTTTATTTACTCGAGCTGATTTTTTACAATACATTTGGTATTCGCTATTTCGACTAGGGCTACGACCTGATGCGATCTATGCCGGGATTTTGCGGTTTGTGCTGATTTTCTTTTTACCGTTCGCCATGATTGCCTCAGTGCCGGCACGGTTTTTACTGGAGCCCGTCAATTGGGGACTAGTCATCTGGGCCATCGTGATGCCGGTTCTGTTGTTTTACGGCCTAAGTAAATATTGGAACTTCTGTTTAAAAAATTATTCGAGCGCCAGTAGTTAGTGCGATTATTTTACGTTCTCAAGAAATACCGTTACATTGCGCGAATCATCTAGCATTTCACCTGGATGCGGCCATGTTGATTGGACTCTAAGGTTATTGAGTGGTTGAGATTGACCAACAAATTTAATTTTTAATTGATGCTCATTAGCTTTTTGCAAAACAGCTCGAAAACTCATGTCTTCTAAGGCCGGCATTGTGTTTTCAGGAGCTAAATTACTTGCAGTCAATTGCATTGATTGACCGTTGTTAATGTAGACTCTTTTGGTTTCTTGGTCTTTAACATCCTGTGATTTTGGCACGATCGAGATGTCGTTTTCTGCCAAAATTTCTGGAGCCACACCACTCGATCGTAATTTAAACGAAGCTATTTTTGCAAACAAAGGCGCCGCCACTTGCGATCCATAAAAAGCTTTTTTAGGATGATCAACAGCGATATATATAACATATTGCGGAATATTTGCAGGAACAAAACCAGCAAAGCTAGAAATATATCCGCCATTTAAATACCCACGGCCCAATGGATTAACTTTTTGCGCGGTTCCCGTTTTACCACCCACGATAAATCCCGGCACGCGAGCGGCGAAGCCAGAACCTTTTTCTGATGTTACAGCCGTCAACATCATGCGCATATCGTCTGCGGTTTTTTCAGAAAGCACCCGGCGAATTAATTTAGGCTTGGTCAGCACAGTCGTGTTGTCTTCAAAGTCTGTGATGCTTTCAACGATGTAAGGTTGATTCAACGAGCCGCCGTTTGCAATCGACGCATAGGCGTTAGCCATTTGTAAAGGGGTTGACGTTACACCCTGGCCAAATGAAATGTTTGCTAACAGATGGTCTTTCCACGGTGATTTCAACAAAATTCCTTTGGCTTCACCGGGTAAATCAACGCCACTGCGCTCGCCGAAACCAAATCGCTGTAAAGCTTGACGTACTTTTTCGTCCGTTAATTTCAACGCAATTTTTGCCGTTCCGATATTTGACGAATACTGCATGACTTCGGTGACCGTAATTAAACCTTGGGCGTGGTCTTTCTCGGCTTCTTTAATTATGCGTTTGCCAATTTTGAAAGCACCATTTTCACAAAATATTTTTGAATTTGGTTGAAACAATTTTTTTTCCAAAGCTTCGGCAATGACAAAAGTTTTTAAAGTACTGCCGGGTTCAAAAGTGTCCGTCACAGATTTGTTGCGACGATGATTCACGCTGGCCTGTTGTGGGTTATTTAAATTGTAATGCGGTAAACTCGTAATGGCTCGAATCGCAGAAGTTTTTGCGTCTAGAACAACGACGTAACCACCGGCGGCATCAAATTGCTTGATCACAGAGTCTAGTTCGGACTCTACAAAATACTGCAGATCTGAATCGATCGTTAATTTAATTTCTTGGCCCTGCGGAGTTTCTGTAAACACTAAACCGTCTTGAATTAAGGGGCGTCCGCGCGCGTCTCGGCGCATGGTTACTTTTTTATTTTGACCGCGCAACTGCGAATCAAACATGTGCTCTAGCCCTTCAAGTCCGCCGCCCTCTTTGCCAATGAAGCCGATGGTATTAGATAATAACTGATCGTTTGGATAAACACGACGCCACTCCTCGACAAAACCAATTCCTTTAAGATTGCGATCTTTAATTTTTTGCACGATTTCAGGGGCCACAAGCCGCTCAAGCCAGACGAACCTTTTACCTTTATCTTTAATTTTACGTTTTATTTCATTCGGTGAAATATCTAATAGCGAGCTCACAACTTTAATATATTCTTTTTTAGCCGTAATCATTTTTGGGTCGGCATAAACTGAAAACGCTGGAATAGACATGGCCAATTCTTTTCCTTGGCTGTCTAAAATTGAACCGCGACGTGAAGGCAGATTAACCACCGTTTGAAATTGGCGATCTTGCAGATCGTTTAATTTTTCTTGCGGTAAAAACTGCAGATAGCCGGTTCTTAGAATTAAGGCCGACAACAAAACACATATAAAAATAAATAAACTAGTTATTCTTGTTTTCATTCAACGCGTAATTCGGATTAAGTCGGATGATTTGCGAAGGCAAAACTTTTTTCATCGTTAAACGTTCTCGCGCAATCATTTCAACATGTTGAGGCCTAAAAGCGTGAGCAACTTCAATTTCTTTTACTTTTAATTTTTGAAGTTCTTTTTTATATTCACGTGTCTGCTTCAACACAGAATAAGAAATTCGGCGTTCTTCCATTTGCAAAAAAACCAATGCAAATAATGTGAATATAATAGAAAGAATACTTATGAAGGGTCGTAGAAATTTTAAATCATCAGCCATTAATTTACATCCATGTAAGTTTAGGTTCGCTGTGCTCTACGTAGCGCGAATTTGTCAGGCTTTTCAGGCTCCTTGCCCTTTTGAAAAACTCGAAGTTTTGCGCTGCGTGCTCTAGGATTAGTTTTACATTCTTCATCAGTGGGAACAATGACTTTTTTGTAAACTGGAAAGCCCAACTTGGAATCACGAAAAATCTCTTTAACTAGACGATCTTCTAGGGAATGAAAAGTGATTACCGACAATCGTCCACCATCATTCAGTTTTTCGATTAAAAAAGGCAACCCTTTCTCAACAAATTCTAGTTCATTATTTACAACTAATCGAAGCGCCATGAAATATTGTGTTCCTGGATGAAAACCTTTTTTCGTCCATCCATCAACCCGCTCAATCAATTGCGCGAGTTGCAATGTCGTGGTGAACGGTTTAGTGACTCGGTCATTAAGAACTGCACGAATGACTCGCGCTGGTCGTTCAACTTCGCCGTAGGTTTTAAAGATTTCGAACAATTTATCTTCAGGCCATTCATTAATGATTGTGGCTGCGGTCACGGCTACGTTGTGATTCATGCGCATGTCGAGCGGGCCGTCTTTGTTAAAACTAAATCCACGCTCGGGCTGATCCAGTTGCGGCGAACTCACTCCAAGATCAATCAAACCCATATCGTAATTTGGCAATTGGTTTTGCGCATAACTAAAAAAATCACTGTGATTAATTTTAACTTCTGGAAAATGTTTTTGGGCATGCGCGATCGCTTCGTGATCTTGATCCGTGGCAAAAGCTGCCTTCGGGAAATAGCGATCGCGAAGGGCTTGGTAATGCCCACCTCGACCAAAAGTTCCATCAAAATAAGTCAAATCCTTGCGATCTGATAAATTCTCGAATGATTCTATGACTTCTTTGAGCAAAACTGGCTTGTGGAGCTGGACCATAGTCGTAGCTTAGGTGTTGTCAATTTGTGGGTCAAGTAGGATTGATTTAGACTTGTAGTCATGGAAGTTGTTTGTCCTAAATGTCACTTTGCCCAACCGAAGGATCAATATTGCGCCCGCTGTGGTATTGATATGCAAAAATATAAACCACAAAGTATATCCATTTTTAAAAAATTAAACTTACAGACTTCACTTTTGTTTTTAATTGCAATGGCCGTTGCTGCGTTAACCATTTTTATTTTTAGAAAAAGCGATCAGCCACTGACAAATACCTTCAGTCAAAATTCGTCAATTAAAAGTTTTCGGACCTCCGAAAAATCTGACGCCGCGGGCGCTGCCACAAACTCGGCGCAATCCGATGGCGCAGAAACTGACAGCGAAACTGAAGCCGTTGATTTAAAAGTTGCCGACGAAGGACTCTTGAACCAGTTTAGTGGAGATCGCCGGTCTGCACCTTCAGCCAACGACAGTGAATTTGTTAATCCCAGAATTAAAATTAGTTTTGTCGAAATTAATCAAGATCAACTGAATGCCCTATTGGAAGAGAGCCAAAACCAAGGACTCTTGCAGCGGGAAGGAGATCAGTTTAAAGGAATTATCTCGAATATTTCACACCTTGGGCAAATTCGTTACAAAACATTAAAGCAAGAGGTCAAAGAAATGCGCCCGAACCAAATCGAGGCTTTCTTTTTTGGGAAGACGCTCACGGAGTCTTCGCAGTTTGCGGGATTGCAATTAAATTTAGAAAAGAAATCGTCAGACAGTACTCCGGGTGAAGGTAAATGGGTTTTAACGTCTAATATTTCAAGGCAGAATACCAAAGAAACTGAATCCTACGACTTCACAATGAATAAAAATTCCGCGTTTTTTATGAATGTAAAAAATTGGCTCACCGGTTTTGAGAATGAGCGAGTTTTAAGTGATACTCCGCCTTTTTCAGCACTGACATCGCCTGACTTTCTGAATCAGAGATCAGAAATTATTATTCTTTTAGAGATTTATTGATATCCTCATGAAACATGCAAACACCCCACCACTACGGACCACAATTTCATCTAATTAATAACATTTTTTTGCAAACTCTTCTGACAGAGCTTTGCCAAGAAAAAACCACACAACCTCACTTGAATCGCTTAGTAAAAGAAATTTACCATGGATTGATTTCTTCAACAGCAAACTTGTTGTTTCCGCAGCAGCAGCAATCTGTAAAAACGCGCATGAATCACGAACTGCGCAGCCCTGGTTTTGATCCGCAAACAAAAGTTGTCAGCGTAAATTTGGCTCGAGCCGGCACCTACCCGAGTCATATTTGTTACGAATTTTTGCACTGGATTTTGCCAGCAAAAAATATTCGCCAAGATCATATTTTTGCGTCACGTTTAACGAATGAATCAGAGCAAGTTATAGGAACCCATTTGGGTGGATATAAGATTGGTGGCGAAGTCGAAAATTCGTTTATTTTATTTCCAGATCCCATGGGAGCCACCGGAAGCACAATAATTTCAGCCATTGACACTTATGAAAATAAAATTAAAGGCGTACCTAAAAAGTATATTGCATTACATTTAGTCGTTACTCCGGAGTACTTAAAAAAAGTGCTTACGCATTCGCCAAAATTGACTGTTGTTGCATTGCGTGTCGATCGCGGATTGTCAGATAAAAAAATTCTGGAATCGCCTTTAGGTCTTTACTGGGAGCAGGAAAAGGGCTTAAATGAAAAGCAATATATTATTCCAGGCGCCGGCGGACTTGGTGAACTTCTGAATAATGAAGGATAGCGAGAAAAAATGAATCCCAAAAATCTAGATCTTAAAGTTTATATTTCTGAAGAAAAAATTCAAAGTAAAGTTAAAGAAATCGGTGAAGCTTTAACAACTAAATTTCGTGGTAAAGACGTTGTCGCAATTTGTGTTTTAAAAGGTTCATTTATTTTTTACTCAGATTTAATTCGCAATATTCATACAGATTTAGATTGTGAATTTTTTGGCGTTGCAAGCTACCACGGTGGCACAACGTCCTCTGGCGAAGTGAAAGTCACTTTGGATTTAGCAAGCCCAATTGAAGGCCGCCATGTTTTACTTGTGGAAGATATCGTGGATAGCGGCTTAACAATGAATTATTTAAAAACATCTTTAGAATCTAGAAAACCAGCATCGATCACGTTAGTGTCGCTACTAGAAAAACCGGATGCATTAAAAGTTCCATGTAAAATGGATTATGTTGGTTTCAAAATTCAAAATGAATTTGTTGTTGGTTACGGCTTGGATTACCAGGGCTACTACCGCAACCTTCCTTACATTGCTCAAGTTCAAAATTTCCAATAGTTTTTTTATAGAGGGGTTTATATGAAAACAATATTAATGATTGCGATAATCTGCGCGGCAACTTTTTCTTTAGCCGTTGAACCACCGACTATACCCGAAACCAATATTATCGAGCCTAATCAGGCTCCAATGGGCGAAGGCGACATTGTCGGCACTATTCAAGAGCCCGCTGCTAAAAATAAAAAAATCATTAAAAAAATCATGAGTCGTAAAAAAAAACCAAAAGCTGAAGAAACCATGAAAAGCTCGACGACAACAACTCCAGATCCAACTGAGGTGAAAAAATGAAACAATTCCATGATTTGTTAAAACACGTTCTTGCCGAAGGAGCTAAAAAATCGGATCGCACAGGAACTGGCACAGTCAGTGTTTTTGGATATCAAATGCGCTTTGATCTGAATGAAGGATTTCCGTTACTCACTACTAAAAAATTACATACGCGCTCGATTTTTCATGAACTTTTATGGTTTTTAAAAGGCGAAACAAACATCAGTTATTTAAAGGAAAATAAAGTCAGCATCTGGGATGAATGGGCTGATGAAAATGGCGAACTCGGACCCGTTTATGGAAAACAATGGCGATCTTGGGAATCGGCCGACGGTAAAACCGTTGATCAAATTTCGACAGTGATCGAGCAAATTAAGACGAATCCGGATTCACGTCGATTAATGGTCGTGGCTTTTAACCCTGGCGAATTGGACAAAATGGCGCTTCCACCATGCCATGCATTTTTTCAGTTTTACGTCGCCGACGGAAAACTTTCTTGTCAGTTGTACCAGCGAAGCGCCGATATATTCTTAGGAGTTCCATTTAATATTGCCAGTTACGCACTATTGACTCATATGGTGGCGCAAGTTTGTGGATTAGGCGTTGGCGAATTTATTCATACATTAGGTGATGCTCACATTTATTCAAATCACATGGACCAAGTGCAATTATTATTAACCCGCACCCCAAAAGAATTACCAAAATTGATTTTGAACCCAATCGTGAATTCAATTTTTGATTTTAAATATGAAGATATTCAAATCGTTGGTTACGATCCACATCCAGTTATTAAAGCCGAAGTTGCCGTATAAGCGATGCAGTTTTCTATCGCGCAGATTGCTGCATTCAGTGATAACTACGCTTTAGGAAAAGATAACAAATTATTGTGGCATTATTCCGAAGATATGAAGTTTTTTAGATCTATGACTACGAATAAAGTCATGGTTATGGGTCGAAAAACTTTTGAATCATTTCCTAAGCCCTTAGCGGGCCGTCATCACATTGTAATTTCTAGATCTGCGCCAAAGGCTAAACCTGAAAACCCATTGGTCCATTTTGTAACTTCGATTGACGACGCCATCGTTTTAGCCAAACGCTTAGTTGTAGAAAATAAATTAAATTCTGAAATTATGATTTGCGGTGGCGCCGAAATCTACAAACAGACACTCAACATTTGTGATGTTTTGTATTTAACGCGCGTAAAAGGTCAGTTCGATGCCGATACCTTTTACCCGCGCGAAGTTTCCAATACTTTTGCACCGACTTTAATTCGCAAAAGCGAAACAAATCCCCAAGATTTAACCTATGAAACCTGGGGCCGAAGCACCACGGTCGCCACGTGATTCTTTAGCTTCCGTGAAATTTAATTCACTAGCCACGATTTGCTCGTAAGCCAAAACGCTTTTCTCAATAATGCTGATTGAGTTCAACCAAAATTCCGGTTTAGAAATATCTTGCTGAAAATGTTTTTGGATTAGATCTTCGGCTGTCATCCGACCAGAATCACGCAATAAATTAATGTAAAGCTTTTCGAATTGATCGCCGTGTTTGTCTTTTTGAGCGTAAATTCCAAGACTAAATAAATAACCAAATAAGTAAGGGTAATTATAGAAGCTCATTCTGGTGATATGGAAATGCAATTTATTGGCCCAGAACATTTCGTTATATTCACTCAGAGAATCTTCGTACCAAAGCTCCCAAGCATTTTCAGTCATTGTACTTAATTCATCAGCCGATAACGTTTTTTCTTTGCGCCGTTCAAATAGATTCTTTTCGAATTCAAAACGCGCCGGAATATTATTTAAAAACGTTGATGCCGATTCTAAGTCTTGCCAAAGAATTTTTTTCTTTTCTTCGGAAGTCGCCGCTTTTCTTAAAAGCGCTGCGCTGACCAAGGTTTCCGCGAAAATTGAAGCGGTTTCAGCAATTGAAGACGAATAGTATGTTTCAAATGCAGGTAAATCCCGCATCACCCAATTGTGATAGGCGTGACCTAATTCATGCGCTAGCGTCATTACATTTTTAACACTGCCGGTGTAGGTCATAAATATGCGCGATTCACGCTGTTTCGAAAAAATTGTACAGTAAGCGCCTGTTTGACGATACTCTGTCGGTTGTCCGTCGATCCAATTTTTTTCGTAAGCCATTTTTGCAAATTGACCCATGTCTTGACTGAATTCACCAAACGCGGCCGCAATTAAATCAATAGCTTCAGACAACGGAATTGGTTTTGCGGCAACCAGTTTTTCTGGAAACGGAGCTAAAATATCCCAGGCAGCAATCGAAGGTAAATTCATTTCATGAGACATTAATTTTAACGATCGGTGACCTAATGAGCGTTTTTCAAATGTGACATCCATCAGTGTTTTTAAAGTTTGATGAGTAATTCGCTCCGAGTGACAAGTTACATCTAAATAATTGAGTTCACGCTTTGACGAACGTGTTTTGTAATTTTCTATACGCCATCCGTAAATTGCGTTCAATACAGCGGCCGTCGGAACCTGAAATAATCTCCAACCCGCATTAATTGCTCGATGTGCATTTTCACGGACCAATCGATCACCCTGAAATAATAAACCAGAGGCTTTAGCTAAACCCATACGTCCAAGACCAGCCACATCAACTTGGATTGAACTGGCCATTTCAGTATAGAGTTTTCCCCAAGCGTGAAGCCCATCAAGCCCGTGACCAATAAGAACAGCTTCAGTTTCCGGAGTTAATAAAAAATCATTACGGTGGCGCTGATGACTCAGTGAAAACGTCATCTCGTGAACGCTTGGTTCATTTAAAAATTCTGTCACATAAGCGTCTGGAGCTCGCAGTAAAAATAAATCCAACGAGTTAATAGCTTGTGTCAGCTGAGTTAATAATTGGCTGGCTTTGCTTTCTAAATTTTTAGCGACTTTAGATTGCGAATCCGTCGATAGTTTTGACTTGGCAAAAACCATTAAGGTTCCCAGCGTAATTTGTTGATCCATTTTAAGTCGCATTAATTCACGCGCCAGCGGCAAAGTCGGCTTAAGACTCTCAATACTTTCAGTTTCTAAAGTTTTTAGAGCTGTTGCGAAAACCGTGACTTTTGTTTGAATGGTGGCAATCGCAATTTCTGAATTGACTAAATCACGCGCGATATTTGCGTCTTCAAAGTTTTTGTAAATATTGGAATTATCCCAAACGGTGTTTTTTAAGTCCATCGTAGACCCCCAGTGTGAACTTAAATTACCAAAGTTAACGTGGGTTCGTCAGCAAGAACTTAAACAATTACTGAATATTTACTTTTGAAACGTGGCGTTTAGAACACAGCCAATCTAAGAATGAAAAACAAGTTTAAATTATATGTCAATATTGTTGACAGTTTTTTCTGAATTTTGATTTCAATTTAATTGGCGAGTCTTCCGATCTATAATGGTCTTAGGACACAACGGGAGATGAACTATGGAAAACACCTCAACACTACCAGCGCGACGCTTTAGCACACAAGAAATGGCGCAAATCGAAGTCTTCGGAAAAGACGGCAAGATCCTTACTAAGATGGGAAATGTTTCTTACACCGGAGCTTTTTTTGAAGTCATAAGTTCTAATTTTATGCCCCAGAATAAAGACATCGTGCGCATAACGGTGAATTTACGAAGTGTTAATAAAACACATGTTATTGACGCAGAAGTAGTTTGGAGTAAAGGCCTAGGAATCGGCGTTCAGTTTCTGAATCGAGATCAGCTGAATACCCGAATCTCTGAACAAATGACTCGTCGTAGTCATTTCAATTAGTACTCTAGACCTATGTCTTGATCGCCATTCATAAATTACATTCATCTTGGTTCAAATTTACACCATGCTAGGATCACTCCATCAGGGAGGGGTCCTCGATGAGAATTTTATTAAACAGTATTTTATTAGTGTTTTCGTTTTCGTTAATTAGCGCCACCGCTATAGAAAATGCCAATGTCCATCAGTACTATTGGTTAAAAATCAAAGCACAAGACAAGTTTCAACGTTCTATCATTACCGAAGATGGTATCGCGATTGAAATCGTCAAAGATGATTACGTGATCGCTTACGGAAGCGAACGTGAAAAACAATTAATGGAAAAGCGCGGCTGGCTATTATCGGCTTCGAATTTGTATTTAGAAAAACAAGCTGGAGCAAAAGATTTTCCGCAACAAGATCAGCTCTACCACAACTATCTAGAATTAACCACCGAACTCAATAACTTAGTTAAAGAAAATAGCGATATCATGAAGCTAAATTCCATTGGAAAAACCGTTGAAAACCGCGACATTTTTGCTGTTCAAATCACTGGGGATTTTGCCAATGCGGCCAATAAACCGGCCTTGTTAGTCATGGGTGGCCATCATGCCCGTGAACATTTGTCGGTCGAGATGCCGATAAAATTTATTAAGTTATTATTAAATGGCTATCGCACGAACAACGAGCGGATTAAATCATTAGTTGAAAATCGCGACATTCATATTATCCCAGCTGTAAATCCAGATGGACTTGAATTTGACATCTCGACATCGTCTTATAAAATGTGGCGTAAAAATCGATTTAAAAATTCCAATGGAACTTTTGGTGTCGATCTAAATCGCAACTATGACTTTCAGTGGGGAACTGGTGGTTCGTCATCGAGCCCAAGTAGTGACACGTATATGGGATCGCGACCGTTTTCTGAACCTGAAACTCAAGCCATCAAACGCTACGTTGAAAGTCATGAGAATATTACCATCTTGCTTTCATTCCATTCGTTTTCAAAATTGATTTTGTTTCCGTGGGGCCACAAGTACGCATCCATCGAAAACACTAATGATCAACTGGTTCATCAAAAAATGGCCGAGAAAATGTCGACGTGGAACGGTTATGCTCCACAACAAAGTTCAGAATTATATATTGCTAGCGGTGATACAACAGATTGGTCTTATGGAGTTCATAAAATCATTTCGTTCACGTTTGAATTAGATCCAGCTAACAATGGCTTTGGTGGCGACGGATTTTATCCGGGCCCTAGTGCGATTGAAACAAGTTTTAATAAGAATATAGAGCCACTCTTGTACTTATTAGACTACGCCGACAACCCTTACCGCGCCTTGCAAATGGGAATTGGGCCAATAAATCCGTAAGGATTTATCAAAGTCCAACGCCAACTCCTTAAAGATTGGCGATGAGCGATTCCACAAAGTTTCTTGCGGAATTAAAATAAAGACCGATACCAAATAATATCAACGACGCAGCCAACTTCGAAAAAAATGGAACTTGGCCGCCCATGTAAGACTTAACAAACATCAGCCAAATGCGTTTCCATGGTGCTTTGGCTGATTGTTTTTCCTCAAGAGTTAATACCGCACCAGATTGCAATGCAAAAACAACCAGTGATAGAAAAATAACTATAAACTCAAGTGGCCAAGCAACGAAAATAAATCCAATTACAAACTGCACATAGTTAAAGAAAAAAAGTGGGTTATCCAATAAATTGCGAGTTTCGACGTAAAGCAAGTGTTTAGCCATTTCACGTTTGATGTCTTTAATTTTTTCAGAATCACCGAAACGATTTAATTGCTTCAAATAATTTTTTTGTAACACTCGAAGCGCTTGGTCATCCGCGACATTGATTTTGGCCTTGGTGTATAAAAAGTCAATTTGCACTCCATTGACCGGGTTGATTTCCTTGGCATTTTTTAATGCAAAGCTGGCGAGTTGCGAACTATAAATGGGCCACTGTTGCGCGTGCTGTAAATGCAAATACGCCAGATCCATCGGATAATTTAATTGATGTAAAAAATAAGATGTCCAAAAGAAATCTGTTTTTCGTTTCTCGCGGTAGGACGCATAAAATAGTCCTGTGGCCTGGCTGACCAATATATCATGCAGTTTATTGTACTGTTCGGAATTGATTTGCAAATTGATTTCGTTTGATTTCTGAATGGCCTGAGAAAGTCCAATAAAGTTCATTTGCAATTCACGACGCTGAACCGCGTTTTTGTGACCTTGCAAACTAATTTGATCTTGGGATCGCAAATTTTGCGCAAAAAACAAAACGGCCTGTGTCAGATTATTAAAGTTAAAAAACTTGGTTTGGCTTTTATCAATTCGTTGAAACGCGAACTCTTTTTCGATCTTTAAAAACACCGTATCGACTTCGGAAGAAAAACTTTTTTTGCGCTCATTATTGAATATTGAATACGCTAAGCTAGCTTGCGTCCGGTAATATTTGAGTGTTTTTTCTGGCGTCACAGCGTCCTCGGCGTTTGCTGTAAAGCCCAAAAAACCAATTATAAAAGTAAATGTGATTAGTAAGCGTAAAGTCATCATTCGTTAGACTTAACGTAAATATCTAAGGCTCTGTATCTTTAATTGAAATGCTTTTTCAAGCTTATAATTTTTCTAAGTCGTTTTTTTTCCACTAACAGAAAACGGCACTGGTCATTGCGCACTTTGAGAGATATTATATTTTTTTCAGTGGTGGGGTTCATGGATTTTTTTGAAGCTATAAAACAACGTCGCAGCATTCGCCAGTATACGTCGACACCTGTTAGTGAAGAAATTATTAAAAAGAGTATCGAAGCAGCCGTAATTGCGCCAAATTCTTCGAATGTTCAAACCTGGAATTTTTATTGGGTGAAGTCGGCTGAGAAAAAATCTTTACTTGTTAAAGCCTGCTTGAGTCAATCGGCTGCAAGAACCGCAGCAGAGCTCATGGTCGTAACTGCCGATCCTAAACTGTGGCGCCGTTCACAAAAGCCATTGATTAAGTGGGCCGTTGATTCACAAGCTCCAAAACCGGTTCACGTTTATTATGAAAAATTAATTCCCATGACGTACCGTTGGGGACTCTTTAATTCATTGGCACCTTTCAAATGGCTTTTCGCAAATGCCGTTGGTTTGTTTCGTCCATTTTTAAAGGGACCTTTTACTCGTCGTGACTTACAAGAAGTCGCCATCAAGTCGGCAGCACTAGCTTGTGAAAACTTTGTACTCGCCTTAACTGCCCAGGGCGTTTCGAGTTGCATGATGGAAGGATTTGACGAGGGCCGTGTCAAACGACTGTTGCGATTAAACAGTTCCACACGTGTCGTCATGGTTATTGCAATTGGTTATGCCTCAAATAAGGGAACCTGGGGCCCACAGTGGCGACTTCCCGTTACAGATGTTTTTCATCAGATATAACGACATTCACTTTGAATTAAAAAATTTTCTTGTCTAAACTTTGGACGGTAATTTTGATGTAGTCTTCGTCTGACTGTAAGCGAATTTTACAGAAGCTAGAATTAATTCAAAAATTAAATTCGCTATGGCAAGTTCGACTAAAATCAAATAATTTACCTTCATGGTGGTGGTATGGGGAAAAATTTAATCACTTTAGTATTGGCGTTGGGGTTCTCGAGTTCAGTATGGGGACAATCATTCCAATTTAAAGGTCTTGAAGGAAAATTTAAAAAATCAGAGCTTGAACTTTGTTTGCAAAATGAAAAACAAGTTCAAAAGTGTATTCTATCTAAGATCAAAAATCTTTCGATTGAGTCGTGCTTTTCTGAGGCGGCAAAGCTTAAATCGGATTTTCTGAAAGAAGAAACTTTGCAATTTTGTTTTTACCAAGTATCTGAGTTTCCATCGATTGAATCCTGTGAAAAAAGAGCTATTCTTTTTTCGTCGGCAGAAAATCATGATGAGGCTTTATTTGAATGTGCTCGGCAAAATCAATTGTCGATGTCACGAAAAGCTTGCGAAGGTCTAGCGCAGAAAATGCGATATCCAGAGAAGTCTAAATATTTAATGCGGCAGTGCTCAGCTCTTTAGAGCTGAGCCGACAAACTGATTCGATTCGTCGAGCTACAGTTCAATTGAAACCTTTGGTGGTTCATTATAATTCGGCAATTGAGATCTGTCAGAAATCAATTGAAAGTAGGCTTTTGTATTTTTTTGTACGTCGGTCACGATAACGATATTCTCATTTTCAAAACTGAACAAAAATTCATTTGGGAATATATAATAACTTTCTAAGTTGTTTGTGTAGCCGCATCCCTTGTTCGTTAACGAAATCTATTGAATATGGGTAAGGTTCTTTGTTGATGACATTTCCTTCAGCATTAATTATTTTTTGAAGAAACAGAATTTTTGCATTTAACGATTGAACTTTGATAAAGTTATCTTCATTTATAGGTTTGTTCGATGAATCTTTTGCGCACGATATCAGGACGCATCCCCAGATCAATAAAATAAATACGCGTTTCAATAACATAATGGACTCCTGGAAATAGGTTATGTGAAATCATTTCACCTAGCGAGTTGATTGAACTAAATTTTAAATTGCTACGTCAAACGAAGATGCGACTGACGAACTTTTGACAATCACCTTGAGTAATACCTGGCGCTAAAATAGGGATGAAGCAGAATCGTTTGCAACTTTTCGCGCTTGATGCATCCAAAAGCTTCAAGTTGATTTTGAAAGACATAGTATTGGGTATTTTTGAAGTCGATTCCCCAATCCAAAATGCGAGTAAACGGGCGAAGGCTGAAAACAGTTTTTAACTCTTTTACTTTCGATTTAATTTTCATTGAAACTAACGACGTCAAGGCGCGAATGAATCGCACGTAATCGTTGCGATCTTTTATCATAATTACGGCGTGAATATGGTTCCAATTGAGAGCTAAATCATAAACGCGAATTTGGAAGCGACCAGCAGTTCGATAAATTAATTTTTCTAGTGAAGTATTATAGGGAGTAAACAGTTTCAGTGTATCGCTTCTTAAAACCAAATGAATCGGCTTTTTTGTCGAAAGAGGACGTTGAGTCTTTCGCTTTCCTTTTAATAACTCGCCGCCAAATTGTTTTTTATAGTTGTTTGCAAATCTTAGTTTTAATTGCTTCATATTCTTACTCCTGCGAAGAGTTGTAACATGGGTTTTTCGATTGATGTTTTAGGCCGGTTCGAAACTATGGATGAAAGTGAAGTTAAACTCCTTTAAGCCTTCGCCCTTTGGCGAGTACCGGTCGGTGGCTAAAAATTTGAGAATCGAAAAATTAATCCAATGGCGCGAGCTCTACGAACTCAAAAAACACGTCAAGAATTATTTTTTATTTTTTTAAAAGTGATTTGAAGAAAATCAGAAATCAATCAATTTAATTCAGAAAAAACCAAAAAATTACGATTTTTGCTTCTCTCGCCATTATGTTTAGCGTATTGAAAAGTCTCATCGACGGTGCCATATATTAAATCTACAACCGAGCGTTTTCAGGCACGATTAAAGGAAGTCCCGCCGGCAGAATCTTGGTTTTTGCAAAACGACTCCAGCGAATGTGCGGGTTATAACTTTTCAATTTAGCAGTACTACCACCGAAAGCTTTTAGAACATCACGTTTTGATGTGTGTCGCGCCAATTTAATATTCTTTGTGTAGAGTGGCTTAGCCGCTAATAAATCAGAACCAAATAAATCTTCAGCTCGGCGTTCGACTTCGAGGACCGCTAAAAAACAAGCATAAAAATTTTCTGAAGCAAAACCCCACGTTCTGGTTTTTTTATCACTACTGATCAATTCGGCAAGGTCTGCGGACTCGGCTTTGGCTTTCATTTTGCGAACACCTGTTAACCCATGATTGTACGCCGTGATAGCAAGAGGCCAGGCTTTAAGTGAACGGTAGTTTTGTTTAAAAATTTCAGCAGCTAAGACCGTTGCATAATAAGGATGGTTGCGTTTGTCGTAGTTTTTTTGAATGTAACCTTCAGGCTTTGCAACACTTGGCATAATTTGCCATAAACCACTGGCACCGACTTTTGATTGGGCCTTAATATTGAATGAGCTCTCAACAAATACGATACGAGTTAATTCTGTCGGCAATTTTGAGCGAGCAAAAACTTTTTCCATCATCGGCAAATACTTACCCGCATTATAGAAGGCCTTTTCCATGCGTTCTTTTAAACCCATTTGTAAACGGAATTGCGAAAGCGGCAAGTTATAAAGTTTAGCTATGCGTTTACGTTCGGATTCGATGTAGCGACTTTTCTTTTTAGCTTTTTCGGATGCAGAAAGGACGCTGTTACTTTCGATTTCAGATAAATCGATTTCGCCAAGAATCTCTTCGGGAGCATGATTTTTATGAAACACACCTTGTGATTCCGAATAGTATGAATAAATTTTAACCCAGAACTGCACGCGACGTTCGAGTCCCTGATCAATTTGAAAAATTGATTTTTTGGGTAACGAAGATTGCCAGTTGCGAACCAGAGCCGAAGATTCTAACGTTGAAAAAACAACAACTGAAGCTGCGGCGACTAAACAAATTAAATTTTTAAAATTATTCATTCCTTATTCTAGAATAAAATTTATGATTTGATCAACTGTCGATCGCACGAGAGCTTCATCTTGTGGACCATTGTACAGAAAAGTAAAATGAAACAATTCACCATTTTGATGTCCAGCAAAACCCGATAGTGTAACGACATTGTCTAAGTAACCGGTTTTAGCGCGAACAAACGATTCGCCTTTGGTTCCAATCATGCGTCGCTTCATGGTCCCGTCCAAACCCGCTACGGGTAAGCTTTCAACAAAGCTTGGAAAAATAGAAAAGTCTTTTTCTACGGCGTACAAGAGGTCATTCAGTCCGGCCGCTGAAATTCGATTTTCGCGGCTAAAACCTGACGGGTTTAATAGAACCAAATCTTTGCTATTTCCTAGAATTTTTACTGCATCCGATGAAATAATCTTCATGCCATCGGCGAGACTAGAATTTTCTTTTTCGGACCTTACCGATTTTTCCGAAGCCAAAAGTTTTGTTAACATTTCGGCGACGTAATTATTGGAAAACTTATTCATATCAGTTACAAGTGAAGCAACTGATTTACTTTCAGCAATCGCGACAAGTTTAGCTTTGAGTGGCACCCGACCTGCTCGCACAGTTCCTTTAACCGGAATTCCCCGTTGATTCAAAAATGATTTTAAATTTTCTCCACTCCATTGAACTGGATCAGCAACATTTTTATAGTGGGCTTTTTCAAATGCACCTATGAGAAGATCCCCAGAAACTTTGACCGTTCGGCTTTTTTGATCGACATCGATGATCAGTTCATTTTTTATCTTCGCAACTGTCATTGTGTCGTTTTGCAGTTTAAAATAGGAATTCTCGGGATCTAAAACCACATGGCCTGACTGGCCGACTTTGTCGTTGGGTTTAACAAAGACATTGATGGAATTCCAATTAAAGCTCATGGCACCAACTGGTGAATCAAAGGCGCGATCCACCCGCTGTGATTGTCGACTTTTATCAAAACGAATTCCGTCGAATAACGAATCATCCACAACGATATCCCCAGTGATGTTTTTAATGTTCTGCCGATGAAACTCATTGACTAAAAACCACATGCTTTCTGAAACAAAGCCAGAGTCGCCTGCGCCTCTTAAATACAAGTTTGTTCCGTCATAATACAACTGAGTCTTTACTTTAAAAGTTGGACCTAAATTTTTCAGCACTGAATAGGCCGTAAATAATTTTGTTACTGACGCCGGAATATAAATTTTATCGGCATTGTTGCTGTAAAGAATTGATTCTTGCTTTTTGATTTGAACGCCAAAATTGTCCAGACCAATTCTATTAATCTTAAGCAAACTCGTAATACGGTCTTGCAACTTTGCAAGCTTTTCATCCGAGAATTGTTTTGCAGGGCTGGTGTTAGCAGTTGAATTGGCGAAATGGGCTAGGAAAAACACTAGACCTAAGGCAAAAAGGATTTTTGAATTGAAATTTTCTTTCATTTTACAACAGTCTAACTGCAAAATACTGATATGAAAACAAAAGACTGGATTATTGTTGTCGGTTTATTATTTATTGCTATTGGTCTAGATCAGGTCAGCAAAGTTTGGTCGCTGACAGCTCCTGAAATGTGGTTCGGTCCGCTGCATTTAATTTTAGTTCACAATCACGGCGCAATGTTAGGATTATTTTCCGAGCTTCCGCAAATTCTACGTGTAGTTACTTTATCAACGAGTGGTTTTTTCCTTTTAAGTATCTACTGCTTTTTACAATACATAATTCCAATCAAAATCATTTCACTCAGAGCTGGTTTGTCGCTGCTCAT
>JAYVHE010000193.1:0-3819 GCA_043771495.1 Bdellovibrio sp. | reverse complement strand
CTCAAAATGCTGTGATTGATCTAGATTTAAAAACGGTTTTAGCAAATATCAATGAATCTGGCGTAATCAATCCCGAATGTATTATTCAAATAAAAGAATATGATTTAGGACAAATAAAAAATGTAAATTTAAGTTTTACCGATGCCTGCTATTGCACGGACGGAAGTTTATTTTTTTTAGCCGCCGCAGAGGATATTCAATCGACCTATGACGATGGCGCATACGTGGGAGCTGTGTTGGGTCAATTGAACACTGCGGGTGAAGTTATTTCGGTCACTGAAGTAGAATGTCCTGCAAAGCCCGAAGGATTATGGGTCGACAAAACTGATACCGGCTACAAGATCTATATTGTAACCGATGCCGATAATCCCGATCAGACCTCTCAACTTTACTTCGGAAAAATAGAATCGATGACCAAATTGCGTTAATGATCAAATTCCAAAATGATCGAATATTCGGTGGGCGACACTAAATTCTAAATCCAAATCCAGTGGATCTTTCGGTAAAAACAAAGCTGGCTCTTTAGACGGTCCCACTATTTTACTGAGCTTTTTCTGTCCGCTTTTCCAATTTAATTTTTGCCATTCAGGATTTGTGACGCAAGTGAATAGCTCACTCAGTTGAGAGGCACGTTTGACGGCCGCTAAGTTTATACTTTTTTGTCCTGGTAAAACATAATTAACGGCATTAAGCACATCATCAGAATGCATAGTCTCCATGGCAAAATAAGTCGTTGTTAAAATGGCTAACAAATAATTGCGATAATCTTTGTTGGGTTTTTTAGAATATTTATCAACACAACCGGGATGATAATTAATTTTCATGCGTTCGAAAGCCGCCGAAACTTCACGTCCCAGCTGATCGCTCATGGCCATGTCTAAAGTTACCACGAGGGATTCCGCAAAATTTAAATAGCGACAAACATCATCTTCAGTTTTTGGTATTGGTGGAAGCAAGCGCCAGATCACGCGGTGATTCTGTTCGTGAAATAACGAGATTTCTGAAAACCGAATTAGCGAAATAATTTCTTCGGGCGCATCACCGTAAATGAAACCTTTTTTAACGAACCAAGTCAGTTCAGACAGGCTCGGTGCGTAATCTATTTGATCTGCAAATAGATCTTGTGCGCTAAGACCTCGCATGGCCGAGCACATTCGAGGAAAATACTGTCCACCGAGTTCTAAATAAAGCTCGCGACTGTGACGATAGACTGGACTTAAATTTAGAAGTTGTAAATCAAACGGAAATTCCGGCAGCACCAACTGCTGGAATTTTTTTGGAGTCGGTAAATTCAGAAGCAATCGGGCATCCGATAAAAAGGCTTCGACGGAGTTATTTGAAGAGGGTGTTTTATCTAATTCCATAAAGTTCGAACAACATAGGCGAAATGGGGTGAAAAAAATACCTTTTTTATTTGAGAATTCATTGAACTAACGTTTAGTTTGAGCTGAGTTTTGACCGCCCTGTTGTCAATGACCTCGTAAGCATTTATAACAGGCGCTTATGGCAAAAAAAACAGGTCCAACCACTGAAGACTATATTCAGACCGCATTTGATTTAAGTTACCTTGATTTCCCCAAATGCCCAACAACGACGATTAAATCGATTGGAGTTTTAGGCGGCGGAACGGCAGGCTACTTAACGGCGCTGGCTTTGCAGAAAATGCATCCTTCAATTAAAACAACCGTTATTGAATCCAGCAAAATCCCTGTTATTGGCGTCGGCGAATCAACAACGACTGAGATCGTCCCATTTTTGCATCGCACTCTTGGAATTGATCCCATTGAATTTTTTAATGAAGTTAAACCAACGCTCAAATTAGGAATTCGTTTCGAGTGGGGACAGCCTGGTGATTACCATTTTAATTTTAATTTTTACGCTGGCCACCAACTGGAATCTTATTATTTTGAAGAAAATATTTTAAATTCAAATTGGTCGTCCGTCTTAATGAATCATGGCAAAGTTCCAGTTATTCGCGAAGACGACGGCAGTTTAACTTCGATGTTGGGTCAGATTCCGTTTTCTTATCACTTAGATAATAAAAATTTAATTCGTTATTTAAATAAAGTTTTACAAAAACGTTCGATTCCTATTTTGGATGCTGAAATCACTAAAGTAAACTTGGATCAAAATGAATTTGTTTCTTCGCTAGAAACTGCTGACGGGAAAACTCATTCTTACGATTTGTACATCGACTGTTCGGGATTCCGCTCGAAAATTATAGGCGAATCATTAAAAACAGAATTTATCCCATTTAAATCTACATTGTTTACTGATAAAGCGATGACGTTTAATCTTCCGCATAAAGACAACGCAATTAATCCTTATACGACTGTTGCAACTATGAATAACGGGTGGTGCTGGAATATTCCAACCCAAGCCGAAGACCATTACGGCTATGTGCACTCATCAGAATTTTGCACAGAAGAAGAAGCTTATGCTGAAATTCAAAAAAAATTTGGTCCAGTTAAAGAGTACAAAATTGTAAAATTTAAAACGGGCCGCCATGTGTCGGCGTGGAATAAAAACGTTTTTGCAATTGGTAACTCCTATGGATTTATTGAGCCCTTGGAATCGACGGCCATTCAGACTGCGGTTCATAGTATTCTGACGTTATGTAAATTAATGCCGAATTCATTTTCAGACTCAAGTTCCATTGCCGGCATCAATCAAGAGATCGCCGCCACCTGGGATACATTTCGTTGGTTCGTAGGAATGCACTATAAGTATAATCAAAAACTAGATACACCATTCTGGAAACACGCTAGAGCCAACACCAATATTGGCGACGCAAAAATGGTGATTGATCTTTTTAAACAACGCCCACCATTAAGCGCAAGTAACTTCGGAACTTTGTCGCCTTACACAGCACTGGAGTCATTAGTCTTTAATAGTTATAGTTATGATACCTTGTTGTTCGGTCAAAAAGTTTTGGACACACCAGTTCCCAAACCTTCGATGAGCAAAGAAGAATACGTTTATAGAACGCTGTCGTATCAAGAGCTCACAAAAAAGTCGTTAACACTTCACGAGTTGGTATCTCAAAATATGTTTGTGGAACAGGGTTTGTTAAACGAACTTTTTGAAAACGACGAAACCTGGATCGCAGATACTGAAGTATAGAAAGTCTTTAGTGCGTCAATTTATTCTTTGGCAGCAATAGTTGCAGCAATGGCCCCGCCATAAATGTAGTAACCAGCGCCATCAGCACTAACATCGTAAATAAAGTTGGAGTCAGTACGCCTAGTGCTAACCCAATATTTAAAACAATCAGTTCAACCAAACCACGAGTATTCATTAATACTCCTAAGATGGCCGAATCACGTCTTGAGTTTCCAGAAAATATAGCTCCAAAGTAAGCGCCAAAAAATTTTCCAACAATCGCAAACAAAATGATAATTCCACAGATCATCCAGTCGCGCGAATTCGAAATAAGACCAATTTGTGTTTTCATCCCTGTTAATGCAAAAAATGCGGGTAAAAATAAAATTCTAACAAATCCCTGCAACCGCTCGGTGACTTCGCGTGCGATTAAACTTTCGTGGGGAATAATGGCCCCAAATAAAAATGCTCCGAACAATCCATGGATGCCGATGACTTCAGTCATAGTTGCCGATGCCAAGGCGCCAATAATTGCAAATGCTAAAAGGGCTTCAGGGAGTTGATCGAATTGTTTTTCTACGCGCGGAAGGTACGAACGAATCAAAGGGCGTACAACACCCATCATTACAGCGATGTAGAAAATAGTTAATCCAAAAGTAAACCAGGCACCGTTTGTGGTCGAACTTGTTAAACCGGTCACAACCGCAACCAGGCACC
>JAYVHE010000192.1:0-8599 GCA_043771495.1 Bdellovibrio sp. | reverse complement strand
GAGAACGAGCTTCTCTCCGACTCTTGGTAAAATAAAAGTATTGAAGTTACCTGCTACCTGGATAACTTCGCATTCGAGAGTTGGTAAATTCCCCTCGGCTTTAGCATTGAAAGCTAATGTCAGGTTTAGGGCCAAAAATGAAACAATCTTTTTCATACAATGATTCTCCTTCTAAAAGAGTTACCTTCAGATAATTTATTAGTATAATTAATAACACGGTTGACCATGATAGGTGAAATTAATGATTAAGGAACGGCTGCCTGGACAAAACCATATTCTCTATCTTAAGGCTCATTGGATGAGTTTGAATGGCCAATATTTCGCAAAGGTTTTTGATTCAAATTTAGGAATTCTTTCCATGATTGTCCTAGTCTGGAAAGCCCAAAAGCCGTGACTTAGCTTGTAGTTCGAAAGGCAGTTGTTTATGTACAATTACTTGAAGATTAAAAAGTAGTACCTCGAAGAAGCATTACAAAGTCCCTAGTTTTATATTTGCCATCAGGCTGTTTTTCAAAATAACCACCATTTATACTTGAAGCATCGCTTCTGTAGAGTTGCATGTAGAAACTTTTATCGCAGCTCATCAATAAAATTGCTCCATTATCCTCTGCTAGAAGTGAAATGTTTTCAAGAGGCCCGGAAGTCGTCGCATTACAACCTTTTTCAACTCCATCGACCCTGAAGCTAAAAATTCCTTGAACTGGGTTAGCGTCATTATCGATTCTTAAATTCCAACTTAATTTCAGTCTCGGCACACCATCATCCGTCCAAACATATCCGCTAAAAGGTCCCTCTAATCTTAGGGCTTTGAGCATGTTTAGGGTGGGATAAACTCCTGTAGAAAATGCTGATTGAATGTCTTTGACTTCAACTTCAGGCATAATTGATCTCTGAATATCTGACGGATAATACATACTAAAAATTTTAGCGCTCATTCCTGCTAAAACTTTAGGAGTAGGAGCATAGGTACCATCACCCTCTTCAATTTGACGGAATTCCAATTGATTTTTTCCCTTAACTTCTTGATGAATCTCTGTTTTTGTTTCAACAACATCCGCAGAGCTATGCAAATTATTGTGGGTGCTTTGAATGAGGGTTAAAGAATCACGCTTGGCTACATCTACTGGTTTAAGTTGAACGGCCAGTGTGGGAATTTCTTTATCAATAGACTTCGCCGTACTCGCTGGGTTTTTCCTTTGAAAAAACACCATGTAAATAAACAAAACGGCGATAATAAAAATAAAGATTTTTTTCATATAAAAAGATTAATACGTCGCTAAAATTTGATCAAGATCCCATTTTTTAGTACAAATAAATTGTACCGATCCCGATCAGAGTTTCTTTTTTCCATTAGCAAAATGTGCCCCTCATCGGTATTGATTTCTTTTACAATCTTGAAGCGTGCCCAACAAAGGCGAAAATCCAAGCCTTATATTGCGCTGCCTTGGTCAAAAAGGCGCATCTCAATCTGACCCCGACTAAATCAAAAGAACTCCGCACCAATTCGAAATAACAGCGAAATTTCCGAACCAGTCGTTCTATTCAACAAGTGCCAACCTCATATAGTTCAAAAAATCGAAAATTTTCGAAAAATAATGGCCAATATTTAGTAAAGTGTTTTAAGTTAGCTCGTGGAGTTATTTCTGAAAGCCGACAGATCGTGGGCACTGTTAAACTCAGTCACCAAATTCGTCGGATGATCCATGCGCCAACCAATATCCATGTGATCAGAATCACTCCCACTGTGATCCATTTAGCCTTGCGACCCCACTCAGTCGCTTCATCAGCGCTCTTGCGGCAGTCGAGCATAACTTCATCAGGAATAAGTTTGAGTGTTAGATAGATTCCGATAGGCAAAAGAATCAGATCATCAAGATACCCAAGAATCGGGATGAAATCAGGGATTAAGTCTATAGGGCTAAGAGCGTAGGCGACCACACAAATTGCCATTGCCTTGGCATACCAAGGCGTTCTTGGATCATGACAGGCAAGAAAAAGCACGTGGACCTCTTTTTTGAGTCGCCTTGCCCAGTTTTTGATTTGGTTGATCCTTATCATTTGAACATTGGATAGATCACATTCTTTGGCATGTCCATGAGCAAAATGTCTAAAAATAAATTTACGACAAGTTCGGCCCTGAAATGACGGCCAGATTGTTGCGAAATAACGTGTTTTCTTTGGTCTACAGCCTGTATTAATTAAGTGCCAATATCTCTGCGTTGTAAGATGAAATCCAAACCACATTGCGACGGTGGCAGATCGAGTTTAAATTTCTACAATTTATCGATGCTCAGCTGGTTCTAACTTCTTCGCAATTTTTCTAGAAGGTGAAAATCGTTCGTCCATGTCATCAAAGTCCCAGTTTTCATACCGTTCTTTGGCGTCTAAGAATTTCTGACCTAATTCCAAGCGTTCTTGCTTATCACTACTTTTTCGGTAGTCTGGTAATAGATCATCTTCTTCTTCTAGAATGTGATGCTCGACTATTTCTGCAAGCACTTTTACTTTAGCACTCCAAACATCTGTATCTGTCGCGGCCTTGGCTTCTTGAAGCATCATTTCAGCAAGTTCATGTTCGACTTCGCCTTCGTAAGCTTCAACGCGGATTTCAGCGTCGCCTTTCATTACCGAGTAAAGAATTTCTTCTTCCGGTTTAGCGTGAGCGATTAACAGTGGAGCAAATTGATCGAAGGCTTCACGACGTTCATTCTCGGAAAGATCCATGTCTTTCATCACTTTAATTAGTTTTTTTAACGGTTTATGATCCGCTAAAATTAAATCAATGATATCTCCTGATTTAGCAGATGACAGAGTTCTATCCTCTTTTTTTGTCGCTGACACTTTTTCTTTTTTCACAATTGCTCCCGTCTGCCATTCGGCAAATCAATAGTTGTTCTTATTTAGTTTTCAATAAGCAATTCCAAGACCGAAATTCTTTACGTTTAAGCAGCACCAATCGGGACCCGGATGACAGGCGCGTTCATAAAAAGGATGTGCGGATTTTTTTTGAACGTTGCCAATTTTGTAGTTGCGATTAGATGAATCCACGCTGGCACATTCTCTGAATATACTGGTGTATGACAAATAATTACTCAAATTTATGTTTTGAACCAAGAAAAAACCAGATTTCCCCCATAGCATCATTTCGCGAACCAACTGATTTACAAGACAAGGCCGAGAGCTTCGTTAGTGAATTGAGTTGGCGAGTTACGCAGAAAAACTATCCTTGCGTTGCGGCTATACAATCTTATTTTCGCAATGAATATCAAGTTGGATTTTATGGTGCGTTCGGATCAGGAAATAACTGGCGTTCTTTGCGCCAAGATCTTCTGCTTTTTTTGAAACGTCAGAAAGAAACTAATTCTAAATATTTGAGTTTCTGGGCCGTCTTTGAGCCAGAACTTTTTTCTGAGTCTGAATACGAAAAAGCATTGTGGCGCGAGCTTAGCTTTTTAACATCTGAAGAAGACCGCGGATCCGACTGGCCCAACGCTGAAGTTTCAAATCCCAATTCACCAAATTTCAGATTCGCGTTGGGTAGTTCTGAATTTTTTGTGGTTGGAATGCATTCGCAGAGTTCGCGATTAGCTCGGCGTTGGTCTACGCCCGCGTTAATTTTTAATGTGTTTTCGCAATTTGAAACTTTGAAATCGGAAAACAAATATGATTCTATGGTTACGACAAACCGGGCTAGAGATGTTTCGTTTCAAGGTTCAGCGAACCCGATGGTCGAACAACACGGAGAGCAGTGGGAGTCGATCCAGTTTTCGGGTCGCAATAATGAAAGTAGTTGGCAATGTCCGTTTCATTTCTTGAAACAAAATCAAAAACCTTAACTCAACTTATTCCGGCGTGCCAGGGGCGTGCCTTTGAGTTAGCTAAAGGCCAATATTTGCAGGTCGTTGATCCGCACGGGCAGCAAGTTTCAGACTTATTTTGCTTTAAAAGGCATAATTTGGCGGACGCTTTATCGTCCGGTCGTTCCATCGATTATGATGAAACTATTTTGTTTGGTGTTGGAAATCGCTTGTATTCACAAGAAGGTAATCCCATGTTAACGATTGTTTCACAAACGTGTGATCGGCACGACTTTTTGCTAACTCCTTGTAATCTAAAAATGTTTCAATTTATAAATAAAAATACGGAGTATCATCCCAGTTGTTTAGAAAGTTTAGAAATCGCGTTTCAAAAGTTTTCGATAAACCCAGGTCAAATTTCGACTACGTTTAATATTTTTATGAATGTTGATGTTGCGCCGAACGGAAAAATTCAGGTTTTACCACCGCTATCAACGGCCGGAGATTCCATTTTGTTTTATGCCGAGATGGATTTAATAGTCGGGCTTACTGCTTGCGCCGACGAGGGCAGCAACGCCGGTGTTTGCAAACCGATTCAGTTTAGAATCTATGGTGACGAGCGCAGTTTGTAGCTGTAAACTTTTTTTAACACGCTAAACAATGAGGAATTATGCTTTTAGGACTACTGATTATTTATTTTGTACTTTGCCTTTTGGTTCCGACTTTACGAATTTACAAAGCAACAGGAAAAAATCTAATTACTTTTAAAGGTAATGACAACGCACATGACTTAGTTGAATTTTATATGAAAGTTTTAATCGGACTTTGTATTGTTGCCGGAGTCGAACATTGGCAGCCTTCAATATTTAATTTTTACATATTTTTCAATGAAGCTATGGTCACACCATACGGTTATGCCTTAATCATTATTTCAATGGCTTGGACGGTGATTGCCCAGTGGCAAATGTCAAGTTCATGGCGAATCGGAATCGATAATGAAAACAAAACGGAATTACGCCAGCATGGTTTATTTAAGTACTCTAGAAACCCTATATTCTTAGGGATGTTAGGTCTGGTGTTAGGAATTTTTATTATTCGGCCAATATTTCTCAATTTATTGACATTCGTTTTGTCCGTTATTCTAATTACTATTCAAGTACGGTTAGAAGAAGAATTTTTAGATAGGCAGCATGGACAAAATTATTCGACTTACAAATCGCAAACTCGCCGCTGGATTTAAATAACGGACGTCGTTATTGACAGCAGTTTTTTCTTAAGACCTTAGAGATTTTTTTCATCTCTTTAGATTCGGTCGCATTCTTATTTTTGACCAAAAAAATCTTACGAATGCTCTGAGCCTCAGAATGAAAAGGAACTTTTATGATCTGAGTTTTTTCAGAGCGCGTTAGATTTTCTTGTGCCGCAATAAAATCCGGCATATAAACGGCCCCAAAACCAGAACGTAAAATATTTAAGGCAACTGCAAAACTGCTGACTTGAAATGTCGTTAATCGCGGAAGATTTTGCGGCCAACCGTCGCGCGCTTTGTACCCGAGTGGGTTAAATTCAGGGGGGGGGCTGGTATAGAATAATTGATCGCGTTGGGTGGGGTCTGTTTAATATAGTCCTGGCTAGCAAAGGCATTGAATTTAACTTTTCCGAGTTCTAGATAATCAAGTTCAATTTGTGGAGACGGTGTAAATGTAAATCCAAAATCAATGTCTTTATTTAAAATTTTACTTTCGGTTTCACCAACATCAGATTCTAAAATTGTAATCCGCTCGGGCATTTCGGCGGCGATAAATCCTGCGCAAGAAACGGCTAGAACTTCAGATAATCCAATCCGTACGGATAATCCACTTTTTTGAGTACCCGTCATGACCTCGTTTTCGATCTTCAATATTTCGATCGCTTTTTTGTAAAACCATTTACCGTGCTCAGTAATAACCAACCCACGTCCCTGAGGTTGAAAAAGTTGTAGCTTGGTTTCGCTTTGCAAGGTAGTGATCGCTTTTGACAATCCGCTATGTGAGACTCCAAGTAGTTCTGCGGCTTTTGTTAAACTTCCGGTTTCGGCGACAGTGCAGAAGTACTTTAAACGACTTGTTTCCATATGGAAATAAATATGCCATACTAAATACGTGCTGTCTAACCAGAGGTGAAACCATGACCGACTCAAAAAAAGCGTGGAGTTTCTTGACTGAAGCCTGCGGAAGTTATTCAGGCCATGGCACCAATCACGAAAATCAAAGTTATAAATCCGAATTAAATCTAGCATCAGTTTTAGATAAAAAACTTTTAATGCTAACCTCCCTAGCCACAGGCCTTCATGGCGAAATGTTTCACGAAGAAGCGACAACTATTGGGTATGATATTTCTGGAAAGTTAACCATGTATGTTTCTAGTAACAATCATCCTGGCGTAACTCCGCATTTTTTTGATCGATTAGATATTGGGTCCGATGGGGAAAAAAAGTTAGTTTTTCGCTTCGGAGAAATTGCGGACAAAAACTCTTTCCGTGAAGAAATTTTTATAAACCTTTACCCAACTGGTGAGCTTGAGCAAACCTATTGGTGGGGAATGGCCGGTGGGGAGTTTCAAGCACGCTCGGGCGCAAAAATGCAAAAGGTAACATAAAATAGGAGACTCCATGAACGAATTGCAAACGGCAGAGAAACAACTTTTTGAATTAACCCAAAAAGTGGCTCAACTTAGAAAAGACACGAAACCAACACCAGTAAAAAATTATTCCTTCAAAACAGTTGAAGGTGATGTCAGTTTATTAAATCTTTTTGGCGATAAAGATATTTTGTTTTTGGTTCATAACATGGGCCAAGGTTGCAGATACTGTACTCTTTGGGCGGATGGATTAAATTCATTTTTACCACACTTGGAAAGTCAATTTGCAGTGGCCTTAGTTTCAAAAGACCCACCACATTTGCAACGCACGTTTGCGAATTCAAGAAACTGGCGTTACAAGATGGCCTCGCACGGTGGTGGCGACTACGCCAAGGAACAAACCGTTATGCCCGGCGAAAGCAATATGCCTGGAATGGTTTGTTACGTAAAACAAGGCTCTGAAATATTAAGAAAAAATTCTGTCATATTCGGCCCAGGTGATGAGTTCTGCTCGATCTGGAATATCCTGAGTTTAGCCGGCGTTGGCGAAGAGCAATGGCACCCGCAGTATAACTATTGGAAGCGTCCCGATAAAATGGACGATGGCGGACAAAATTTAAATTAATTACGCTTCAAAAAGCAGTGCTATTGTTCACGACGCAGACAAAGAGACTGAACATGGAATTGCACCTTTTCGCAAACTGGAAAAATCGCTGCCGACACCTCTTTGCAAGAATTGAAACCCTTAGGACAAATAGAATAAGGGGGGAAAATCATTGCTGTTTCTTGCTCTTTCAAAATTGCATTACCAACTATTTCGACTTCATTGGCAGTCATTCGATCAGCCACAAACTCAGCTAAGGCAATATCAAAAGCTGTAAAAAAAGAGGTCGCGCTGGCAGGCATGTTCTTTTTAACTACTTGCCTAAGATAAATCGCTAGTATTTGATTTGGGAATTGTTCATGAAGTTTATTCGCTAGCACAAGACTCGCATCAGAATTGTCGAAAATTACGATAAACTTTCTTCCAGGCCGCTCAGATATAACTTCTTTGATCTTGCTGATCTTAAAGTCTTCAATTGACCATTGAGTTAGCCAATTTCGAAGATACCTACGATGAGAAGGAAATTTAGTGTCGAATAAAAAGTTATCGATTCTACCGTCGAACCAAGTTGAAATGGCACTCACAATAATAAATTTAGGAGCTGCTTCTTGTTTGGAAAGCATTTCATAGAGCTCTGGCATTCCAGAGAAAGTTTTATCTTTTTCTAAAATTTTAATTGCAGCTTTTAAAATCCCAGTATTTTCAGCCTGCCTTATCACATCGTCAAAACCGCTAATAATGAAAGGTTTTTCTGCAGCCCGCAAATTGATAGAGATGAGTTCAATTAAAAAAAATAAACAAAGAGCATAAAACTGGCGCATTGAATTAACTTATCAAACTGGAAACCCTCTGACCAGAAAAGGAAGCAATTCAAACCACTTATTCGTCAATTAGCTTAAGTTAGTAAAAACGCAGCAACAAGTAGATGTCTTCACGATCATTCAAATCTTAGCTTTACATACTTTTTTAAAATTCAATTCGAAGGAGTCAGTCAAATATAGTTGTTCAATTTCATTTTCTAAATTCGCCGTATATTGGATTGTCTTCTGTAAAGATCGCGATTGTGTTGACCACAAAGGACCCGTAAATTTGGTAAATCATTGGTTCCCCCAGCCCACACAGGTTGAATGTGATCAATATTAAGCCTCCATTTCGAGCCACATATTTTATTTGTAGATTTAGCTGAAAATTCATTTGTAGGCTTGGTCGTGGATTCAGCTGTGAACTGACAGCATTGATCACGGTTGAATACTATTCGTTCCGTAGATTTTGAGATATATTTTCTTTGGCCATCGCCAGACCGGTTAAAAGTATTAGGCTGCTCTTCTTGATCACCATCAATGAAGTGAGATTGAGGATTTTTTGCTTGTTCGTCATTGACAGTGTGATCTTGAACAAGAGTCTTCTTTTTTTGATCTCTATTAATTAATCTAGATTTGTCTTTTTGCTGAATCACCTTATCTGAAACATACTCAAGCACTTTGTCCCAAGTACCATCTGGTACTGAATTTGATAATAGCTCTCGCATTTTTTCAAGCTTCTGCCATTGAGATTTCGATAGAGTAACTTCTAGTCTGAC
>JAYVHE010000191.1:0-4904 GCA_043771495.1 Bdellovibrio sp. | reverse complement strand
GTTGCTGTTAATCCAACGGCGCGATCACTGGGAATAATTAATCCGGCCGCTGACATTAACCATGAGGTCCTGAGGACGGCGCCCAAGTTATGTGGGTCTTCAACTCCGTCTAAAGCGACGATTAAACTATTATGCGCCCACGTTTGTTCGTGGACGTCAAAATCGGGAACATACGATGAATAAATCACGCAGCCTTGGTGCGAGTAGCAGACTTTTTCTAATTCGCCGGACGAACGCTCTTCGGTTGGAATACGTTTTTTTGTTACAACTTCAAAAATTTCACGTAAATCGCCTTGGGAATTCCAGTTACGATCAAAAATCGCCATTTTAATTGAGTCAGGGCGAACGTTCAAACATTCGCGAATCGCATGAGTTCCCGCAATCATGCGCCACGCTTTTGGGGTTGATTCCGCTGCAGGAAAAGTTTTTCCACCGCGATCATTTTTTTTAAAATCATTGCGTTTTGGACTACGTCCCGATGTTTTACCAGATGATCTACTAGAGCTATTTTTTGAAAAATTCATGGATTGCTTTATAGAGGCAATTCGGAATTATGTACAGCTTTCTAGGATATTTAAAATAGTTTCACGGGGTTGGTGTGAACTTAATATCGGTCGCCCGATGACCAGCGCTGAGGCCCCGGCTTTTATGGCTTGTTTAGGCGTCATGACTCGCTTTTGATCGTTAACGGCTGCGACATCAGTTGATAAACGAATTCCAGGTGTAACTTTAAACATGTCAGGATAATTAAGGAGTTCGAGTTCGTGACCCGAGCAGACCATTCCGCGCAATCCAGATTTATAGGCTTCTTGGGCTAAACTGCGAACGTGATTTTCGACGGACCATGAGTGAAAGTTGGGGGAAAAACTATCTTTGTCCCAACTGGTTAAAATGGTGACCGCTAAAATTTTAAAGGGGCGAATGCGGTTCAATTCAATTTCTAGTTTATGTAACTCTGAAAGAGCTTCTGGACCGGATAAAGAGTGAACTGTCGTCAAACTGGCGCCGGCATCGAATACCGATTTGACCGCGGCCACCATCGTTGAAGGAATATCAAAAAATTTATTATCGACAAATACCGGTGCGCGATCAGCGAGTTCTTCAATAAAATGAGCCCCGTATTTATTGACGAGTCGCGGGCCAACTTTAACTCCGCCAATGAGGTCGGCGACATGATCGCAAATTTTAAAAGCATCCACATCGAGATCTACATCCAACGCTAAGATCACCGGATTCTTTAAAAGTTGACTCATGTTACCCTCGCAATGTTTTAACTACGTTTTCCAAAATCATTTCTTTTGAAAATTTATTCATTACTTTTGATTTACGTTCGACGACTTCGATTTGGTCGGCATCCATTCCTTTTTTGCCAACAACCACACGAACTGGAAATCCAAGAAGATCGGCGTCTTTGAATTTAACCCCGGGGCGTTCATCTCGGTCATCGATGAAAACTTTTAACCCTTGTTTTTCTAAACCAGTTGTTAACGTGGTGACGTAATCAACTGCGGTTTGATCTTTGATGTCTAACAAGCAAATGTGAACATCAAATGGTGTAATTGCTTTTGGCCAAATGATTCCATCGGCGTCATGACTTTGTTCAATGGCAGCTTGAATTGTGCGCGTTACACCGATGCCATAACAGCCCATTTCGTAAAACTGCGCCTTACCATTTTTATCTAAAAATTGACCGTTCATCTTTTGCGCGTACTTTTGACCTAAGTAAAAGACGTGCCCGACTTCGATTCCACGGTACGGTTTTAATCGTCCGCCAGATTCAGGACATTTGTCGCCGGCACGTGCCGTGCGTAAATCAGCAAATCTGAAAGCTTTGAAATCGCGGTCAAAATTGACGTTTTTTAAATGAAAGTCGTCGACATTGGCGCCAACAATAAAGTTCTTAAAGTTTTTTAAACCGTTGTCCGCGTAAATCGGAATTTTTAAACCCACGGGTCCACACGAGCCTGGCAGGGCTCCGGTGACTGATTTAACTTCGTCATCGCTTAACATCAACGGGGCGTTTGTTAATCCCAGGATATTTTTTAATTTGATCGGATTGAGTTCGTCATTGCCACGAAGTATAATAGCAATCGGTTTTAATTCTTTATCTTTAGGGTTTGTTCCGTCGCTCGCAGAGAAAAATAAAGTTTTAACTAATTCATTTTCAGGAGTTTTTGTAAACTCAGACAATTGCGTAATTGTTTTTTGTCCGGGTGTTGCGAATTTTTCTTGGGCTTTTGGCGTTGCATCTTTAGGTTGGTACTCTTCAAAATCAATGGCTGGGCAAACTTCGACGTTGGCCGCAAATTGAGTGGTATCACTCACAAGTAATGCGTCTTCGCCAGCGTCAGCTAACAATTGGAATTCGTGCGTTTGACTACCACCGATATTCCCGGCGTCAGCCTGCACGATACGGTAATCTAAACCTAAACGGTTAAAAATACTTTGGTAGGCTTTGTACATATTGTCGTAAGCTTTAAGGGCACCGGCTTGATCCATATCAAAACTGTAGGCGTCCTTCATAATAAATTCGCGACCGCGCATTAAACCAAAACGCGGACGAATTTCATCGCGGTATTTGGTCTGAATCTGATAAATATTTTTTGGGAAATCACGCCATGATTTTAATTCGTGTCTGACGTAATCGACAACGGCCTCTTCATGAGTTGCTCCAAGACAAAATTCTTGGTCATTGCGATTTTTAAATTTTAAAAGACCCGCGCCCATTTCAGTCCAGCGGTTGGTTTCAGCCCAAAGTTCTTTGGGTTGTACCATCGGCATTAGGATTTCAATCCCGCCGTAACGACCTAGCTCTTCGCGGATAATGTTTTCAAATTTACGAAGCGCTGTTAAAAAAACATTGCTGTACGAAAAAATGCCCGGCGCAAGTTTACGAATTAAACCGGCGCGAACCATCAGTTTATGACTTGGAATTTCGGCGTCTGACGGAGCTTCTTTTTGAGTATATAAATAATTTTCGGACCACTTCATATATTAACCTCAATACCATAAGCTTTAATTTTACGATGTAAATAACTACGCTCTAAGCCAATGCTTTCGGCTGTTTTAGAAATATTACCACCGTTTTCTTGAATTTTTTTAACCAGATAACTCTTTTCAAACTCCGCGCGTGCTTCACGAAAAGTCGCGAGCTCTGTGGATAAATCGACTTGCGCCGTTTCTTTACGATCATTCATGCCCGCAAATCGTAAATCATGAACATCGACATAGTCTGATGGAGTTAAAATGTAGACTCGCTCGATAAAGTTTTTTAACTCGCGCACATTGCCCGGCCAATTATGTTTAACCAGTAATTTTAATCCTTGTTCAGAAATTGTTTTTCTAAAAGAAGCCAGTTGTTTTGCGGTCATATCGCTGAAGTGAACCATCAGTGGCAAAATATCTTCAGGACGTTCACGCAAAGGCGTGATCGCAATGTACTGTTGCTTAATCAAAGATACTAACTCTTTAGACATTTTTGGATCAGCTTCTAATTCTTCGATCGATTTAAATGACGTCACTAAAATTCGAACGTCTGACTTTAATTCTTGCGAACTGCCCACACGTTTGAAGGTCTTCGTTTTAAAAAATTGCGCCAGTTTTTCCTGTAGCACCTGTGGCATTTCTTCGACTTCTTTAATCATCAAAGTGCCGCCTTCAAGCAATTCTAATTTGCCACGGCGAAGTTTATCAATACCAGGCAATGCCCCTTTTTCAATTCCGAAGAGTTCAATCTCGATCAGTTCTTGGGGTAGCAATTGGCAATTTATATCTGAAAAGGTTCGGCTGGCACGATGGCTCATGTAATGAATATTTTGGCAGACTAACTCACGGCCTGTGCCGATTTCTCCTGTGACTAAAACGGGATCAGAATTTTTGGCTACAAAACTGATTTTCTCTCGGACGTTTTGTAAAGTTTTGGATTCTCCAACTAGGCCGATACTTTTACGAAGTTTATTCAACAGCGCAATTTTTTCGTCTTTTTCAGATTTAAACTTTAACAGATTTTCAATCACCAAGCTGACTTTATCTAATGAAAGGGGCTTTTCGATAAAATCCCAGGCTCCAGCTTTGGTGGCTTTAACAGCGGTATCAATTGTGCCGTGGCCAGAAATCATGACGAAAGACGTTTCAGGATTTGCGGGTACTGATAGCGCAAGGACTTCTAAGCCATCCATTTTGGGCATCCAAATATCTAAGAAACAAATTTGCGGTTGGAATTCTCTCAGAACTTGCATTCCGGTTGGACCGTCAGGCGCTGTTAGAACTTCATAACCGTCATCTTTTAAACTTTCAGAAAGGATCTGGCGAATCGGAGCTTCGTCATCGATGATCAAGATTTTGGTTTTCATTTTAGACTGATGCAATTCAGTTGAGCTCATAACGCTTCTTTCAGTTTTGGAATCTAGTCCTCTTAAAACGACCGCATTGGGTGCGCTCACGAATTTCTAGGTTTGAATAGGTAGTTCGATATACATTTTAGTGCCACGAGGAGAATTTGGTAAAGCCCTAATTATGCCGCCATGATCCTCAATGATGCTTTTAACGATCGGTAGGCCCAGGCCCGTTCCCATCTCTTTTGTAGAAAAATAAGGCTCAAAAATCCGCTGGCGATCACGATTTGGAATACCAATTCCGTTATCATTAATGGAAACCTTCAATATTTTAAAGTCATTAACGAATTGCGACATAATTGTGATCTCTGGGTGAGCTTCTTTTTCAGCCGCAGCAATTCCGTTTTCGACCAGGTTCACAAACACGCGTTTCATTTGGCTTTGGTCAAAGGCGAATTCTGGAAGCTCCTGATCAAGCTCTAACGTAAACTTAGTGTCTGGGTGATTATTAGAGTAAATCTTAGCCAAATCTTTTAAAACATTATTGAGTTGTTGCGGGACTTTTTTAGC
>JAYVHE010000190.1:0-7148 GCA_043771495.1 Bdellovibrio sp. | reverse complement strand
ATGATGTAAACTCGGCGACGTCACAGTTTTTTATCAACGTTAAAGACAATGACTTTTTGAATCACCAAGGCGATAAAAAATTTGGTTACGCTGTTTTTGGTAAAGTGACCAAAGGCATGGATGTTGTTGATAAAATTAAGGCCGTAAAAACCGGCGTTAAAAGCGAAATGGGCGATGTTCCCCTAGAGCCTGTTACCATCGAATCCGTCAAAAAAATTGGTGCAACCGAAGCGCCTGTTAAAGCAAAAAAATCTGCAAAAAAAGTAGAAAAAAAAAGATAAATAGTAAAAGGAAATAATTATGATCACAGTTGTTATTGAAACAAATAAAGGTAATTTCGAAATCGCATTAAATACCGAGCGTGCTCCAGTGAGCTCACAAAATTTTTTACAATACGTTGATGAAAAATTTTATGACGGCACTATTTTTCACCGTGTTATTGATGGATTTATGATCCAAGGTGGCGGTATGACGCCCGACATGAAATCAAAAGAAAATCACGGTCCCATCAAAAATGAAGCTAAAAACGGACTTAAAAACGAACGCTACACGGTCGCTATGGCCCGTACAAACATCGTTGATTCGGCAACGTCACAATTTTTTGTAAATATTAAAGACAACACTTTTTTAAATTTTCAAAATGATGCGAACTATGGATACGCGGTTTTTGGACACGTCGTGGCTGGAACAGACGTTGTCGATAAAATTAAAGACGTTGATACGACGACTAAAAATGGCCATCAAGACGTACCCGCTGAACCAGTTTTGATTCAACGGGCTTATCGTAAAGAGAAAAAGTAGCCTCGCCATGTTTTAATGCATTGTATATCCGCAGATAGCCGATTATTGTTGCACCTATGAACTACAAACTTCACAGCATTCGGCTGACTCCTGCGATGGATTTAAAAAAATCATTACTGACTTTTTTGAAAAAAAATAAAATAAGGGCCGGGGCTATTCTGAGCGCGGTAGGCTCACTAACCCACGCTGAAATTCGTTTAGCAAATGCCAACAAAGCCAAAAAAGTTAAAGGACCACTTGAAGTTATTCACTTGAATGGAACGGTCTCTATGAACGGCGTACACCTTCATATTTCGGTCGCAAATTCTAAAGGGAGTATGATCGGCGGACATCTCTTAGAAGGGTGTCTAATTCATACAACATGCGAACTCGTCATCTTAGAAATCACCAATCAAAGTTTTCTACGCAGTCCCGACGCTAAAACCGGTTATAACGAATTGGTGATCAAAGAATTGTAAGAACTATCTGTCAAAAATTGTTACATCCCTGTTGAATTTTCGTAAGCTCTTTTCGTATTTTACCGGTTTTTAACAGTGTGTTAATTCACTTCCGTGGATGAATGATCCACGGGGGATCCAATGAATAAATTAACTTTAATTGTTATGGCGTTGGCTATGAATTCATGTGCGCCACAGTTTGCTTCTTGGATTGGGAAATCAGAATCTGCTATCAACTTACCAAGTCAAATCGATAACGGCGATCGTTTCGCGGACCCCCATTTAGCGGAGCTTGAAAAACCCACTGAAATTGATCCCTCAACGGATGAAAGTTTTGTTGTCGACACCGCTCAAGACAATTCAGGAACTCTTGAGGAACGTCGAGCACGCTTGAATCTGCGCATTATCAAAAATGCCGAATATGTTCTTAAAAAGGAAAGTAAAAAAGCTGGAATTGGCAATGCTTGCAACTTCTTTTTACAACGCATTTTAGAGCTTTCAGGATTTAGCGATGACGGTTACAAGGCCAACGATTTTGATCGCTACGCCAACAAACGCTTCACCGGGGCAACCACCGCGCAGTTTAAAGTTGAACCTCTTCGTAAAGATGCCAAAAATCTTGAAAAATTTCTGTTTTCCTATCCCGAAGGAACGCCATTTATTTTACAATGGAAAACAACAGCACCCAACGGGCACTTAGCCATCGTGACTCGCACTGGGGATCAACTCGTCATCTATGAGGCCAGCCTTGGGCGGTTTAATGCCGGGAAAAAGCTGACTGGCGCACGAAAGATCTTAAGCGCTTCTGCGCGCTATAAAATGATTGTTTACGTTAATTTTATGCCAAGCGATAAATAAGCCTATTGCCGGACTAAGCTTTCGTTCTATAGGATATTCATAAGACGATTAAACCTTAAATTTAAGAGAGGGATCTTATGAATTTAACCAAGCTTTTTGCCGTGGCACTTACAGCACTAACGCTTTTATCTTGCGAAAAAAAAGACGATAAAAAAGCGGCCGTAGAATCTAAAGCACCGATTTCAAAACAAACAACACTTTCACAATGGTTTGCAGCTGATAAATCTGAAAACGTCGCTGTTAAAGTTGTCGATATTAGCAATCGTCCGATTGCGGGCGCGCGAGTTTTGATTGGATCGTATCAAGGTCACCCTTTTAAAAATAATTATTTAACAACTGATGAAAACGGTCAGGTCACAATTCGACGCGACGATTGGACCGCGCCTGCGCACGTGACGGCCGATGCAACTGGATTTATCCGCCATACATTACTGAGTCAAAAACCGGGAAACATTATTTTAAAGATGAACCTTTCGCAACTTCGCCAAAAAGCAAAAATTTCTGGCGTCGTTAACGGTTTGCCAGTTTCTAATGGTGATAAAAACATCGATTTCGGATTAGTGATGAGCAGCTTAACCAAGGCCGACTTATTTAACTTTGACGTCGCCAATGTGATCAGCCCCTACAGTGACGTGTTATCAGCCATGGGCCAGGAATTTGATGTCCCAAGTAATGTTTCTATTCCGAATCAAAAAGAACGTTACATTGTTAATATTACTTTAGATAAACCGATGTACTCGTTATATACGTCAACATTGGGAACAAAACGTTTGTTTTCAACAGCTGGTCGATTTGTTTTCAAACCAGTTGTTGACGAACTTCGCGACGGCAAACCATTTTATGATCTTATCAACTACTTTAATTTAACTGGCGGAACTCTTCGTGAAGTCAATGTGACTTCTGGCGAAACTCAATTAAATTTCCCAGCTCAAGAATTAATGTTTACTAAAAAAGTTTCAGTTCGTAGTCCTAAAATTAATGCCGACGAAGTGTTTTTAAGTTTAACGGCAAATGAAGTTGCCGGACAGTTGGTTCCTACGGGCATTCGCAAATTAAACTCGGAAGAAACAGCTGAATTAACCTCTATTGATAATGCACCTTTATTTTTAGTTAATGCCATTAAACGCCAAGCTGAATTCATGGGTAATGTTCCTGGGGGCGATCGTATCACGGCATCGATGTTGCCATTTAAAGCCAATTTAGATCCACAATTGTTGCCTTTAATTGCTGACCCAACACTAGTTACCAAAGATGGTTATGTCGCAACTACACCAGCAGTGACGACACCTGCTAAGATGACTCGCTTAGCATTATTTGCAGCAGTCTCAGATGTATTCACCGAAACGGCGGGAGACAAACAAATCACAACGCTTGTCAGACGTTGGGAAGTTTTAGGAACTGAATGGCCAAATCAAGTCGCTCTTCCAAATTGGCCTTTAGACAGCCAAACTGAAGCCAATACAAAACGCCGTTTCGAAATTAATTTAATCGGTGGCCTAAACGCAAAAACTTTTGATTTAGGTGACGATTTAGTTCAGGCGGCAACACACGTCACTCGTTCGTCGGTTGATTTCAATTAGGGTAAAAAACGAATGATGAACTTAAAACTTGGAATTTTACTTTTACTTTTATCTTCTTGTTCGCTGGTCGAAAAGAAGATCGAATCTCCTGATGAAATTCTGAGTCGCGTTTCTCATCAAAAAATATTTTACGCCACTTACGAAGAAGTCTGGAAAGCAGCGCACGCATCCATTAAATATACAATCGCTTCCGAGAATCAAGACTTTGGCGTTATTGAAACCGATTTCGTCAAAGCGATTGATGGATGGCTTCCACCATTTATGTCAAAACCCGAAAACCCGGGATCCCGCTACAAATTAGTTCTCAATTTTGCACGCGGAAATACAAATGGTAAAGAATCTGTACGTGTAACTATCGATAAACGTATTGAAGTTTTTCGTAGCGTTATTTCTGATGTCGACACCGTTGGCAGCGACGGCCTAGAGGAAAAACTATTGTTCTACCGCATGGAGCGCGAAATTGTTATAAGCCAAGTCCTCAAACGTTCAGCAACCGCCTCACAATAATAAACTAATGCATTTGTAATTCAGGCTTTAGGTTCATCAAAGCTTTCATGTCACGACCGATTGGCACTGAATTATGCTCGTGGATGATTTTCCACTCCCCGTCCATTTTTTGCAGCACGGTTGTATTACGCAGGCGATTCTCTACGCGCTGTGAATTTTTTTTAAACACACCGCTCATGTGAACCTCACCTGTTCTAATGGCATATTCATCTGTTACAAAAAGTTGGTCTTCGCGATACTCGTAAGACACCGGAAACTGAAATACTTCGATGAAGCAGTCCTTCCACGCGGTCTGACGGTAAGAGTTTAAATCGGTGAATTTAAATGGTGGCATCATATCGTAGGCCACAATGGCCTGCGAATAAAATGACGTAATTTCTGGGAGTCGACCGGCACGAATGGCGCGGGTCATTGCGTCGAGTTGGTGTCGAACTTCGGCGGCTTGAGTCAGTGAAACTTTAACTGTTGTTTTATGTTGATCTGCACTTTGAATGTCCATTCTTTCCCCCTTTGAACGTTATCAAAGAGGGATATGCAAAATCTCGGCACTATTTTAAAGACGACGTGCGGTCTTAGAGATTAAAGCCACTTTTGTTCTTTAACGTAGTCTTTCCAAATCGTTAATTTTTTATGAAGATCTTTTTCGTCAATTTTGTATTCCGTTTTTTTCTCTAAGGCATGCATGCCCATTTCGGCAATTTGCGAATCTTTGTCAAACAAAGTTTGTACATAAAAATCGCGATCTACAAAATCAGTTTTTGTGATCAAATAACCCATCATTTGGCCACGAATCCATAAACTTTGTTGGCCACGAAAATTGTAGGGCTGATTGAGCTCTTCTTTAATTGTTTTCAAAGTTTCGGCATTATCCAGTTTAATTAAAATTTCTGCCGCGGCTGAGCGTACGACCAACGCACGATCTTTAATTGATTTTGTCGCATATTGCTCGGCTTTGAGTTTGTCTTTTTTTTCGATGGCTAACAGTGATGCATTTCGAATGTACCAGTCTTTGTGTTCGAATAATGGCGACAATTGCTTCATCTCTTGCTCGCTAGCCACATCAAAAGAATTCATGACGGCGATCCAACGTTGACTCATAGGAGCCTTATTGTTCGTTGCGATTTTGTACTGATCTTTAAAAATCGGTTTCGCCGGAATTGCTGAAAAGGCCACGTTAGGTAAAAAGAGTAAAGCGACAATAAATAGTTTCATTTTATGTCTCCTTTTGTTTTTCAAATTTATCAAGCAGGTTTTTATCGACTTCAGTGACACCTTCGATGGTTTCAGTTTCAACGGGCACACCCGCTGCGGACGTCGTTTTCATTTTTGTATTTTTTAGATTTTCGACCTCAGCGGCTTTTCGTGCAGTTGCTAGAATAGCATCAATATTGGCACTGTCGTCGCCAGGTCCTGGCCCAAGAACTTCAGTTTCAATGGCTGATTTTTCATTAGGTACAAAATCAACCGGCGCATCTGCACTCGGGTTTACAAATTCGGCAGTGGGCTTAGACGCCGATGGACTTGGTACAGCGCCCTGATTCATTTCAGCTAAAACTTGATCCAACGCTAATTCACTGGGAACACTCACCACTGCATCACTTGTCGTATCATTGGCCATTTCGCTTGCGGATGTACTGACTTGATCCGGACTTTGAGTTTCAATGGAACCTGAACCAACCAATTGCTTGAGTTTATCGTTTTCTTCTTTCAAGCGTTGGATATCTGCAATGTCTTCAGCAATAATTTCATAGTCAGTTAAGCGGCGTTTTAGTTCTGTGATTTCTTTTTGGAAAACTAAATTTTCATCGGCGGTACTTAAGATCATTTCCGATTGATGCTTTTCGTAGTCTAATTTTTTCGGATCGCCCGATTGAGCTTTTAACTGCTGATTCTCGGCCTTAATCGTTTCAACTTCAGTTTCTTTTTCTTTAATTGTTTGTCGTAAATTATAAACTTCGTTGCGTTGTTTTTCTAAGTCGATTTTTGCGGTCTCAGTTTCTGATTTTAAGGTTTCAATCTCGATTTTTTGTTCACTTAATTTTTTATTTACGTCCAATAAATCAGCCGATGCAGGTTGTTGAACAGTTTGGACATTTTGAACAAAAATAACTCGATACAGCAGTACAGATGCAGCAATAGCAACGACAATAGATAAGAGCTTAATAATAGACGGGCTGTGTTCTGCAAAGAACGACAAAATCAATTGCATTATTTTATTGTCTTTCATTCGTCCAATTTATGCAATTTAATCAGGGTCTAAAGACCTAGACTAAGGCCAAGACGTTTGTTATACATAGCCCATGAGCGTCTATGATTTGATCCTAAAAAATGGTACTTGCGTCTCTTTCAACAAAAATAAAAATTCCGTCGTTCGCGAACAAGCTTCCATCGGTATTACTAATGGAAAAATCGTGGCCACCGAAATTTTTAGTCACGATACTGCCAAACAAATTATTGATCTTGCGGGACTCACTTTATTACCTGGAGTCATTGATTCACAGGTGCATTTTCGCGAACCCGGCCTGACCCACAAAGAGGACTTAGAAAGCGGAACACGTTCGGCTCTTTTAGGTGGTGTCACATCAGTTTTTGAAATGCCAAACACGATGCCGCCAACAACCACCAAAGAATTGTTTCAGCAAAAATTAGACTTAGCGAAAAATCGTGCGCATTGCCATTACGGATTTTTTATTGGTGGTGCCGCCGACAACGCCGAACAATTGGCCGCTTTAGAACAACATCCTAATTGCAGCGGCGTAAAAATATTTTTAGGCAGCTCATTTGGAAATTTATTAGTTGATGACGACGCCGTTTTTGAACGAATTTTACAAAGTGGAAAACGTCGAGTCATCATTCACTCCGAAGACGAAAAACGATTGAAAGAACGCAAAAATATCGCCGTCGAGAGCGCACATCCTAGAGTGCATCACATTTGGCGCGACGAAGAAAGCGCGATGATTTCAAC
>JAYVHE010000189.1:0-2646 GCA_043771495.1 Bdellovibrio sp. | reverse complement strand
TTAAAAGCGAATTTAAGGCCTTCATCGTTTGATCCGACATATACACAAATGGTGGATTCGAGGTATGAAACAAATTATGCATATCCCAAAATTCGTTCCAACAAATATGAAAACATTGTTTCCAGTTTTTAGCCCTCATATGAGTGATTAAACTTTGCAAGCGATCTTCAGCTCGTTCAGGTCGACCGCGGAACATATCAGACGTTATTACGCGAACGTGAGCCTCGCTGGAAGTTACGGCTTTTTTCTTATCGTCGCAGATAATGACTAAGTGATGTAAATTTTCAAATGGTAAGTTAATACCTTCGGCACCGGTTTGATGCCATAACGACCAGGTTTTAAAAAATGAACGGCACGAGGAACCGGATCCTTTTTGTGAAATCTTAGCTAATTCCTTTGGCGTATAAACAGATTGACCGCCATTTTTTTTATATAACTCATGAGCGACCAACGTCAATGCGGCAAAACTACTTGCTGAACTTGCAAGGCCGGCATCCGATGGAAAATTATTTCCTGATTCTATTTCGTAAAAATCCTTGAGTTTAAATTCTTTTTTAAGCTCGCTGAAAAAATTTAAATATTTAGCCAATCCGATTTCGCTGAGTTCCATAACCAGCAAATCGCTGCGAATAAATGGACGCCAAACATCAGCTTCTGCATCGGCGCCCAGAGTCCGGATGCGCACAAAAGTTCGCAAATGTTGCAATGTCCAAGACAACGACGAGTTCGTTGGACGATTTCTAGAAAACTCAGTCACTGTTGCAGCGTTAGTTAACATCGTGCCAGAAGATCCAGATCGCGAATCGACTTTCCCCATGTATTTAATTAAAGCGATATTCGACGGTGCCGAGGACTCGACCCAGGGAATTTCTTGAACCACTCCAATTTTAGTTTGTTCTTTTGTCGTCAAAGCTCAATGCCCCATCTGTAATTTCATCTTCTGCTGCCACAATAACTAACTCAAACTTTTTCACGATATTCTTTATAACTTCTTTTTGATTTTTTTCAAAAATTATAATGATCACATCGGCCCCAAACGCACCACATTGCTTAATAATATACGTTGATGATAGCTTTTGCCCTATTTCAGCATTTAGGTTTGCCATCAGACTAAGAACATCCGGATGAGTGAGTCCTTTGGATTCTAAGGCTCGTTTCCAAACCGTGAGCTCATCAAAGAAGGCATTCTGATCAGCTTTTAGAAATGCAGACACCACCTGACCAGATAAAATGGGTAGGTCTCGAATTTCATCTCGATTTAAATTTTTTAAATGCTCATGAGTCGCAATTTTTAATCCGGTTGAAACCAATACAAATCCCAAGTTTTCAAAGGGCCAAACTCCTGCTACAGATTTAGCTTTCTCAGTTTTAATATGTGTGACCCCACCTAAACACTGAATGACTAAATCGGCCCCGCTCGGTCTTTGCGCCGGGTTTTTATCGAACAAACTTAAATAGGATTGTAAAATTGTTTTAAAATCAGTCGCTGATTTATATCTACTTAAGTAAGCAAAAATGAATTCTGCTGTGGATTTTCCAAACCCACCGGGAGCTGAGGAGTGGACCTTATAAAATTCCTGCGATTGCAGAAATAGTGCAGCGGCACTTTCCGCGTGATAATTAAATTTTTCAGTGGTTATTGTAAAGCCAGGACCCGTCGCCAGACCAATGGCTTCGCCGCCGGATAAGACCGCGTACTCACCAACCAAAAATGTTTTACAAGGAATCACTTTCACGTCATTTATCGCGTTTGTTCTTTAAAATCTTTTTTGTCGCGTAATTCTTTAAGTGCATCAACAGCATTACTTAAAGAAATGCGTTTTCGAATAGACAAGATTTCTTCCAGTTTTTTTACAACGGCGGGCATTTCCATTTCAGTTGCGCCGGCACCCAAAGACAAATTTTTAATATGCAGCTTCATGTGGCCTTCAATAATTCCGACAGTCGTTAAAGCGCGCAGCGCACCTAAGTTCTGTGTTAATCCAACCGCCGCCATAATTCTTGATAATTCATTTGAACGTGTAACCTTTAAAATCTTTAAAGCCATTTTTGCCATAGGATGTAACTGCGTGACCCCACCGACAGTCCCGGTAATCAGCGGAGCCTCGAAAGTACCCGTTAGTTCAGTTCCATTGGCACGCCATTTGGTAATTGAAGTATAGCGACCACTGCGACTGGCATAAGCGTGTACACCGGCTTCCACCGCACGCCAATCATTTCCTGTGGCAATTAATATGGGGTCAATTCCGTTCAGAACACCTTTGTTATTGGTGGCCGCACGATAAGGATCTAATTCAGCAAAACGTGAAGCCTCTTCGATTTTTAAAGCTAATTCAGGATCAACATCCTGAACCACAATTTTTGCGCGAGTTAATTTAGTATCTACTAAATTCGACAAAATACACATTGTGACGGATTCTTGAGTAAAATTCTCTAGATGCGGTTTCAAAAATTCACAAACTTGATTAATTAAATTTGCACCCATGGCATCACACGGATTCATGTGCACGTGCAAAATGCCCATTTGAAAACCATCACCGCGATCGATCGATCTAATTTGAATATCGTTAACACCACCGCCTCGCTGAACTAACGACGGAATTGCTTCGCGGTTAGCTAACGAAATTAAATAATGCTTTTGTAATA
>JAYVHE010000188.1:0-2089 GCA_043771495.1 Bdellovibrio sp. | reverse complement strand
CATAGAAATCTTTCTAGGGTAAAGTGTTCTTTACAGATCATGGCTTCCATTGCAGATCACTCATGGTACAGCCATACGATAATTTTAATAGGAAATCTAAACTTTTCATGCACTAGACAACATCTTAAGCTATCGATTCAGGCATTGACATAATTTTTCCGATGTTGTTTTGTTGCCCAATTACATTTTCCCCGCATATGAAATTTCTGAAAGAATTTTTAAAGAATTTCATAAGCAAAGTCGTCAAAACTCTTAAGAAATTGGCACAAGAGGATATCGTTTCAGCGAGTTGAAGTAGATTTTATTCGATAGCTGCACTTATTTCCGGAAGATTCCTTTTCTTATCTCTTCAATCGGTCACTGATAACATAAGTTTTAAGCAATTTAATTAGCGATGTGCATTTTTTTCCGTTTTCGACTGGATGTGACAATTAAGCAGAATAAAAGCAAAACGATGCAAAAAAAAACGATTTGTTTACATTCTTCGGGTTACACTTTTAAGATAAAAATCAAAGAACTTTTCATCAGAAAACATTACAATTAAGCAACAGTTACAGCTTTGCATTTAAAGCTCGATAAGTGATAGTACAGAAAAGAGAAATGGAAAGTGAAAACTTGAATAACGCGATTCGTGAAGTGAAATCAAAAGAAAAGACTTATCGCGAAGCCGCTAGACTCCGAACGTTGCTGCAAAGCCTGGTCAGAACTCAGTGATAAACAATCAGGAGCAGATAATTCTTAAAAACTACGTCAAGGGCGTGGAGAAACGAGTAAGTTACGGTGAAGATTGTTTGAACAATTGACTAATATTTCCTTGTAGAACGTTAATAGACGCCGGCGACAACGGAAAGATTCACATTTTGAAAGATACAGCGACAGTGATTGAGGCCGGTGACAACAGTTCCCACATGCGCCAGTGTCAACAGAACTGAACGCTCATCGTGGTCGGCGGAAAGGATCGTCAAAACAACTTGAAAGCCTTCGATCTCGAAGCGGAAAAGGAAATTTTCTCGTCCAAGAATGTTCCACACGACAATCTCCAGCTGGATGTGGCCGTCTGGGATTCAGACTTAGCTTCGTCAACGACACCGAGCACTGCCTGGTCACATGTTCTCGACACGGCTACATTAGTTTCTATGATTATCGGCAGCATCGCCGGCTCGTCACCAACTACGTCGACAACCGCGAACAAGCTTTCAATTCGCACAACCACCGCGACTTTTCTCTTTCGACTTGAAGAACATGAAAGTGCCTTTACACACGTACAAAAGAGCAGTTGGAAGCATCACAAGCGTCGCCGTCGACGAAACCGGAAAATTTGTTTTCACTTCCTCGCTCGATCGATACGTTCGTGTTGACAATGCAGAGAAGACAAATTTACTTTACCAATGCTACGTGAAGTCAAAGAACAACCAGATTCTCATGAAGAACATCGATGGATCGTTGCTCTAGGAGCACCAGAAGAACCAACGTTTCAATACGCTTGAGGTCAAAAAGAAAAATTTAATAAAGAACGTTTGATAATGTCGAAAAGTTTCATGTCGTTTAACTCTTTTTGCAGCTGATTACTTTTCAGGCCGATTTCAGCACAACTGACTTTTTTATCAAACTGATTTGCTAACACGGCGAACACAGTTTTCCATTCTTTTTCCATTTACATTTAGAATCGTAACGAGTTTGATTCAGGAAAAGGCGAAGTTTTTAGGTTGAAATTTTAGTGATAAAAAGGCCCGATAACGTAGATCTTGTTTACAAATAAATCATGATGAGCGATATCAATGCGATAAAAGCTTAATAAAGATTGTGATAAAGAAAAGTTTCAAGGAAAAACCAATCGACTAGTTCTGCTGATTTCAATATTTCTTCAAAGCTTTTTCTTTACTTAATATTTTTACTAAATATTTTTTATGGTTTTAATGACGGTTATTTTATTCAAACTTTCTCGCGCGCGGAAGCAAAACTTTTCGCATCCTGATCTGCAAAGGAAACCTTTTGTGATCTATAAAGCAAAAAATGACGCAAAGGAATGATCTGCAATGAAAAATAATAGACCGTCACAAAAAAGCTTATAGTGCTTTAACTAAGCAAA
>JAYVHE010000187.1:0-22545 GCA_043771495.1 Bdellovibrio sp. | reverse complement strand
GTTGCTAAAATCAACGGGGGCTGGTTGGATTTCGATAAATGTATTGCAACTCCGGATATGATGGCGACAGTTTCAAAAGTTGCGAAGGTTTTAGGACCTCGCGGTTTGATGCCGAACCCTAAAGTCGGAACAGTAACAATGAATGTTGCTGACACTGTAATCGCAGAGAAAAAAGGTAAGCTTGATTTCCGTGTAGATAAAGCTGGTATCATCCACGCTTCAATCGGCCGTAAATCAATGGGCGCACAAAAATTAAAAGACAACTTTGATCTTTTTATCGGTGCGATTGTAAAAGCGAAACCACAAAACTCTAAAGGGATTTATCTTAGATCTATCTTTGCAAGTTCGACAATGGGTCCAAGCTTACGTTTGGATGCGAATGAAGCAATGTTAGGATCTGATGAGTAGTTTCAGCTAAGGCTGAACTAATTTTTAATTAATTTTTTAATGCGTCAGTGACAGTTGGAGTTTCGAGAATAAAACTTCGAAACTTAAAAATGATATCCAACCGAGATGAAACTGATGCCTGGCGAGTGTAGAAAATTCTACACTCCCAAATTCTAACGAAGGGAGGAAAACCAATGCTAAAAACAGATAAAGATGCTGATATAAAACTCATCTCTGAAAAAATGCAAAAAGCAAAAGGGGCCTTCATCGTAGACTTTAAGGGCATGAAAGTGGAGCAAGTAACTTCGTTACGTAAAAAGCTCCATGCTGCTGAGTCTGAGATGAAAGTTGTACGGAATACTTTGGCGCGAAGAGCGTTCAAAGATAATCCAGCTGCTGATAAAGCGTTTAACGATAAAATGACAGGGACGAATGCCCTTGTATTTGCGTTCAATGATGTAGTGGGTGTTGCTAAAACTCTTGCCGATTTCGGTAAAGATGTTGAAGCACTAAAAATCAAATCTGGCTTAATGGACGGCGAAGCTCTTGATGACAAAAAAATCAAGTTCTTGGCAACATTACCTGGAAAAGATCAGCTACGAGCTCAATTACTTATGTTGTTCAAAGAGCCAAGTGCTCGTTTGGCGCGTGTATTAAAAGCTTACGCAGACAAAAACGGAGCCGGAGCAGAAGCTGCCCCTGCACCACAAGCCTAGTTCTCGAACTCAATCGGGGCTTTGCTCGCAACTATTAATGTAGGAAATCCTACGAATTTTATTTAAGGAGATTTTTTTATGGCAATGACAAATGATCAATTAGTTACAGAACTTTCTGGTAAATCAGTGATGGAAATCGCTGAATTAGTTAAAATGTTAGAAGAGAAGTGGGGCGTTTCTGCTGCTGCTCCTGTTATGATGGCTGGCGGCGCTGGTGCTGCAGCTGTTGAAGAAAAAACAGCGTTCGACGTTATCTTAGTTGAAGCTGGTGCTAACAAAATTAACGTTATTAAGGAAGTTCGCGCAATCACTGGTTTAGGTTTAGCTGAAGCAAAAGCTTTAGTTGAGGCTGGAAACAAACCTGTTAAAGAAGGCGTTGCTAAAGAAGAAGCAGACAAAATGAAGAAACAACTTGAAGCTGCAGGCGCGAAAGTTACTGTTAAGTAATCTTATAGTTTTCGGTTTAGGGGGAACGCAAGTTCCCTCTAAGTTTTATTTTTGAAAAGTGCTTAGATATCGATTGTGAGCGAGTAAAAGATCCAACACCTAAATACTTTTCAGAAATTGATTTTAAAAACAAAATTTAATGTGGGCCTTGAAGATTCCCCCCGAAGAGAACCTTCCTAGAAGTAAGTATTAAAATTTACTTTAGTCATATGTTGCGGAGATAAAAATGCAGAATACTCCTTTCACGGCCTCTAATATCCGAGTCCGTAAAACTTTCTCTAAAAATAAACAGGTGATCGAGATTCCGAATCTGATCGAACTTCAAAAAAGATCTTATGAAGCTTTTTTGTTAAAAGACGTTGATCCAGATCGTCGTAATGACGACGGATTAAACGGAGTTTTCAAATCTGTTTTTCCAATCTCGGATTTTAACAATACAGCGTCTTTAGAGTTCGTGAGTTACACTCTTGAGCCAGCTAAATATGATGTTGATGAGTGCCGTCAACGCGGAATGACTTTCGCGGCGCCAATCAAAGTAACTTTACGTCTAATCGGTTTCGAAGTTGATGAAGAGACTGAATCTCGCTCTATCCGTGATGTTAAAGAACAAGAAGTTTACTTAGGAGAAATTCCTTTGATGACGGCTAACGGTTCTTTCATCATTAATGGGACTGAGCGCGTTGTCGTTTCTCAGTTACACCGTTCTCCGGGTGTGTTTTTCGATCACGATGGTGGTAAAAACGCCGCGTCTGGAAAATTAATTTATTCTGCGCGTGTAATTCCATACCGTGGATCTTGGATCGATTTCGAATTCGATCAAAAAGACGTTATCCACGTACGTATTGACCGTCGTCGTAAGTTCCCAGCGACTATTTTATTAAAAGCATTAGGTTATAATACTGAACAATTGTTGGAATTCTTTTACGACATCGATGAGATTTTCGTAAAAGGAAAACAATTATTCCGTAAATTAGATATCGAACGTATGTCTGGTCAACGTGCCATCTCTGACGTTGTTGATCCAAAAACAGGTGAGTCTATCGTTAAAGCGGGTCGCCGTATTACTCGTGCGATCGTTAAACGCGTAAAAGATTTAGGTTTAACTGAACTCGAAGTTCAGCCACCTGATCTTGAAGGCAAAGTTTTAGCGAAACCATTAATTGATGAATCAACTGGGGAGATCTTAGCTGATGCGAACACTGAACTTTCAGTTTCGTTAATCAAAAAAGCGTTAGCTATCGGAATCGAAAATTTCTACCTCATTTTCTTCGATGGTTTAACAGTTGGACCATTTTTACGAAATACATTGTTAGTTGATAAAGTCGCTAACAAAGATGAATCATTAATCGAGATCTACAAACGTTTACGCCCAGGTGAACCTGCAGTTGCTGAAGCCGCTGAAAACTATTTCAAACGTTTATTCTTTGATCCAGAAGCCTATGATTTGTCTGAAGTTGGTCGTATCAAGATCAATCATAAATTCGGTATTTCGATGGAAGAATGCCCGCCATCATTCCGTATTTTAACTCATAAAGATATTTTATCGACAGTGAAGCATTTGATCGATTTACGTAACGGCCGTGGTGTTGTCGATGATATCGATCACTTAGGTAATCGTCGTGTTCGTTCGGTGGGTGAGCTTTTAGAAAATCAATACCGCATTGGTTTGGTTCGTATGGAGCGCGCGATCAAAGAACGTATGTCGTTACAAGATATCGAAGCGATGCAGCCACATGACTTAGTTAACGCTAAACCCGTGAACGCCGTTGTTAAAGAATTCTTTGGATCTTCTCAATTATCTCAGTTCATGGATCAAACGAATCCTCTTTCTGAAATCACGCATAAGCGTCGTCTTTCAGCTCTTGGACCCGGTGGTTTGACTCGTGATCGCGCGGGCTTCGAAGTTCGTGACGTTCACTCGACACACTACGGTCGTATTTGTCCAATCGAAACTCCAGAGGGACCAAACATCGGTTTGATCGCGTCTCTTTCAACGTACGCACGAATTAATAACTATGGATTCATCGAAACGCCGTATCGCAAAGTTGTAGAGGGAAAAATTTCTTCTGAAATTACTTACATGTCGGCATTAGAAGAGGCCGGCCACTACATCGCACAAGCCCCTTTAGATGAAAAAACATCAAAGGAAATGCCACTTGGTAACCACACTGTTCGTCGTGATGGTGAGTATGAATTAGTTGATAAAGATAAAGTGTCCTTGATGGACGTTTCGCCTTCTCAGTTAGTTTCTATCGCGGCATCTTTGATTCCGTTCTTAGAGCATGATGATGCGAATCGCGCGTTGATGGGATCGAACATGCAACGTCAAGCGGTTCCATTAATTCGTTCTCGCGCTCCGCTTGTTGGAACTGGCGTAGAACGTTTAGTGGCACGTGACTCTGGAACTTCAGTTGTTGCAACAAACGACGGTATCGTTGAAGAAGTTGATGCATCTCGTATCGTTGTACGTCGTTTGGCTAAGGGCGGAGAGCTCGGCGCGAACGTTGATATCTACAACCTAACGAAATACCAAAGAACAAATCAAAATACATGTTTCAATCAAAAGCCAACGGTAGCTACTGGTGATCGCGTTTTCAAAACTGACGTTATCGCCGATGGTCCTTCAACGGAATTAGGTGAATTAGCACTCGGACAAAACATCCGCGTCGCGTTCACTCCGTGGATGGGTTACAACTTCGAGGATTCTATCTTGATCTCTGAAAGACTATTGCAAGAAGACACTTACACTTCGATTCACATCGAAGAATTTGAGTGCGTTGCTCGTGATACAAAATTAGGAAAAGAAGAAATCACTCGTGATATCGCACACGTTTCTGAAGAAGCTCTTAAAGACTTGGATTCTTCAGGTATCGTTCGTATCGGTGCGGAAGTTAAACCAGGCTTTATCTTGGTTGGAAAAGTAACACCGAAGGGTGAAACTCAACGTTCTCCAGAAGAAAAACTTTTATTAGCGATCTTCGGGGAAAAAGCCGGCGACGTACGTGATACATCATTGCGTGCTCCATCGGGAGTTTACGGTACAGTGATCGACGCGCAAGTTTACTCGCGTGAAGGGTCTGATCGTGACGAGCGTTTAGCTTCAATCATCGAGTTAAAACAAGCTAAGTTAGAAAAAGATCTTTCTATCGAGCAAAACGTTATCAAAAATAACGCCATCGAAAAATTGCGCGACATCGTGGTTGGTAAAAAAACAATCGGTATCTTATTAAATGAAGATGGAACTCAAAAATTATTAAACAAAGGTCAAGACATCACTAGCGCCGATTTAGAAACGATTCCGTTTGAATTATTGCGTTACATCCCTCTTGAACAAGAAATTGAATTCCAAGTTAACAAAATCATTGATGGCGCAAAAAACCAACTTGATGCAGTGGCTTTAGTTTTCAATGAAAAAATTGAGCGTCTTAAAAAAGGTGACGAACTTCCTCCAGGCGTTATCAAGATGGTTAAAGTTTACGTAGCTATTAAGCGTAAATTACAAGTCGGTGATAAATTTGCCGGCCGCCATGGTAACAAAGGGGTTGTTTCAAAAGTTCTTCCGATGGAAGACATGCCTTACTTAGCTGATGGTACTCCGGTTGATATGGTTCTTAATCCACTGGGCGTTCCTTCGCGTATGAATATCGGTCAGATCCTTGAGGTTCACTTAGGATGGGCAGCGTACAATCTTGGTAAGCAAATCGAAGAACACTTAGATACCTACAATGCGGAAGCCCTTCGCGCGCGTATGAAAGATATCTTCGACGATTCTGAAATTGGAACTAAAGTTGATAAAGCAGATGAAAAATCATTAAAACGCATGGCGCGCGCATTAAAAGACGGTATCCACATCGGGACACCTGTTTTTGACGGAGCGAGCGAATTAGATATCCGCGGTTTATTGAAAAAAGCACAGCTGTCATCAACTCAGTCGATTTTATTCGACGGTCGTACAGGTGAAGCGTTTGCCAACCCGGTTACTGTTGGTGTGATGTACATGTTAAAACTACATCATTTAGTTGAAGAAAAGATCCACGCCCGTTCAATCGGACCTTATTCATTAGTCTCTCAGCAGCCGCTGGGTGGTAAGGCTCAATTCGGAGGTCAGCGTCTTGGAGAAATGGAAGTCTGGGCGATCGAAGCTTACGGCGCCGCTTACTCATTACAAGAATTCTTAACTGTTAAGTCTGATGACGTGGCGGGAAGAACTCGAATGTACGAAAACATCGTGCGCGGAGATAACGTCCTCGAGCCGGGATTACCAGAGTCATTCAACGTATTGGTTAAAGAACTTCAGTCATTAGCTCTAAACATAGAATTGATCGAGTCAGATATTTTGACAGATAAAGTTGAAGACGAAGCATACGAAAATGAAGGCATACCTAGCGCAGTTACTCAACCCCCTCAGCCAATAGTGCAACACTAAGGAGTAAGTCATGAGAGATCTTTTAAACTTTTTCGACAAACCCAAAGATCCACTTTCATTTGATGCTGTACGCATATCGCTTGCGTCGCCTGAAATGATTCGTGATTGGTCTTTTGGTGAAGTAAAAAAACCAGAAACTATTAACTACAGAACTTTCAAGCCAGAACGTGATGGTTTGTTTTGCGCAAAAATTTTCGGTCCCATTAAGGATTACGAATGTCTTTGCGGTAAATACAAGCGAATGAAATATCGTGGCGTAATTTGTGAAAAGTGCGGCGTTGAAGTCACACAATCTAAAGTACGTCGTGAGCGTTTAGGTCATATCGAATTAGCTACACCAGTAGCGCATATTTGGTTTTTACGATCTTTACCTTCACGTATTGGTAACTTATTAAATCTTTCTCTTAAAGAAGTTGAAAAAGTTCTTTATTGTGAATCGTATTTAGTAACAGATCCAATGGATACAACTCTTGAAGAAGGCACAGTTCTTTCAGAAGAAGCTTACCAAGCGGCTCTGACAGAATTCGGTCCAAATTTCAGAGCCGGAATGGGCGGAGAGTTCGTTCGTGAGTTATTACGTAAAATCGATCCAGATTATTTGTCACGTAAGTTACGTATTGAATTAAAAGAAACAAAATCAGAAGCAGGTCTTAAAAAGATCACGAAGCGTTTAAAAGTTGTTGAAGCTTTCAAAGGTTCATCAAATAAAGCTGAGTGGATGATGTTAGAAGCACTTCCAGTGTTGCCACCGGATTTACGTCCGTTGGTTCCATTAGATGGCGGCCGTTTCGCAACGTCTGACTTAAATGATTTATACCGCCGTGTAATCAATCGTAATAATCGTTTGAAACGTCTTCAGGAGTTAAACGCTCCAGACATTATCATCCGCAACGAAAAACGTATGTTGCAAGAAGCGGTTGATGCATTATTAGATAACGGTCGTCGCGGTAAAACATTTACAGGTCCTAACAAACGTCCTCTGAAATCTTTGAGCGACATGCTTAAAGGTAAACAAGGTCGTTTCCGTCAGAACTTACTTGGTAAACGTGTGGATTACTCGGGTCGTTCGGTCATTACCGTCGGACCAAATTTAAAATTACATCAGTGCGGTCTTCCAAAAAAGATGGCGTTGGAATTATTCAAACCGTTTGTTTACAACAAACTTCAAGAAAAAGATCCAACATGCACAATCAAGCAAGCAAAACGTTTAGTTGATATCGAAACAGTAGAAGTTTGGGATATTTTAGCTGAAGTTGTTAAAGAGCATCCGGTTCTATTGAATCGTGCGCCGACTCTTCACAGACTTGGTATCCAAGCATTTGAACCGGTTCTTCACGAAGGTAAGGCGATCCAATTGCATCCTCTAGTTTGTACGGCTTTCAACGCCGATTTCGACGGAGATCAAATGGCCGTTCACGTTCCACTTTCAGTTGAAGCGCAAGTTGAAGCGCGTGTATTGATGATGTCGACAAATAATATTTTATCTCCAGCAAACGGAAAACCGATCATCAATCCATCTCAGGACGTTGTCTTGGGATTATATTGGATGACTCGTATCCGTCCCGTAGCAAAAGGTACTGGTAAAATCTTCGCTTCAGTTCAAGAAGCATTATATGCTTTCGAAACTGGAGTCGTTGATTTACAAGCGGCATGTAAAGTTAAGATCAAAGGAAAACTAGAACAAACTTCAGTAGGACGCGCGATTTTATCTGATGCTGTTCCTAAAGAAGTTCCATTTGGAACTCTCAACCAAACAATGAGTAAAAAATCGATCGCCAATTTGATCGATACAACATTCCGTTTGGCGGGAGCAAAAGCGACTTGTATTTTAGCCGATCAAATCATGCAGTTGGGTTTCAAATACTCAACAGTAGCCGGTCTTTCAATCTCTGTGGATGATATGATTATCCCTGCGTCGAAAGAAAAAATGATTTTCGATGCTGAGAGACAAGTTGAAGAAATTCAAAAACAATACGACGAAGGTTTGATTACCGACGGGGAGCGCTACAATAAAGTTGTGGATATCTGGGCGCAAACGTCAGATAAATTGGCTAAAGAAATGATGGGGCAAATCGAGAAACAAACATTTGTTATCGATGGCAAAGACGTTGTCGGACCTTCATTCAATCCAATCTACATCATGGCGGATTCTGGAGCCCGGGGATCGTTCAATCAATTACGTCAATTAGGTGCGATGCGTGGATTGATGGCGAAACCTTCTGGTGAGATCATCGAGACTCCAATCACGGCAAATTTCCGTGAAGGTCTAACGGTTCTTCAATACTTCATTTCAACTCACGGTGCTCGTAAGGGTCTAGCAGATACAGCCTTAAAAACAGCGAACTCGGGTTACTTAACTCGTCGTTTAGTTGACGTTGCTCAAGACGCCGTTGTTTGTGAATTAGATTGTGGAACGAAAGACGGTATCGAAATCACTCCAATTTATGAAGCCGGTGAAATCATCCTAGGAATTGGCGATCGTATTTTAGGCCGTACAGTGATCGGTGATGTTGTTGATCCTTCTTCTAACAAAGTTATCCTTGCAGACGCTCATGAAATTGATGAAAACTTAGTAAAGAAAATCGAAGACGCGGGTATCGAAAGAATCTTAATCCGTTCAGGTTTAACTTGCGAAGCAAAACGTGGTGTTTGTGTAAAATGTTACGGACGTGATTTATCACGTGGATCGACTGTTAACTTAGGTGAAACAGTTGGTATTATCGCCGCTCAATCAATCGGTGAACCGGGAACTCAGTTAACAATGCGTACATTCCATTTGGGTGGAGCGGCATCGCGTTCAGTTGAACAATCAATTCATACAACTCGTTACGAAGGAACTTTGAAATTATTAAATGTTCAAAGCGTAGTTAATAAAGCTGGAAAATTAACGGTTCTTAATCGTAATGGTCAGGCATTAGTTATTGATGAAACTGGTCGTGAACGGGAAAACTTTAAATTAGTCTACGGAACTGTATTGAGTTTCAAAGACGGACAAAAAGTAACTAAAGGTGCAACGATTGCTGAATGGGATCCATATTCGAATCCAATTATTTCAGAGGTCACTGCGAAGATCCAATTCCAAGATATTACTGAAGGTAAAACAATGGTTGAGCAAGTCGATCCGGTAACGGGATTTGCGACCAAAGTTATTACTGAATCGAAATCTTCTGACGTGAAACCAACGGTATTCATGATTGATGCTGCAGGGAAAACATTGAACCTTCCAGGTCGCGATATTCCAGCTCGTTACATGATTCCAGTCGGCGCGCAGTTATTAGTTGTTAATGACCAAGAGATTTTTGCCGGCGAAGTGATCGCAAAACTTCACCGTGAAACGTCAAAAACAAAAGATATCACGGGCGGTCTACCGCGCGTTGCTGAATTGTTTGAAGCACGTAAACCAAAAGACTCAGCGATCATTTCTGAAATCGATGGTTACATCACTTTCGGTAAAGACGTTAAAGGTAAACAACGAGTCATCGTGACGCCAGAAATCGGCGAGCAGCGGGAATATTTAATTCCTAAAGGCAAACACGTCGCGGTTCGTGAGGGTGAGTTCGTTCGTAAAGGGGAAGCTCTTGTTGATGGACCGACAAATCCACATGATCTTTTAGCGGTATTAGGACCTAAAGCTTTAGCTCACTACTTAGTGAATGAAGTTCAAGAAGTTTACCGTCTACAAGGGGTTGTGATTAATGATAAACACATTGAGCTCATCGTTCGTCAGATGTTGCGTAAAGTTGAAATCATCGAGGGTGGCGATACTCGCTTCTTATCTGGTGAACAAACTGAGCGCGCGACATTTGTTGCCGAAAATGAACGCGCTCGTAAAGAGGGCGGCCAAGAAGCAACATGTGTTCCGTTATTATTAGGTATCACTAAAGTATCATTAAGTACTGAAAGCTGGATTTCTGCAGCCTCATTCCAAGAGACAACAAAAGTTCTTACGGAAGCTGCAATTAATTCAAAAACTGACCATTTACGTGGCTTAAAAGAAAATATCATCATGGGTCGATTGATCCCTGCAGGTACTGGCTTAACAGCATACAAAAAATGGAAAGTAACCGTTGCTGAAGATGAAGATTTGGATGCAGCAGCAGCACTACCTCTTGGTGGATAAGATCCAACCATTAGGCGGATAGGATCCGACCAGTTGGTGGCTAAAACAGTTATTTAGCGGGTTAAAAAACGAAACTTGCCGACTAAAAATAGCCGGCAAGTAAGCTAAAAATAGCCAGAGGGCTAATAAATTTAAGTAGTTGACGCAAAGTGGGGTTTTAGTTAATTTGACCTCCTTTGACTTAACAGACAGTGAATTAGGTAGTTTTAAAAGACATTTTCAGGAGAAGAAATGCCAACGATTAATCAGCTCATTAAAAAAGAGCGACATGCACAAAAAAACCAAACCAAATCACCAGCGTTAGCTGGCTGTCCACAGAAACGCGGCGTTTGTACTCGCGTTTATACAACAACTCCAAAGAAACCGAATTCAGCATTACGTAAAGTAGCGAAAGTTCGTTTATCAAATGGTTTTGAAGTGATCTCTTACATCCCAGGTGTTGGACACAACTTACAGGAACATAGCGTTGTTATGATTCGTGGCGGACGTGTTAAGGATCTTCCGGGTGTTCGTTATCATATCGTACGTGGAACATTAGATTTACAAGGTGTTAACGGACGTTTAAGCAGCCGCTCTAAGTACGGCGCAAAAAAACCAAAAAAATAATTTAGTTTCAATCGGAGAAATACATGTCACGAAGAAGTAGAACATATAAAAGAGACGTAATTCCAGATCCAGTTTACAAGGATTTAGTTATTGCAAAATTCATCAATAAAATTATGGAACGCGGTCAGAAATCGACAGCGCAAAAATTATTTTACGGAGCTTTAGACGAATTAAAAGGTAAAGTTCAAGATGAAGAGCCTGTATCAGTGATGAGAAAAGCTTTAGAAAACGTAAAGCCTTCAATCGAAGTTCGTTCACGCCGTGTTGGTGGAGCAACTTACCAAGTTCCAGTAGATGTTAGACCATCTCGTCGTCTTGCTTTAGCAATGCGTTGGTTAGTTGAATACTCGCGCGCACGTGGTGAAAAAGACTACGCAAAACGATTAGCAGCAGAATTATTAGATGCATATAATAACCGTGGAAATGCCATCAAGAAAAAAGAAGATGTGCACAAAATGGCTGAATCTAATAAGGCTTTTGCTCACTACAATTGGTAATTTTAGAAAATGGCTGCAGACTCATCCTCAGAATCTGATCTGCAGTCTACCCGTAATATCGGCATCATGGCTCACATTGATGCCGGTAAAACGACGACCACCGAACGCATTCTTTTCTACACTGGCCGAAATCATAAAATTGGTGAAGTTCACGATGGCGCAGCCACGATGGACTGGATGCCGCAAGAACAAGAACGCGGAATCACAATTACATCTGCGGCTACGACAGCTCAGTGGAAAAATCACAAAGTTAATATAATTGACACTCCAGGGCACGTCGATTTCACAATTGAAGTTGAACGTTCACTTCGCGTACTAGACGGAGCTGTTGCGGTCTTTGATGCGGTCAATGGTGTTGAACCACAATCTGAGACCGTTTGGCGACAGGCGAACAAATACCAAGTTCCCCGGATTTGTTTTATCAATAAAATGGATCGCGTCGGCGCAGATTTCAACAACAGTGTAGAAACAATTCGTACAAAATTAGAAGCTAACCCACTTCCGTTACAAATTCCCATTGGATCAGAAGATCAATTCAAAGGTTTTTGCGATTTAATTACAGAAAAGGCTTTCATCTGGAGTTCATCCAATGAACACATATTCGAGGAACAAGAAATTCCGGCGAGCATGAAAGATGATTTTGCGTTGGCTCGAGAACATGCTTTCGAAAAAATTTGTGAGCTTGATGATGCGCTAACGGATAAGTATTTAAATGGCGAAAAAATTTCTGCTGATGAACTTAAAAAAGCAATTCGTAAAGCAACGATTGAATTAAAAGTATTCCCAGTTTTTTGTGGAGCCTCCTTTAAAAATAAGGGCGTTCAACATTTGTTAGATGCCGTTATTGATTACCTACCTAGTCCTCTAGATAAAAAACCGATCGAAGGTATGAATCCGACAAAAGAAAATCTAGTGGTGCAATGTCTCCCTAAATTCGACGAGCCGGCAGCTTCTATTGCATTCAAATTGATGAATGACCCCTTCTCTGGAGCGCTCACTTTTATTCGGGTTTATTCAGGACAAATTAAAGTTGGTGATCAGCTTTTAAATCCGCGAACTGAAAAAAAGGAACGCATTCAAAAAATTCTACGCATGCATGCAAACTCACGGGAAGAAATTAGCACTTTATCTGCGGGGGATATCGGAGCGGTCGTTGGATTAAAGTTTACAACCACGGGCGACACGCTTTGTGATTCATCACGCCAAGTGGTTTTTGAATCAATGGTTTTTCCAGAGCCAGTCATTTCAGTGGTTGTCGAAGCAAAGTCTTCTGCCGAACAAGAAAAAATGTTAGAAGGTTTGCGTCGATTAGAAAAAGAAGATCCATCTTGTCGGTTACGGATGGATCCTGAGACGGGTCAAACACTGCTGTCAGGAATGGGCGAACTGCATTTAGAAATTTTGATTGATCGTTTATTACGTGAGTCAAAAATTAAGGCTAATGTTGGTAAGCCACAAGTTTCATATCGGGAAACATTATTACAATCTGAAAGCGTAAATTATACTTTCGAAAGAGAAATGTCCGGTGAAGTTAAATTTGCTGGCGTTACATTTAAAATCGATCCGATCGATCCAAAGCTAGGTATTCAGATTAATTCGCTGATCGCGCCGACGAAGGAAGTCCCTCACCATTTTATTAAGGGCGTCGAAAACGGACTAAAAGAGTCTTCGGAAGTAGGACCTATCGCCAGCTATTCAATGGCTGGACTAAAAATTACAATTCAGGGCATTCAAACGCTCCCACAACAAACGGATGAAGTGGCTTGTAAAGCAGCGGCGTCGATTGCTTTTAGAGAAGTTACTAGAAAATCAAAATCATGTTTACTGGAGCCTATTTTTAAGCTTGAGGTTATTTGCCCAGATGAATTCGTAGGCAACATTGTCGGAGATCTTAATTCAAGACGGGGTAAAATCCATAGTATGATGTCTAAAACAAATGGGACGCAAACAATTTCAGCAGATGTTCCACTTGCCCAATTGTTCGGTTACGCAACAGATGTACGAAGTTTATCGCAAGGTCGAGCGTTTTTTAGCATGGAATTTTTAGAATACGCACAGGTTCCACCAAAAGTTGCCGCTGAAATTCTTAAACTCCTCGGTCGTTAATTCCCCTCTGAATTTTTCCAAAACAGCCTTCAAAAAACTTTTAATACTTATTATTAAAGTTGTTGACATCATTTCGTCGTTACAAGATATTAGCCCTTCAGTTTTAAAACTGTAGGTGTTACGGATGCTTCCACAATCATAGAAGTCAAATTCTACGTGGGGATAAGCATTGGCGAATATCAACTGAGCGAACGCAAGTTCGACAAAAGTTACCGAGCGCTAAGCGCGCGGTGGTGAGGTAAGTACATGAAAAGTCAAAAGATTAGAATTAGGCTTAAAGCCTTTGACCATAAGTTGTTGGATCAATCGACGAAAGAAATCGTCGAGACAGCAAAGAGAACTGGCGCGCGTTTCGCGGGACCAATTCCTCTTCCAACTCGTATTAACAGATTTACTGTTCTACGCTCTCCACACGTTGATAAAAAATCTCGTGAACAGTTCGAAGTGAGAACTCACAAACGAATGTTAGATATTTTAGAGCCAACTCAGCAGACGATCGACCAATTAATGAAATTGGATTTATCTGCAGGCGTTGATGTTGAAATTAAATTATCGGCTGAATAAAGAAGGTAGAATCTATGTCTGAAAATACTCAACAAACAGAAGCAGCTCAAGCTACCACAGGTGGCATCAAGCTTGATTCTATATATGCATACAAAGAAGGTATGGCTACCGTTTATACTGATAAAGGTGAAGCTATTCCTGTAACTATTTTACGTTATGAACCATGGAAGGTTTCTCAGATTAAAACTGTAGAAAATGATGGTTACAATGCGGTTCAGATCGCTGGCGGCGGAACTCTTAAATTAAAGAATTCTGACAAAGCTGAAATGGGCCATTTAAAAGCAGCGGGTTTTGATACTGGCGTTCGTCACGTACGTGAAGTTCGTTCAGAAGAAGCAGCGTCTTGCTCAGTAGGTGATGTTATCTCTATTGATTCTTTAGCTAAAGGTGACGTTGTTAAAGTAACGTCTAAATCTAAAGGAAAAGGCTTTCAAGGTTCAATTCGTCGTTGGAACTTTGCTGGTGGTCCTGCCACTCACGGTTCTAAATTCCACCGTCGTCCGGGTTCATCTGGTAACAGAACTTGGCCAGGTCGAGTCATGCCGGGAAAGAAATTTCCAGGTCATTTAGGTGATGAAACTGTAACAGTTAAAAATGTTATTGTTGTTGATGTTCTAGCAAATGATGGGGTTGTCATTGTTAAGGGACCAGTTCCTGGGGCAAAAAACTCTTTAGTTAGATTGGTTAAGGTATAGTCATGGCTTCTACAAATTTATTTAATTGGAAGAATGAAAAAGTTGGGTCAGTTGAACTGCCTGATGACGTTTTTAATGTTGAAGTTCGCGAAGACATTTTACACTCAGTAGTTCGTTGGCAATTGGCTTCTCGCCGCCAAGGAACTCACATGACAAAAACTAAAGGTTTAGTCAGCGGTGGTGGTAAAAAGCCTTTCAAACAAAAAGGAACGGGTAATGCTCGTCAAGGTTCGACTCGTTCACCTTTAATGCCGGGCGGGGGAACAATGTTTGGTCCTGAACCAAGAGATTATTCTTACCAACTTCCTAAGAAAGTTAGAAAAATCGCTCTTCAAATGGCGCTTTCTTACTTACATAAAAATGGAAAATTAATGGTTGTTGATTCAATGTCTTCAACTGGAAAAACAGCTGAATTATCAAAAGGTTTAAAAAAGTTTGGATTTAAAAAATGCGTTATGATCGACAAGGCCGCAGACGCAAAATTCCAACGCGCAGCTCGTAACTTAGACACTCACAGATATTACGGCGTTGCAGGATTAAATGTTTTTGATCTTTTAAAATATGATCAATTAATTTTGACTAAAGAATCAATAAGCTCTGTTGTTAACAGATGCTCATTGGAGGCTAAGTAATATGAGACAACTTATAAAATCTCCGTTAGTTACTGAGAAAAATACAATTTTAGCTGAAATGGGCGTTTATGTTTTTCAGGTTGAGCTATCTTCTAGCAAACCAGAAATCAAAGCTGAAGTTGAAAAACTTTTTTCAGTTAAAGTTAAAAATATTAGAACTGCCATTTGTCGTAACGATATGAAGTACAACAAATTCGGATTAACAAAAGTAAAAAAATGGAAAAAAGCTTTTGTTGAATTAAATCCTGGCCAAAAAATTTCATTATTTGAGGGAGCTTAATCATGGGATTAAAAGTATTTAGCTCAAGATCACATGGCAGTCGCGGGATGATTGGTTTTGATTTCAAAGAAATCACAAGAACCACTCCAGAAAAATCATTGTTAGCTCCTTTAAAAAGAAGTTCTGCAAGAAATAATACGGGCATGATCACAATGCGCCACTGCGGTGGAGCTCACAAGCGTCGTTACCGTCTTATTGATTTCAAGCGTGGAAAATTAGAAGTCCCAGCAAAAGTATTTTCGATCGAGTACGACCCGAACAGAACTTGCCGTATTGCTTTATTGCACTACGCTGATGGCGAAAAGACTTATATCTTAGCTCCAGTTGGTTTAAATGTTGGCGATTCTGTTGTTGCGAGTACAACTGCGGATATCAAGCCAGGAAACTGTTTACCAATTGCAAATATCCCAGTTGGTACTGTCATCCACAATATTGAAATGCGTCCTGGTAAAGGCGGTCAAATTTGTCGCGGTGCTGGTGCGTCTGCAACTTTAGCTGGTAAAGGCGATCAGTACTGCCAAGTACGTTTGCCTTCTGGCGAGTTAAAGCAAATTTTATCAACTTGCAAAGCCTCTATCGGTCAAGTTGGTAACACTGATAATGAAAATATTAATTTAGGTAAAGCAGGTCGTTCTCGTTGGAGAGGTATTCGTCCATCGGTTCGTGGTATGCATATGAACCCAGTCGACCATCCATTGGGTGGTGGTGAGGGTGTCGGTAAAGGACATCATCCTGTAACTCCATGGGGAAAACCATGTAAGGGTTATAAGACTCGTCATAACAAACGTACAAACTCGTCAATTATTAAGAGACGTAAGTAGGAGTATTTGTGGCTAGATCGATAAAAAAAGGTCCATTTGTTGATTTGCACTTGATGAAGAAAATTGATCATGCGCTTTCAAAAGGTGATAAAAAAGTAATTAAAACATGGTCACGTCGTTCGACTATTCTTCCTGATTGCGTAGGATTGACTTTCGCAGTGCACAATGGAAGAAAGTTTGTTCCAGTGTACATCTCTGAGAATATGATTGGTCACAAATTAGGTGAATTCGCACCGACCAGAACATTCGCGGGTCATGCTGAGAAAAAAGCGGCTCCTTCAGCACCAGCTGCGGCAAAGAAATAAGTAGGATAGAGATATGGAATCAAAAGCATCATTAAAATTCGCACGAGTTGGAGCTCAAAAAGCTCGTCTTGTTGCAGATGTTGTTCGAGGAAAATCAGTTGATCAGGCTTTAAAGACACTGACTTATTTAAATAAAAAATCTGCTGAATTAATTAAAAAATTAATCGAATCAGCAGCGGCCAACGCTGAAAATAAAAAAACAATGAACACAGACAGCCTCTACGTAAAAACCATTACTGTAGACGGTGGACCAGCAATTAAACGATTCCGTCCTCGCGCTCAAGGCCGCGCTTTCGGAATTCGTAAAAAGATGGCTCACATCAGTGTTACATTAGGGGAGAAATAGTCGTGGGACAAAAGGTTAATCCGATTGGTTTAAGAGTTGGTGTAATTAGAACTTGGGATTCTCGTTGGTATGCTAAAGGTAAAACTTACTTTGATAATATCCACGAAGACATCAAGTTACGTGGCTACTTAAAGGAAAAATTAAAGCACGCTGGTGTTTCTCGTATCGAAATCGAGCGCGCTGCGAATAAAGTTAAGCTTATTATCCATACCGCGCGCCCTGGTGTTGTAATCGGTAAAAAAGGTACTGGTATTGATACTCTTCGTGCTGACGTTCAAAAGTTAACTAAGAATGAAGTATTCTTATCAATTCAAGAAGTTCGCAAGCCAGATACAGATGCCCAATTAGTTTCTGAATCAATTGCGCAACAAATTGAAAAACGTATTTCTTGGAGACGCGCTCTTAAGAAAGCGATTGCAGCTGCTATCAAAGGCGGAGTGCGTGGTATTAAAGTTAAAATTGGTGGTCGTTTAGACGGAGCAGAGATTGCTCGTTCTGAATGGTACAATGAAAAGTCTGTTCCTTTGCATACTTTGAGAGCAGATATCGATTACGGTACTTACGAGGCTTTAACGGCTTATGGAATTATCGGAATTAAAGTATGGATTTATAAAGGCGATATTTTATCGGCTCGCGACGCTCAGGAGGTTGGCCGTGCTAAGTCCTAAACGAGTTAAATGGAGAAAACAATTTATTGGTCGCAGTGGTGGGTTAGCTTACCGCGGGTCTAATTTGGATTTCGGTGATTTTGGTTTACAAGCTGCTGAAAACGGACACTTAACTGCACGACAGTTAGAAGCTGGTCGTATTGCTATTTCACGGACTATTAAACGTGGTGGTAAAGTTTGGTGCCGAGTATTCCCGGATCTACCAGTTACGAAAAAGCCTGCTGAAACTCGTATGGGTAGTGGTAAAGGTAATCCAGAGTTTTGGGTTGCAAGAATTTTACCCGGTAAAATTTTGTTTGAAATGAACGGTGTTACTAAAGAACAAGCTAAAGAGGCTTTCTTAAGAGCAGCACACAAACTTCCTTTTAAGACAAAGTTTTTAGAGAGAGGATAGTTGTGAAATATACTGAAATTGAAAATAAAAATTTAAATGATCTGATCAAACAGAAAAATGAATTAACAGCTCAATTGCATGAGATGAAGCTTAAAAATACTTTGGGTCAACTTTCTAATCCGATCCAAATTCGCTTTGTTAGAAAAAACATCGCTAAGCTTAATACGGCAATCGTGAAAAAAGGTGTTAGGTAGTTATGGCAAAACAAACAGCTGAAAAAACTGAAACTTCAACTCGCGGACGTCGCGTTGAATTGATCGGTGAAGTGGTTGCAAGCAAAATGCAAAAAACAATTTCTGTATTAGTTTACAGAACTGTTCGCCATGATAAATATGGAAAATTCGTTAAACTTTCGACAATTTTAAAAGCACACGATGAAAAGCAAACTGGCAAAGTCGGCGACACTGTTAAAATCAGTGAGTCTCGTCCGCTCAGCAAGACTAAACGTTGGTCGTTAGTTGAAGTTGTTAAAGCAGCGAAGTAATTTTTTAAGAAATATTTGAGGGATTTTTTATGATTCAAATGCAGACTAGGTTAAACGTAGCAGATAACTCCGGCGCCAAGGAAGTTATGTGTATTAAAGTTTTAGGTGGATCGAAGCGCAGATTTGCATCGATTGGCGATATTATTGTGGTTTCGATTAAAGATGCAATTCCTACTGCCAAAGTAAAAAAAGGTGACGTTGCTAAAGCTGTTATCGTTAGAACTATTCATAAGTTAAAACGTGCAGACGGCAGTTATATCCGATTTGATGATAACTCTGCAGTTTTAATTAATGCGAACAAAGAGCCAATTGGAACTCGTATTTTCGGACCAGTTGCCAGAGAATTAAGAGCAAAACAGTTCGTTAAAATCGTGTCATTAGCCCCAGAAGTTTTATAGGTGAAATATGAGTAGATTAAAAGAAACATATAATAAGGAAATTGTACCTCATTTGACAAAAAAAATGGGTTACACTTCATCAATGCAAGTTCCGCGTTTGGATAAAATCGTGATCAGCGTTTGTACCAGTGAAGCTGTGCAAAATCCAAAGATCATTAACGGTATTGTTGAAGAGATTTCTTCAATTGCTGGACAAAAAGCTGTGATTACTAAAGCTAAAAAAGCGATCTCTAACTTTAAGTTAAGAGAAGGTTTAGCAATCGGCGTACGCGTAACTTTACGTCGTGACCGTATGTGGTCATTCTTTGATCGCTTGAATAGTTTAGCATTACCTCGAGTACGTGACTTCCGTGGATTACCGAATAAGGGTTTTGACGGTCGTGGAAATTACAATATGGGATTGAAAGAACAAATCGTATTTCCAGAGATCAATTTCGATAAAATTGAAAAAGTACGTGGTATGAACATTACAATTTGTACAACAGCTGAGAATGATTCTGAAGGCAGAGCATTACTTGAGGCATTTGGAATGCCTTTCAGAAAGTAGTTTAGGAAGAAATATGGCAAGAAAAGCAAGTATCGAAAAAAATAATCGTAAAAAAGCAATGGCTGCAAAGTATTTCAAGCACCGAGTTGAGCTGCGTGAAAGTGCTGTCAACATGAAATTAAGTGAAGAAGTAAGAGATGCTGCTCGTAAGAAATTACAAGCTTTACCTCGCAACACTTCTCCTAATCGTGTGACAACTCGTTGTGAATTAACTGGTCGCCCTCGTGGTAATTACAGAAAATTCGGATTATCAAGAATTGCTTTTCGTGAATTAGCTTTAACTGGAAAACTACCTGGCGTTACTAAGGCTAGCTGGTAGGAGGAATAAATGGATACATTAGGCGAAATGCTAACAATTTTAAGAAATGGTGCTCACGCAAGATTAGAGAAGGTGGATCTACCTTCTTCAAGAGTTCGTGAGAATATCGCAAAGATTTTAACTTCTACTGGTTTTGTTCGTAGCTTTAAAGTGGCTAAGGATAGCAAACAAGGATTAATGCGTATTTACCTTAAATATGATGAAGACGGAAACAGCGCGTTTTCTCAATTAAAAAGAGTAAGTACACCAGGTAGAAGAACTTATGTTCGTTCAACAGAAATTCCCAATGTTCGTTCTGGTACAGGATTCTGTATCTTAAGTACGAACAAAGGTTTAATGACCGGCTCAGAAGCTCGTAAAACCAATCTTGGTGGCGAACTTGTTTGTATGGTGTGGTAGGTTTATATGTCGAGAATTGGTAAATACCCAGTAAATATAGATGATAAATCAACTGTAACTGTAGCAGGGCAACTTGTTACTGTTAAAGGTGCTAAATCAAGTTTGAAGTATACTTTAGATCCATTAATTTCTGCGAAATTAGATGGAAAAAAATTAACTTTAACTCGCAGCGAAGAATCAAAAAAAGCTAAATCATTACATGGTTTATACAAAGTTTTGCTTCAAAATGCAGTTAAAGGTGTTTCTACAGGTTTTTCAAGAGCCTTAGAAATGCACGGTGTCGGTTACAGAGCAAACGTTCAAGGTAAAAAATTGGAGTTAGCTTTGGGTTACTCTCACCCAATCATTTTTGAAATTCCTGAAGGAATTGAAATTAAAGTCGATAAGCAAACAACCGTGACTGTTACAGGTGCCGATAAAGGCCTTGTGGGTCAAGTTGCTGCAAAAATTAGAAGTTTTAGAGCTCCAGAGCCATATTTAGGCAAAGGTGTTCGTTACGTTGGAGAGCATATCCGTCGTAAAGCTGGTAAATCAGCTGGTAAATAATTGAGGAGCTTTTTATGAAGTTAAATTTTACAAAAAAAACAGCTGCGAAAAAAGCGAATCGTCTTAAAAAGAAGATTCGTATTCGCAAAGTGATCAATGGAACTAGCGAAAGACCACGTCTTTGTGTTTTCAAAAGTGGAAAGCACATGTACGCGCAGCTTATTAACGATGTTGACCATAAGACAATTTTGTCAGCTTCTTCTTTAAGTTTAGACGCTAAAGGTGATGGTAAAGCGATCGCTAAAGCTGTTGGTAAATCTGTTGCTGAAGCCGCTACTAAAAAGGGAATCAAAGCAGTGGTATTTGATCGTAATGGATTTTTATACCATGGGCGCATTCAAGCCTTGGCTGATGGCGCACGCGAAGCTGGATTAGTATTTTAATTTAAGATTTTTATTTTAGGAGATTTTTAATGGATCAACAGATGGGTCAGTCAGAATTAGAAGAAAAAGTGGTTGCAATCAACCGCGTAACTAAAGTTGTAAAGGGCGGCCGTCGCTTCTCTTTCGCAGCGTTAGTTGTTGTTGGTGATAAAATCGGCCAAGTTGGTTTCGGAAACGGAAAAGCTGGTGAGGTTCCTGAGTCCATCGGTAAAGCAACACGTGCAGCTAAAAAGAATTGTCATAACATCAATCTTAAAAATGGAACTATTCCGCACGAAGTGATCGGTAAATTTGGAAGTTCAAAAGTTATTATGAAGCCTGCGGCCCAAGGTACTGGCGTAATCGCTGGTGGTGCGGTTCGTGCGGTTCTTGAATCAGTTGGTGTTAAAGACATTTTAACAAAATGTATTGGTTCTCGTAATCCTCACAATGCTGTTCGTGCAACATTGAATGGTTTGAAACAATTGAAAAAACACGAAGGATAATGAGCCTTATGAAAAAGTTTTCTGTAACATTATTAAAATCAAAAATTGGATGCTCTAAGGATCAAATCAGAACAGTAGAAGCATTGGGATTAAAAAGAAGAGCTCAGACAGTTGAGGTTTTAGATAACCCTGCTAATCGTGGGCAATTGATGAAGGTTCAGCATCTAGTTGGCGTGAAAGTAATTAAATAGAGGTAGTTATGAGTTTATTATCTGGATTAAAACCTAAAGATGGTTCAACACATTATCGTAAGCGTATTGGACGTGGTAACGGCTCTGGAATTGGCGGCACCTCGGGCAAAGGACATAAGGGTCAATTAGCTCGTACCGGTGGTAAAGTTCGTCGTGGATTTGAGGGTGGTCAAAGTCCTTTATCTCGACGATTACCAAAATTCGGTTTCTCGAATAAAGATTTCGAAACTAAATACGAAGTGATCAGCTTAGATCAATTGAATAAATTAAGCGGTAGTGTTGATCCTAAATCTCTTCATAAAGATGGATTAATTCAAACGAGTCACAAAATTAAAGTCTTAGCTAATGGAAAATTAACTAAAGCTGTAACTGTAAAAGTTCATGCAATCAGTGAAAAAGCTAAAGCGGCTATCACTGCGGCTGGCGGGCAAGTTGAAATTATTAAGAAACGTGCTACTTGGGCGCGTCCGGCTAAAGTAAAAACGAAGAAGACTAAGTAAAAAATTTAACACGAGGTTAGTTTAAAGTGGCACAGCAACAAGGAAGCGACTCCAAAGGAACTAGTAGTTTACAACAGAAGATTCTGTTTACTTTAATATGTCTTGCGATTTACCGAATTGGTGTTCACATACCAACTCCAGGTGTTGATAGCGCGGCAATGTCTGAATTTTTTAATTCGACGAATCGTGGTATCTTAGGCATGTTCAACACTTTTTCAGGTGGAGCACTTTCTCAGTTTTCGATCTTTGCACTTGGTGTGATGCCGTATATTTCGGCATCGAT
>JAYVHE010000186.1:0-12748 GCA_043771495.1 Bdellovibrio sp. | reverse complement strand
CTATTCCTTGGCGCTAGGCGCCAAGGAATAGGACCTGGCACCTTTTTTTAATTCACCAAAATGTCGACTTCAGAGATTACGCAGGCCGAAGCGGAGTCCGCTAAAAAACCATCTGATGAAACATCAATAAAGTTTTTACCTAGGTAATTATCGACTGAAGTTTTTAATGTAACTTGCGGTGCTTGACCGACCACGACACCTTTTTCAAGGACATAACCAATTTGTACTGGAGTCGAAAATTCACCAAGGTCATTGCTGTCGCCACCTGCTGCAACGAAGGCCACGATACATTGATCCAAATTTTTTACGATCTGGCGCCATGGTGTTGTGCCTTTTTTAAATTGCAAGGAATTGAACATTAAATTTACGCCACGGTTGTAAGGGCGTAGTCCATTGCCAGTGCTTTGAGTTCCATATTTTTTTCCAAAGCGAATGTCTGAAATTGTTGATTGAAACTTGCCTTGATCAATTAAATTCAGGTCATGATCGCGCACGATGCCTTCGCCGTCAAAAAAACCTAACAAACCGTGGGAAGGATCATAAGAGCGATCTATTAAACTGATTTTGGAATCAAATAATTTTTGCCCCAACTTTTTACTGTAAAGGGCACTGCCTTCTTTGTATTTGTTAACCATAAAAGATTCTTTTAATTTTTTTAGAGGCGCAGTGGCGTCCATAAATACAACCGGAATGCTCCCGTTTTTAAGGGCTTTGATCTTTCCATGAGCGTGGATAAATTCTAAATGTTCATCGACAGCTTGTTGAATATTTGGTTTTGCACTTTTACCTTCAATAAAACCATCGATCATGTTGCCTGAGCCTTTGCGTTGATAGGCAAAATACCATTCGCAGACTCCACCAGTCATACTTAAATCTAAACCGTAACTCGATTTCATCGACGTTGTTGAGTTAGTCACTCCGCATTCGCCATTGAAAACAAAATCGGGAAATTTATTGTTTAAAAAATTTAAAGTCTCTTTGTAAGACTCTAAAACATTTTCATCAACAAAACTGGCCTTACGATGATCAGTCCTAGCTGGCGCAAAACCAGAATCATAATTGGTTCCAAGCCCACCCCATTCTTTGGTATCAGCTATCAGCCGTTCAACGGGCGCAGACCCTAAGCGCGATGTTTGAAACATTCGACCACCTTCAAAGCGGCGCACACCAAATCGTTCGATTTTAGATTTCTTACTGGCGCTTAATCGGCTGGCTTCACATTTAAGGACAAAGGCATTTTCTTCAATTGATAAGATATCGTAATTCATAATTAGCTGACCTGCATTTCTTTAACTAAAACATAAGGACCACCATCGGCGACAGATAATGGCCATTGACCCATCTTACCGCAACCACCAATGGCTGAGCTCATCAAATGAAAATCAGCGGAAACCGCATCGATATTTTTTAAGGTTTCAAAAACAGATCCTGATATGACAGATAATCTAACCGGAAACTTGGCTCCGTCTTTCCCAATTTGATAACCACGAGTCGGCGCAATTGTGAAAGTACTCAAGCCACTCCCGTGTTTTACGCCTTCGACCAAAAGCGCACCTTCGGATCGCTTCATAATCGATGCTAAGCTTTCGGTGCCGGCTTCAATGTATGTTGAAGTCATTCTAACCATCGGTTCGAATTCAAAATTCATTGCACGCGAATTGCCCGTAGGTTTTTCATCCAATTGAATCGCTGTGTCTACAGTATGCAACCGTCCCGTTAAAACCCCATTCTTAATTAAGTAATTTTTTTGTGCGCGAGTGCCATCATCATCGATCGGGCAGTAACCCGAAGTAAACTCGTGTGTTCCATCATCAACAATCGTTAATAACTCAGACGCAATTTTAGCCCCTAGCTTCCAATCCTTTAACGCTTGGGGATCGCCCAGCATAAAATCAGCTTCTGATTTATGACCAAATGATTCGTGTGTAAAGACACCGGTGACTTCAGGATCTAACAGGACATTATACTTCCCAGGAGTGACCGCCGGCGCCGTTAGAAACATTTCACTTTCTTTTTGCCCTTGGCGAACTAAAGATTCATGGTTTTCGAGTTGTTTGAATTCGGACCCATAAAAGTAGACTCGATCATCAAAAATATTGTTGCTTTGATCTTTAAGTGTATAGCCAAGATTTATTCCGCCCTGATTAAAATCAAATTCAAACTGAGTTCCCACACTATTTAAAAAAGATTTTACTTTGTAAATATCTCGGTAGCGAATATTAGTTGAGCCGGTGAGTTTATTTTCTTTAAGAACATCATAATATTTTTTAGTCAGATTGTATTTTGTGTCTAATGAAACCGCGCTAAATTTTGTCGCCTGATAACTGACTTTAATAAATGGCGCCTGTTGAGTTGCAATGTATTTATGGGGACTTTGCGGCGGCGGATTTTGTTTGGCGAGGCTCACTAACGACTCTTTAATTTTAGAAATATTCGTCGTCGATTCATAAATCCAAAATCCATTTTTGCGAACTCGCAAAAAAGCACCGAGAGATGGTGACGATGTGTACGTCACGGCTTCGCCATCAACCATATCAATTGCGGTTTCAAAACTGTCTTCGATGCGAACATCCCAGTATTCACAATCGAGTTTTAATTGATCTAAATCATGAATAAGGTTTTTAAGGTGACTCATAGGGCTCCTTTTTTAATGAATTTCGTGTTTTAAACACTAAAAATACCACGAAATTTGGACTCAAAACTAGGTCAAAAACACCAAAATTAGACCAAAATGCGATCGGAATGCTGGCCCCTTTAGTTCATTCTCCATCCTTTTTTTGTTTTACGATTTGATTAAATATCTACCAGAGTTGGTGTTTTCTACTGAATTATAGCTACTTACTGCGTGTAGTCATTAGCAAAGCCTTGATTTTCTTTACGAAAAAGAAATCAATTTAATTTGTCTGTTGTTTTTTGAATATTGAAAAATACAAAACTGACCTAGAGATAAAGGATAACGCACGTGAGTAAAATCACCAAAAGTAGTACTGCTGAATATTTCGCAAAAAACCTTCAACAAGTTGGTTTTTCTTCTCCGTTAAAGGCTGTTTTAACCACTCTTAAAGAGGCTGTGGATAACTCATTAGATGCCTGCGAGGGCGCAGAAATTTTACCTGATTTAGAAATTCAAGTGACTAAAGTAGGAACGGGCTCGTCTAAGAATACTGATTTAATTAAGATTATTGTTGAAGACAACGGCCCCGGAATCGAAAGCGATGATTTAGCTAAGGTCTTCGGCGAGTATTTAGCGTCGTCAAAATTTGGTAAGGGACAATGTTCCCGCGGACAACAAGGAATTGGTATTTCAGCAGCGACAACTTGGGCGCAAATGACCAACGCCAAAGGTGTTCAAGTTATTTCAAAAACTAAAAATATGCGTAAAGCGATCAGCGCTCAAGTGGACGTTGATATTAAAACCAATACAGGAATCGTTCGTAATAAAGAATCGATTGATTGGAAAAAAACAAATGGTGTGCGCGTCGAGTTTGTTATGGATGGCCGGATCCAATTAAATGGTGACGGTGGTTTGCAGACCTACATTGAAGGTACAATTTTAGTTAATCCCCATGTTAAAATTAAGTATAAATTAGCTGACGCCGACTGGGCGACCATCGACCGTGTTAGTAATGACAGTCCCGAATTACCAGAGGCGACTTTGCCCCATCCTCATACCTTTAAATTGGGTGAATTTATTACCCATTCAACGTTGTATGGAAAAATCAGTCTTTCTAAATTTTTAAAAACGGGTTTTTCGCGAATTAGTGATCAGTCGATCAAAGATTTCGTAAAAAATGGAATGCCAAAAGGCTTAGTTGAAAAAACGGTGACGTCTTTATCTGAAGACGAATTTAAAAAAGTTTTCTCGGCGGTGCAAAATACCGAATTGATGGCGCCATCAACTAAATCAGTGTTAACTGTTGGTGAAGATGCTCTTTCTAAATCCATCGCGCGTTTAGGTGAAATTGACTTTTTCTCGGTGATGACACGTAAGCCAACAATTTGTGATTTTAAACCCGTTGTGGTCGAAGTCGCACTCGCGCGATTCGTTAATCGCGGTGAAGAATCCACTCCTGTTCAATTACTCCGATTTGCCAATCGCGTTCCATTACAATTTGATAAATCTGGTTGTGCGATTACTTGGGCGATTGAATCAGTAAACTGGAAAAGTTACGGTTTATCACAACCGAAAGATTCACTACCGCAAGGCCCCTACGTATTTGCCGTATCGGTCGTTTCGCCATTTATTAAATTTAAAAATGCGTCTAAAGAAACCATCGATGCATCTGATGAATTAGTCGAAGAAATCCGTCGCGCATTAATGCAAGCCGGACAAAAGTTATCTCGGCATATTAAGCATGAATTAAAAGAAGCTGATTTAGAGCGAAAATTAGCCCACATTGAACAATTTGGACCAATTTTGGTTGAAAAATTAGTTCATATTGCAGGCGCTAATGATTCACGACGTAAAAAAGCCGAAGAGGGTTTAAAAAAGATTCTTGGACGAGATTCAAAAGAAGCGGTTAGTGAACTTGAAGAGGCACAAACAAAACTTGCGGCTCAAAAACAAAAAGAAGCAGCGAAAAGCAAACCAGATAAAGATGCTGTAACTGGCAATGAAGAATAAGAGTAAAAAATATGTCATTATTAAAAGTTCGTGAACTGCAACTAGATATCCCCAAAGCCGCCAAGCAATTGGCCGAACGAATGTTAAAGGATCTTGAATCGTCGAAACGTCCTTATCTTGAGGCCGTGAAAACGTCATTAGATAATTCTGAATACAATGCAAAGGTTGGATATTTAACTCCAGGCGGAAAAACAGTTCGCACGGAATTAAATGTATCATCAGTGCAAAAATTAGCGCGTGTTGTTTTTATGTTAGAAATCTTACTGCGTAATTTAGATATTGGCGCCGTCAATACCAAGCGTGAATTGTACTATATCTGTAAAGGTTTGATTAAAGGCGATAAAAAATATCGACCACTCGATTTCGAAGGTCAGGAAGAATCGGACTCAATCATCGATTTTATTGGCGACATGTTAGAAGTTTATCGTGAAGAATTAAATTGTTTTGCCAATGATCGCGGTGGCCAAACCTATTCTCAACAATTAGTTGTGACGGAAACATTGCCAGACGGGGATAAAGCCGTTGTTGATTTATCAACATTGGGAACATCGCCATTCCAGCCAAAAAACAAACCGCAATCTTTAAAATTAAAAGCTAAAAAGAAAATCGACTTCTGCCTGGTCGTTGAGTCAGAAGGTACCGCGGGTACTTTGCAATCGATGGGATTTACGAAACGTAATAATTGTATCTTGATGGGTGCCCAAGGGGTTCCATCAAATGGTGTGCGCGGTTGGTGTAAACTGATTGAAAACCAGCTTGATGTTCCGATGTATTTCTTCGGAGATCTGGATGCGTACACGATGCAAAACATTTTCCGTACGCTAAAAGCAGGCTCTGCGGCGTCGTTAATTCGTAATAGCGATTTCTCGGCACCAAATGTGCGATTCCTTGGTGTATTACCAACGGACGTAAAAAAATATGATCTTCCCCATTACAAAGTTAAAGAGTCAGACCCGGTCGAAGCGCGCGCATTGAAAAAAGCCAAAGATGCGTTAGAGAACGATCCGTTTTTTAAAGATAAAAAGAATAAGCGTTTGTCTGACGTATTACACTGGTTGATCAAAGAAAAAATTCGTTGCGAGCAACAAAGTTATTTCTCGGTTGACCCACGTGACCCAATCAAAACTGAAAAAATTATTTTGGAAAAAATTAAAAAAGGCGATTACATTTAGATTTTAGAGCATTAAACCCAAGCAGATTAAAAAGCTGGCGGGTGCAGCCACTTGAGCGGAACGCCAAATCCCGTCGGGTTACTAAGTTGGTCATCACGTAGCTGCTTTTCGCGAGCGTTTTGTTCGACTTCGAACTGTTTGCTAACCCATTCAATACGTTGAGCTAAAATTAATGGATCGTATTGATTGTGAAGGGCTTGCAATTTGCTCAAACGAAAAAATAATTCGATTCGAATAGTTTTCTTTATTAAATGGGATGTCTGGAAAACAAATGCATTTCTTTTGTCTTTAGTAGAGATAAACAGTTGGCGTAAGCAAAAACTTCACGAGCATATTTTGAGTCCGTAAAGGCAAAATTACGGTTAACGATATTAGTCTCGTACTTAGATCAGGTGTATTTTTTAATGGAAGCTAAAACGTCTGGTGTTGTTCGAACGATGCTGTGCTTAGCATTTCGAAGTGTTTCCAAAAATCCATCCAAAATTCGAGTCGCTTTCGAGTTTTCGCCGCGAGCCGCCGCCTTTTCTGCAGAACTAACTGCATAGGGTATTTGATTCAGCTCGGTCAATTCGGACTGCGATTTTCCATTTTTAATTTCGTCCGTGCAATCCGTTAGAATTTCTGTTTCAAGGTTCGGGCGTTTATATTTTGCACGACCGGCTAAGCAGCCAATCAGTTTGTTGAACCCAGTTGGTCTGTTGAGAATTTCAATTTTTAATTCTCGCTCGAGTCCAGTGCCGCTGAAACTATTTTGAAATGAGGCACTTTCGATAGCTAGTCCACTCAAAGAATTTGCGATCGGTTTCATACAGGTTGAAACGGCGGCTAAGGTTCCATATTTTAATTCTGACATTTGCGTAATACACGAAAACAAATATTTCATGTTGTTTGAATACGCATGATCAAATAGTCTCAGTGCGGTCGGTACAAATTTTTTAGTATCTTCATCAATCGTATAAACCCAGCGGTAAGCGACTTTGCCTTCGCCGATTGGGCTCTGGGAAAAAGAAAAACTTGAACTGAAAAATAGAATTATAAATAGGTTTTTCAATATAACCTCTTGCTTTATCCAACACCAATTAAGGTGTTTGAATAAATCGATTCAATGTAGGGTTTGAACCAACAGGGCCTATTAATAATCCTTCGCACTCAGAAATAGCAGCTTCATCTTCACTGGCTTTCGTGCCGCGAACTCCACTTAAGCAAACGATCATATCGCTGGTTCTATTTTGATAGCGATCTAGATCGATAACAACGGGTGAGGGAATATATTTGTAAACCAGTTCTAAATCGCGCATACCTGAAATTTGTCCTTTGCAATGGTCCATCGCCCGTTCAACGACGCGATAGTTGTTGCTAAGTCCTGCTGTTGATAAGCACTCCAACATTAAAAACATATTTTTGGAATAGCTGCTTTTATTAATTTGCGATACACGAGTGTCGTCATATCCCAATGCCGCAAATGCCGAAGTTGCATGTATAATAATTGATAAAGCTAAAATCATTTTTTTCATATTTGGTTCCTTTGATTTAATTTGATATCTTCATTAATTTTAATAATTAAAGTTCAATCCCAGACGTTGGATTAACCATGACTTCGCAAAAGCTCACCGCTGATGAGTCACTTAAATTTGATGTGCTACTTGCTTCTTTTGATAGACAAGAAATCATATCTTTTATGTCGGCATTTAACGATTTGATGTCAGCGGTGATACGATCTTCTAATCCTTGAGCATCAAAAGAATTATCTTTACTTAAAACTTTACTGCATTGTTCAGTGGCTTTCGTTACATCATTTGGATGTTCGGTATTTGCCAAACAATACAAATAAAGGGACATACGTTCGTTATAGTCTTTTTTCTGTATCGAAAAGATTTCTTGAGTTACTTTTTCTACGGGCTTTGTCTGTGCCGCGTAAGCTGAATTTAAAGTCGTTAATAGAACCAATGCCGTTAAGATGAATTGTTTCATATGTACTCCCTAGTTACAGATAGGTATTACCAATTCCGTGCCGCCCAAACTCCATTAGGTTGCAGCTTAGAAAGCTTTAAACGGGTCGAGCTTAACTTTGTCACTCACTTGATAGCCACTTTGATGTCTCAGGCTGAGACAGAGCCGCAGAGACCATTTGCAAGGCTTTAAAGGGGTTTATTCGAGGGGTTGAATGACCTTGTCGCAGTATTCGATCACTTGGCTAGCCGTAGAACGATAAATCGGAGCCCCAGATTCGATAATACAGCTTAATAGTTTTTGCGTGATGAGATCATAGCCTCTGAGTGTGCTGTAGATGATTTGGTCCGTGGGGTTTTGTTCAGTCATAATTAGATTTTGCAGCATCGGATTTTTGCAGCGTTCGGATAGAATAAATGCATTGCGAGTTTCTTTATCGCTACTAAGGTTAAGGAGACAGAAAAGGTAAGGGTAAAGGTCGGAGCGGTAATCCTTTTTTTCTAAAACAAAAAGACTATTCCGAGATTTCTGACTTAAGCCTTCGCTGGCGTCCGCGCGGACTAAAATTGAAGACAATAAAAAAATGCAAACAATCACTAATAGTACGACTTTTTTCATATCTCACTTGAGTTGCAATAATTGGGGCTATGAAACAGCTTGTTTTTAGGACCCTGGGGGGCTTAAAAGCTTTAGAAACCAGGAGCCCTGTAAATCGCGCAAATTGTTGTACAGCTGTTGATAGAGCACCTAATTATTAATTAATAAATCGCGCTGTAAAAAATGCCGGTCATTATTACTTGAAGTGACTTCGTTTTATAAATACTTCATTGAATTTTTATGCCATAAATTGCAGCTTGTTTTTGAAAATTCAAAATTTATTTGTAGTTATAAGCATTTGACATATTGCGACATTCATTGAATTGAGTTATAAGGTTGTATCTCAAATTCTAAAGCTCCGGGGGGAGTAATGACAAATATCGAATCTACAATTGAATCGGCTATTGGTTCCGCAGAAACTATCGAAACAATTGGAACTATAGGAACTGAAATCAATACGATTATTCCGGAAGAACAACCAGCAGCTCAAGCCACGCCAGCTAAAGCTGAAGTTAAAGCTAAAAGCGCCGACGTTGATGGCGAGGATGAAGACTTTGCTGAAGACGAAAAGCCAATGGATCGTTTTGGTTCTGAAATCGAATTGGACGAAGCGACTCTACAAGCATTACAAACAGCAACGCCGCTAACGGAAGAAGAAGAAGATTTTAACTTCGACGCCGTTGATAATATTTTAGATTTACCAGATGGTGAATTTCCTAAGTTTACTCTAGCAAAAAATAAAGCGCGCTTTTTACGTATGGTGACCTGGTACCGTCAAAAAGAAGAGTGGATTGAAGTAGCTCCTTTATCTGGAGTAACTAAATTATTTAAGCAACAGTCTAAAGAACTTGAAGGCATTCGTGCTAACAAAATGGATTACGAAATGGAACTTGAAACGGGAACTTTAACTCCGTCACAACGTTCGTACCGAAAAGACGAATTGAAAATGTGCCGTGTTCAGGAAAAAATGGCTGTTCATTTAATTTCTAAATTACAGTTAAAAATTAAATCTGGTCGAAGATAGTATAGATTTAGTCTTCGATTCAGGTATAAAATATTCGTTATGAATATTTGTTTTTTCAACCGAGCGGATTGTTTAAAAGTAATCCGTTTTTTTAAATTAATTTTTACAACTACTTTTTGTTGCTCAAGCATAGCTATAGCTGGACCATTTTCTTGGCCCGATTTCAAAACTAAACATGTTGATCCGTTTATTTCAAAAAGCACAGATAAAACCTCTGGATTGATTTTACTATCAGGAACTTTGGCAGTCGCTGCAACGCATGCCGAAGATGACTACATTCGCACGCAGTGGCGAGGCAATCAGAAGATCGATAAAGACACTTCCCATGTTGGTGATTTACTTGGGACAGGCGGATTTTCATTACTGGCCAGCGGTTTACAATATGCCTATGACGATCGAGAACACGTTTACCAATCTCATTTGCGTGGATTTTTTTATGGTGGAATTTCTATATATACATTAAAGACAGTTTTTGGTCGTCCGCGGCCAGGAGGCAGTAACAATCGACAATCGTTTCCTTCGGGGCACACTGGGATTATGTTTATGTCGGCGGCCCATTTGCAAAATGCTTACGGTTGGGGTGTAGGATCTGCGGCTTATGCGCTTTCGACTTTGTCGGCGGCAAGCCGATTAACAGACGATGTCCATTGGTTTTCTGACATTGTGGGCGGAGCTTTCTTAGGGATATGGGTAGGGCGTGCGAGTTTTTATGATCACAAAAATTTAGATTCGACATTTGCGAAGTTAAATTCAGAAAACTTTGTGTTAATCCCTGTGGTGGCGGCGAGCAGCGCCGGACTATTTTTAGATTATCGATTTTAATATTTTCGTTTGATACAGTGTTAAAATTTGTCTCAGAGAGTAGTCTCGGATTACACTAAGATTACACAGTCCAAAAGCTAGTTTTTTCTTTTAAAACGATTCAAAACGATACGTTATGACGAATGTTGGTTTATTTTTCCTGTACTTTAATGCAGTTTTTGCTCACTTTAAATTTTTTTTTGTATGACCCCTCAAGCTTTTTTATTTCAAACCGATACATTCATTGTGAGTCAAATGATTCATTTTAACCGTTAAAAGCAAGCTGGGTAACTAGCAGGCTCTTAAAGAAAAGCTTAAGAGGAGGCCAAAATGGCTCGATCGTTTGTTTACATCGTTTCAGAAAATCCTGAAGTGATGGAAAAAGTAAAAAAGTCGTGTGAAGGCGTGGATGTTAGCTTTTACACGTACAATGGATCGCAGTGGAGAGAAGGAATGGAAAACCCATTTTTTCGTTCACAATTAGTGAATGGTGTACCGGCGTTATCGTCTGGTCAGCATCCATTAAGCGATACGGGCACGAATTTGGTGAACTTCCCAAATAGTCCTGGAGCATCTCCTGACAAAGTTCAAAAAATGGAAGACATGGAAGCTAAAGCAATTGAAGCCGCCATTTTCCAGTTCCGAGGCAATTTAACTGAAGCTGCAAAGGCTTTAGGAATTGGCCGCGCAACACTTTACAGAAAAGTTAAACAGTATCACATCGACCCCTCCCAAGCACGTCGACGTAAACTTGTTGCAGCATAAAAAGCTGTGCAGGTTTCTAAGTTTATAGTTTAGAAAATTTGACTCGATTGAACTTTACCTCCTTAAAACGAAGGTCTAGTTTGATCGAGTTTTTTTTGTTTAAAACCGATCTAGGCATTTTTTTGATTCATTTTTTAATTTTTTTTACCAATTCCAAGTTTTCATGAGACAATTTGATATATATGAATATAAAAATTGTTTGTTCATTTTTACTCGTAGTTACTTCGGCTTTCATTGCTAATCAATTTTTTGTAAAAAGTTTAAAGACTGAAAATTCGCGAGAGATTGCAAACATCTTTGAACGAAATTCATCGGATCAAATTAATTGGGAAAATCGCAGAGCTTTAGAGCTTTCAAAGGAAAACCTAGTTTCTCGAGCAGAAAAGCCAAGTTGGATTGATGAATTGGCTTTTGAATATTTAGCGGGAAAGTACGAACTCAAACAAAGCGATGGATTGATTACTGATATTAAATTGAAAGAAAATGTTTTGGGACAGCGCTTTGATACCCAACAGTTCTTAGATCAATATGCTCGTAAGATGATTGAGTTTAAAACATTCAAAATTACTCACATTGATTCAAATGTAGAAGTTGCCGACTTATTCTCAGATCAAGGCGTACGCATTGGTTCTATGACCATTAAACGCGATTCCGACAGCCGCGTAACGACTATTAAAGTCGAATAGACCTTTGGTCTAGCCGATCAAATTTGGATTCTAGATTTTAGGCGATATTATTTTTCAGTTTCATTGTGCAATTTCCGATGAATTACTATGGTCATCGAAAACTTCAATTACGATAATAAGCCCGCAATGCCTTCGCAGCCCAGATTCCAGGTTGCCATTTTTAAACGATTATTTTCAGCACTTCTTGATTATTTTATTTTAGCGCCAATCATGTTTTTTATTTCTATGACGATTCTAAAAAACGGTGTCAGCCTTTTTAAACAGTTTCCGCAGTCGGTTGAAGGCCGCGAAATTATTTTTCATGTCTGCGTACTATCAATGTTACTGTTTGCTTTGATCCAAAGTGTGTTCATCTATTTTTTTAAAGGTACGCCCGGCCAAAATATATTAAAAATTCAGGTCGAGTTTGAAGACGTTAATTACTCACGGTTTTTACAAATTATGATTCGCCAAGTGGGTTTTGTTATTTCACCAGTTCTATTAGGAATTCCCTGGTTAGCAGTTGTTTATCATCCCAATGGAAAAACCTTTTACGAGCGGCTTTCTGAAAGCACATTATTTGGTTTTGTGCCGAATGACTTTGAAATAATTAAACCCAGCGAACGACGCTACATTGGTATGAGCTTGTCGACGGCGGCATTTTTTATGATTTTTTTATTTACCGTGCAGTGGTGGACTGACTATCAATCGTTGCTTAATGTTCCAATTCGAGGTCACGTCGCTGACTTAATGAACCAAAATCAATGTGAGCAAATCGAAGATTCAAATCCTGTATCCAAATTGCAAATCCTTATTGCGATGAATTTGGTTAATATGGTTTCAGACGAGTGCCTCAATTACCAATTAGATCACAACTTGTGGAAGAACTTTTCTGCTGAAGCAGCGCAATTACATTCGCTGTCTTATTTTGGAAAATTTGTAACAGCGCAGTCTAAAGAAAAAGAAGATGAATATTTAAAGCTAGCTTGCGATAACGACAAGGACGATGAGGGCTGTTACTTAGCCAAAAATATTGAAACCGTTGATAAATTAAAGAATCCGTACAATTCGCCTTTGATCGCTGTCATCAAGTACGAGAAAACAAAAAAAGAACTCGATATTTTGCAACACTGGGATCAAATTAAATTGG
>JAYVHE010000185.1:0-3975 GCA_043771495.1 Bdellovibrio sp. | reverse complement strand
GGCGCGGCGTACTCGTTACAAGAATTCTTAACTGTGAAGTCAGATGACGTTGCAGGAAGAACTCGAATGTACGAAAGCATCGTGCGTGGTGAAAATATTCTTGAACCAGGATTACCAGAATCATTCAATGTATTGATTAAAGAACTTCAGTCATTAGCCATGAATATTCAACTCGTTGAGTCCGATATTTTAACTGATGCTGCAGAAGAACCAACACTTGATGTGAATGACGGAACAACATCTATCGATTCAATTACAAGGCACTAAAAACGCCTTGTCTTGAGTGCGGCACGAAAGCGCTGGGGTTGAAGAGTTAACATTAATTTTACTTAGGAGTTTTAATGAGAGATTTATTAAATTTTTTCGATAAGCCAAAAGATCCATTATCGTTTGATGCTGTTCGAATTTCTTTAGCATCACCAGAAATGATCCGTGAATGGTCATTCGGAGAAGTTAAAAAACCAGAAACCATCAACTACCGTACTTTTAAGCCAGAGCGCGACGGATTATTCTGCGCGAAAATCTTTGGACCAATCAAAGATTACGAATGTCTTTGCGGTAAGTACAAGCGCATGAAATATCGCGGTGTAATTTGTGAAAAGTGCGGCGTTGAAGTCACGCAGACAAAAGTTCGTCGTGAGCGTTTAGGCCACATCGAATTAGCGTCTCCTGTAGCGCATATTTGGTTTTTACGATCACTACCTTCACGAATTGGTAACTTGCTTAATTTGTCATTGAAAGATGTCGAAAAAGTTCTTTACTGTGAATCACACGTCGTGATCGATCCAATGGAAACATCTTTAGAAGAAGGATCAATCCTTTCTGAAGAAGCGTACCAAGCTGCACTAAACGAATTTGGTCCAAACTTCAAAGCCGGTATGGGCGGAGAAGCCGTTCGTGAATTGCTGCGTAAAATCGACTGTGAATACTTATCTCGTAAGCTCCGTATGGAACTTAAAGAGACTAAGTCCGAAGCTGCAACCAAGAAGTTATCAAAACGTCTAAAGGTTGTAGAAGCTTTCAAAGGCTCAATCAACAAACCTGAATGGATGATGTTAGAAGCACTTCCTGTGTTACCGCCAGATTTACGTCCGTTAGTTCCACTTGATGGCGGCCGATTCGCGACGTCTGATCTAAATGATCTGTATCGTCGCGTGATTAACCGTAATAATCGTTTGAAGCGTCTACAAGAATTAAACGCTCCAGACATCATCATCCGTAATGAAAAGCGAATGTTACAAGAGGCAGTTGATGCGTTACTTGATAACGGTCGTCGTGGAAAGACATTCACGGGTCCAAATAAGCGTCCATTAAAATCTTTAAGTGACATGCTTAAAGGTAAACAAGGTCGTTTCCGTCAAAATTTACTAGGTAAGCGTGTGGATTACTCGGGTCGTTCGGTAATTACCGTAGGACCAACATTGAAATTACATCAGTGCGGTATTCCAAAGAAAATGGCACTCGAACTGTTTAAGCCATTCGTTTACAACAAGTTAGAAGAAAAAGGATTAGCAACGACTATCAAGCAAGCAAAACGCTTAGTTGATCAAGAAACCGTTGAGGTTTGGGATATCTTAGCTGAAGTCGTAAAAGAACATCCAGTTATGCTTAACCGCGCGCCAACTCTTCACAGACTTGGTATTCAGGCTTTCGAGCCCGTTCTTCATGAAGGAAAAGCAATCCAATTGCATCCTTTAGTGTGTACAGCGTTTAATGCCGATTTCGACGGTGACCAAATGGCCGTTCACGTTCCATTGTCAGTGGAAGCGCAAGTAGAAGCTCGCGTACTAATGATGTCGACGAACAATATTTTATCTCCAGCCAATGGTAAACCAATTATCAATCCATCACAGGACGTTGTCTTGGGATTGTATTGGATGACTCGTATTCGTCCAGGCGCTAAAGGCACAGGCAAAGTTTTTGCCTCTGTTCAAGAAGCGCAATACGCGTACGAAGCAGGTGTTGTTGATCTCCAAGCTGCATGTAAAGTAAAAGTAAAAGGTAAAATCGAAGAGACTTCTGTCGGCAGATCAATCTTATCTGAAGCTGTTCCAAAAGAAGTTCCGTTTTCAGATGTAAACACTGTGATGAGCAAAAAATCTATTGCAGGTCTTATCGATAAAACGTTCCGTCTTGCCGGAGCAAAAGCGACATGTATTTTGGCCGATTCTATCATGCAGTTAGGTTTCAAATACTCAACAGTTGCAGGTCTTTCAATTTGTGTGGATGACATGATTATCCCTGCATCGAAAGCGACTATGATTGGTGACGCTGAAAAGCAAGTTCAAGAAATTCAAACCCAATACGACGAAGGTTTAATTACCGACGGAGAGCGCTACAACAAAGTTGTGGATATCTGGGCACAAACTTCTGATAAAGTTGCCAAAGAAATGATGGGCCAAATCGAGAAACAAAAGTTTGTTATCGATGGCAAAGAGCACGTTGGACCTTCTTTCAATCCAATCTTTATCATGGCTGACTCCGGAGCCCGGGGTTCGTCGAATCAGTTACGTCAATTAGGTGGAATGCGTGGTCTTATGGCCAAGCCTTCTGGTGAAATTATCGAAACACCAATCACGGCAAATTTCCGTGAAGGTTTAACAGTTATCCAGTACTTCATTTCAACTCACGGAGCGCGTAAAGGTCTTGCCGATACCGCATTAAAAACAGCGAACTCGGGTTACTTAACTCGTCGTTTGGTGGACGTGGCTCAGGACGTGATTGTTTCTGAAATTGATTGCGGAGTTACAGAAGGTTTAGACATCACTCCAATTTACGAGGCTGGTGAAGTCATTCACGGAATCGGCGATCGTATTTTAGGTCGTGTGGCACTTCATGAAGTTGTTGATCCAGTTACAAACGCTGTTTTAGTAAAGAAAAATACTGAGATGGACGAAAACACAGTTAAGAAATTAGAAGAACTTGGAATCGAAAAAGTAACGATTCGTTCGGCTTTAATCTGTACTGCAAAACGTGGCGTTTGTATCAAGTGTTATGGTCGTGATTTAGCTCGTGGAGCAACTGTAAACTTAGGCGAAACAGTTGGTATTATCGCAGCTCAATCGATCGGTGAACCAGGAACTCAGTTAACAATGCGCACATTCCACTTAGGAGGAGCCGCATCTCGTTCAGTTGAGCAATCTGTTCATACAACTCGTTACGAAGGAACTTTAAAATTAACAAACATTCAGTCTGTAAAAAATAAACAAGGCAAGTTAACTGTTATGAATCGTAACGGAAACGCTTTGGTTATTGATGAAACTGGTCGCGAGCGCGAAAACTTTAAATTAGTTTACGGTGCAATTTTAAATTACAAAGACGGCGATAAAGTTGCAAAAGGTGCGACAATAGCCGAATGGGATCCATACTCTAATCCGATTATCTCTGAAGTAACTGCAAAGATTACGTTCCAAGATATCGTTGAAGGTGTGACGATGACTGAGCAAGTGGATCCGGTAACAGGATTCGCGACAAAAGTTATTACTGAATCAAAATCTTCAGACAATAAGCCGACAGTGTTCATGATCGACGACAACGGAAAAGCATTGAACCTTCCAGGTCGTGATATTCCAGCTCGATATATGATTCCAGTAGGAGCACAGCTTCTAGTTCTAGATGGAGCTGAAGTTCATGCCGGTGACGTGATTGCAAAAATGCATCGTGAAACTTCGAAAACAAAAGATATCACGGGTGGTCTACCACGTGTTGCTGAGTTGTTCGAGGCACGTAAACCAAAAGACTCTGCAATTATTTCAGAGATCGATGGTTTCGTCACTTTCGGTAAAGATGTTAAAGGTAAACAACGCGTAATTGTAACGCCAGAAATTGGCGAACAACGTGAATACTTAATTCCTAAAGGAAAACACGTTGCTGTTCGTGAAGGTGAATTCGTTCGCGCCGGTGAAGCGCTAGTTGACGGTCCAACAAATCCACATGATCTATTAGCTGTACTTGGTCCAAAAGCGTTGTCTGCGT
>JAYVHE010000184.1:0-16184 GCA_043771495.1 Bdellovibrio sp. | reverse complement strand
TAACTTAGAAAACTTAATACTTTCATTAGATGTGAACAAACTAACAATCACGGAAGAAACCCTTATTGACCGCACGGGATCCGTAGTTGATGCCGTCGGTGCACCAGGCATCATCGTGTTAAACCGCAACCGTTGGTTGGAACACTCTGAGCGTGAGTCTGATGTTTATTTTTTAATTTTTCACGAGATGTTACGTGAAAACGGAATTAACGATGATAACTATGTAATTTCAAAAGCGTTAATTCCATTTCCAGACAAATACAAATTACAAAATATTTTAGTGACGGAAAAGCCATTATTACCTGGTGATCGTTTAGATGACTTAGTCAATCGAAACTCGATTGCCTTTGCGGGCTCAGGGTGTCCGACAACGTCTTTGAAATCATTCACCCGATTTAATCCATCATTGAATGAATTTGAAATCTATCCAAACGAGATGGCGGCAGCAGTTAATGCCAATACACAGCAAATGGTTCGCAAAGGTTGCGCAGTTAGAATTCCATTTGCTGCGAAAGCCGGAAAAAAAGTTCAAGTTACCCAGGTGGATTTAGCGGGTGAAGTGGAACTGCAAAGAAACAAATCGGTCAACGTTAACTACACGACAGGCTTTACGTCAGGAAGCGGTAAGTCGAATGCGAACCAAAACAAACCGATCGATACAGGTACTCAAATTGTTGATGGCGGTTTCTTAATTCGCGATAATAAGATTTATGAGTCACAATGTGGTCAAGCCTCAATGCTTATACTCAACAGTGATATTAATTTAAAAACCAATGTTAAAATTCCCGCACAGGAAAAAACATCGATCGCACGAGTTAATAAAGTTAGACTGTCATTGAAACTTGTAGACTGTACTAAGTAATAAAAAAATGAATGAAGTCTTTGAAATTAAATCGAAGACTTCAAGGTAATCAGAAAAGTTCGATAAAAAAAGTTAGATCAGTTCAAAAGAAATTTAAAAATAACCAATATCATAATAGGAGGGATTTATTATGAAAGGGATCGTTTTGTCAAAAAAGATGTTAGCAGCTTACGGTATCTTTGTCGTTTTGTTCGCGGCGCAGTTCGCTCATGCACAAAACATAACTTTAGGAGCACCGGCTTACGGTGGTACGGGTTGTCCAGCGGCACTTGTTCCGCAAGTGAGTATTTCCAAAGGTATTATTTCAGTGCGTTACAATAACTTTTCTTTATCAGATGTTGCGGCATCACGAATTGAACGCGCCAATTGTTCGATTCGAATTCCAGTCAACGTCAACGGTCGTTACCGTTTAGCCGTTGAAAGTGTTGAGCTTCGCGGAACCGCAAAAGTTCCATCTCAAGTTCGGCTCAGCTATCACGCTGATGCTGGATTTGTTGGTGCAGGTGAAGTTAAGGTTGATCAGTTAATCACTGGTCCTAAGGGCACTCACTCGGTCCGTTTAGCGCAACGATCAACAGCACCTCAGCGTACAGGTTGTGGCGAAGATTCAATGTTAAGCTTAAATGCCAACATGGGTTATGTAAAACCTGATGGCGTAACAGGTGTTCGTGCAAGTGCGCGAGTGCTTGATGCAAAACTTATTATCGAAGCTTGTAACTAATTATTAGAGTATCGTTTTTGTTTGAAGTTCTGTTTGCTTTAATGTTTGTTTGCGTACCGTGTTTATCTGGAGGAGTGATGAAAAAAATAATTACTGTAGTCGTGGTTATTTTTGGGTTAAGCCCGGCAGCACTCTCTCAGTTCTCTTTGGGGCAGCCCGCGTACGGCGGGTCTGCCTGTTTGTCTGGAACAGCATCCATTGCTTATTTAGATGGAAACATCAGTATTTTATTTGATCAATTGTCTGCAGAATCTGCAGGTCAATCGTTCAAGAAAAATTGTATCATAAGATTTCCAGTTTCAGTTTCTGATGGCTATCAAATTCGACAAGAGCTTGTTCATGCAACGGGTTTTGCAGGAATTTCTGCGGGACGAAGCGGGCACGTTGACGTAAAATTGTTAACGACGGGCTCAACTCAGTCAATTCCAGTTGTCGCGCAAAAATTTTTAGGTCCGACAGTACAAAATTTTAAATTACAAAATCAACTTATTGCCGATGGTAAAACTTCTTGGAGTCCCTGCGGTCAACGTAATATTCATTTGACCACGGAAGTGACTTCAACAATCACACGGCGTCCAGCCAGTGCACCGGTTGAAGATAATTATCTATCTTTAGATGAACTGCGTCTGCAAATTCAAGCACGACGTTGCAAGTAGAGCATTTCCCTTTCTATTTTTTTCCTGAAGAGTCTGAATTCGCTTTGATGGCGTTAGGTTTGTAAGTGTAGTCCGTAAATAGGCCTGCGGGTAAAGCTTGTTTAACTTTATCTGCGACACTCGTGCAAATAGGACTTAAATATTTTTTACTCTTTGAAGAGCTCAACTCAAAACATTTAACCGGATCCACCGGGCACGGCAAATGATTGTTACCAGTCACTTTTTGAATATTTTTAGTCAATGGATGACTAATATCCGCCGCATACATACTGCAATTGATTCCTTCATCCCAACTATCATCAATATAGTCGCTAAATTTAAATTCCGCAGAAGCGATCCATTGACCAGTTTGTTGATTACAGCTAATAAATTTTTCAGGTGAGCATCGACCATCGATGGTAGAAGGTCCACACAAATCAAGCCAGAAGCGGTAGCCAGCCATGCTGGCCGCATGATCCGCGTAAGAAATTATTCCAAGTCCATCAACAAATTTTTCAGCATTGGACAGAGATCGCTTTTCAGTTTGCTCGATGCCATTCTGATGGGTGGCCATTTGCCGTTTGTAAAGTTTGAAGCCGTCTTCTAAAAAGCGCGCCAATTTTTTTGTGGTGACTTGATGTCCTGCGATATTGATGACGTCTTGGGTATCCAGCATTTTCCCGCCTAAATTAAATAGTGAGGGCGCTGAATAGACATTCACAAAAATAGAATCTTTAAAAAGTGTCTGTTTTTTTGCAACCTGCTTATTAATCTCGGCAAAGTGATCGAAAGGATAATCCAATATTTGACGACGTAAAGCTGCAAATAAAAAATCTCCGGCTTTATCGGAATTACTCTTAAAAGGCTCATTGCATTTGTATGTGCCATTGTTGGCCGCGTCTAATGAATGATTAATTAGGTTCTGCATTTGCGAATTTAAAATTTCGACCGAATCACCAATTGGTGTATTGCGATTGGTGAATTGATCGACAAACAAAGCATGACTTGGTTGGCTCAGCAGCATCATTGAAATTAAAATAGTTTTCATCCCGTATTTCATCGGCGTTGTTCCTGCAGTTTTTTGATATCATCCATAAATTTTTTATCGCGTTCGTTATTAGCTTTGGCTTTTTCACCGGCGGTTGGGGCCCGTTTTTGCCATTTTTCTTGAACGGAGTATTCGAACTTTACATTTGGGTCAATCGGAAGATTTTTTTTGAGTTTATTCCCGACATTCTCGCAAATCGGATTTAGCGTTTTAATTCGTTTTTCTACCAGAGCTAAGCATTTTTTTGGATCGCGCGGGCATGGCTGCTTTGGATTGCCTTTCCATTGGTATACGCGGCGACTCAGCTGCGAAAATATTTGTGGGGCAATTGTTTCGTCGTACGAATTGCAATTGATAGATTCATCCCACGAGTCATCTATGAAGACGCGTAAATCGATTGGATTTTTCGGGTTACGTTTCCAAACCCCGTTCTCGCACATCAGGTAACTGTCTGGGTAACAGCGATGTTTTTTAAAAAAATCTTTTTCTGAATCCGATTTGCCATCAGACGTTAGACCACACATTTTATGCCAGAACAAAAAGCCTTGATAATTGGCGGAATGATCGGCGTAAGCAAATACACCTGTCGACCAGCGGCCGAATTCGCCATTCTCCCAACTCTTTGATTCCATCATGGTCATACTTATTCGCGTTGAATTTGCGGGTACATATTTCAGTTTCAAATAAATATCATAACCATCTGATAAAAAGTGCCCTAACTTATCAGTCCCAATTTCTGAATTTCCTATGCGAATAATCGAATTGATGCCGACCTTCGGGACAATACTTTGACTAACGGTAAGTCCAGCGTAAACCGATTGATCGACTGGTACTGTTCGTCGGTCAATCGAACGCGCTTTTTCAGCGAAACGCTCTAAAGTGCCAACAGGGCCAACTGTTCTTAGATTATCTCGCAAATTGACAAATAAGTTCATCCGGGACGTGTTCCATTTTTCTTTGTCAGCAGAATCACACGGATAATTAAAAGCCGGAATAATTGATTTATTTTTACTGTTGGCACTTGCAATGGCATCGTCAACCAAACGGTTCAGTTCAGCATTAACTTGATCTGCAGAATCTACTATATTTGGTTTTGCATCGTATCCAGAAAATTGATCAACTTCGTAACACAAAACGCTGAGCGAGGTGCAAAGGATGGCCATAAAAATAAGGACAATAATCCGCTGAGTTTTCACTATAGATTTATCGGAAGAAATTACAGTCATTTTGACTAAATTTACCTCTGTTAAAGAAGTTTCCTAACCCAATCTTAACAAGACATTGGCCTAGCTAAGTCTTAAAATCGGGACAAAAGAAGAGGTCAAGTATGTTTAAAGTTCTTATGTCAACTTTGTTAGGTTTATTTGTAGCGCTGAATGTAGCTGCTGAAGATGCAAAAATGGTAAAAATTGATGGATCAAGCACAGTTTATCCAATCACTGAGGCCATGGCTGAAGAATTTCAGAATAAAAATAAGGGTAAAATTAAAGTAACGGCAGGTTTGTCCGGTACTGGCGGCGGATTCAAAAAGTTTTGCCGTGGTGAAATTGATATCTCTGCAGCTTCTCGCCCAATAACGACAGCCGAAGTTGAAACATGTACAAAAGCTGGAATTAAATTTATGGAATTACCAGTAGCATTTGATGCAACGGTGATTGTGGTTCATCCTTCAAATAAATTAACTGAAATTAAAATCGAAGAATTGAAAAAAATGTGGGAGCCAGCGGCTCAGACTACAATTAAAAAATGGAAACAAGTTAATGATCAATGGCCAGACGCTGATTTAAAACTTTACGGTGCAGGCGCCGACTCAGGAACATTTGATTATTTTACTGAAGCTGTTATGGGTAAAGCTAAATCTTCACGTGGCGATTACACGGGTTCTGAAGACGATAATGTGATTGTTAAAGGTGTTGCTGGCGATAAAAATGCATTGGGTTTCTTGCCAATGTCATATTACTTAGAAAACAAAAAGAAATTAAAAGCATTGGCGATCATCAATCCTAAAGGCAACGCTGTTTTGCCTTCAACAGCAACGGTTGAAGACGGAACTTATACGCCTTTTTCACGACCATTGTTTATTTACGTCAGCGCAACAAGTTCAAAACGTGAAGAAATTAAGAGTTTCGTAAAAATGTATTTAACGGAAGCGAAAACCATCGTTCCACAAGTTAAATATGTGCCGCTTCCAGCTAAAGCTTACGAAATGGCGTTAGAGCACTTTAACAAAGAAAAACTAGGTACAGTTTTCAAAGGTCACTCGGAAATTGGTCTAACTATCGAAGAGCTTTTGAAAAAAGAAGCGACTTTTTAGTCATTATCTAAATACAATGAGTAATGAAAAAAAGTATTTCATTACTCATTGTAACAACTCTATCTGTCTTATTTTCCGTTTTTATATCTATTATAGTTTACGCTGAATCTCCAGCGCCAAAATCGAAACTGACTCCAACTCAAGCTCTAAAAAATTCTGCAAATCCCATTCAAGTTATTGTTTCTGGTTCGGGCTGTCCACAGAAGCTTTCAAAGCCCTCAGATTTAACGATCGAAGCCGATCAAGCACAAGTTCCACTCGATTTCGAAATCGAGCTTACAGGGCCCGCTTTGCAACGTAAAACCTGCCAAGCGCGCATCACTATTAAAGGTGAATCTGGATTCAATTACGAAATCCGCGAAGTTTCACAAAATTTACTTTTCACAGTTCAAAAGAAATCAGAAATGCACGCCGAAATTTCATATAGCATTATTGGACTTCAAGAATTTAAAATTGATCAAGACGTTAAAGTTGCCGGCGAGTACCGTCATATTTTAGTAAAAAAATTAATTAACTACGCTACTCCATGCGGTAAAGATGCAACGTTAAGAATTCAAACTGATGTCAGATCAACCGGTGGTGGAAAAAATAACTTTAAAGCCGAGCCACTATTATTGCATATCGAAAAACGTGACTGTAAATCTGAAAATTAAGAATTTTACAAGACCGAAAATTAAAATTTTACAAGACCAATTATTTTATGAGCGGCCAAATGTAAGTCGTCACCATTTTGTTATCGCCAATACTCTCGTAGATTTCTAAAACGGGCCCCAATGGACGTAACGATCCTTCGATCATAAAGTCTTCGGCCCGAGGATAAACCTTCATCGACGCGATACCGGGAGCACCTGTAAACAACGCAACGACCGATTTGGTTTTAGAAAACTCTTTGATTTGAAAATCTTTTGGTAAAGATGTCGACAACTTTTTTAGAATTTCTTTTTCTTCGGGAACCAAAGGGTCAACTAAGCATCCACCAAAAGATCGCAGGCGACCTTCTTCTGATATCCGCGGGTTATCTAAGTATTCACCAAAGCTTAATCTGCACTTTAAATTGTTTTTTCGAGCCCACTCTTCAACAGCTTGAATTTTTTCAACGGTCGTATGATAGGGGCCTGTGTGTGCAAGGGCAATCATAGTGAAAGGGCCGCGTTCGTCAACAGCCACTGGCACCGATTTAAAGGCGCCTGTATATTGCATTAAATAGAGGAAAAAAACAATAAGGCCAATACTAACCGCAAAAAAAGTGTGTTTAACCATGTTATTTCCTAGGATTCCTTAACCCATTTAATCGAGCACCCCATTGATGGTATCGGCTTAAAATCGAAAGGTTGGTTGTTTTTAAGTGCTAGGGCGGCATCAAACAATTCACGTTTTGTGACGAGTGTAGGTTCTTTCCAGGAATCATCTAATCGACCGCGGTACTTCAATTGATCGGCACTATCGTATAAAAAATAATCTGGCGTGCAAATCGCACCAAATTTTCTTGCCACATCTTGAGATTCATCATGTAAATAGACAAACGAATAATTTTTTTCGTTCCACCGTGATTTTAGGTTTTCGAAGCTATCATCTGGGTAAGTCACTGCATCGTTCGAGCAAATCGCAACAATATTCATTTTATTTTTTTTAAAATCGTGACCCAATTGAATCAAGCGATCTTCGATGGCTTTAACGTACGGGCAGTGATTACAGATAAACATCACCAGCATTGGCACATCATTCATAAAATCAGATTTTTGATAAATTTTTCCGTCAACGGCCTTTAATTTAAAATCGGGACATGGACTATTTATGGCGGGTTCTTCAGGCGTATAAACTGGCATAGGACTCTTTATAATCCTAAGATTCTATTTGAGCAATGACTTCGTCAAAGGATGCAAACTTCTGTGTCAAGCGTGGGCTTTGATTCAGATGATGCAAAATGGCTAATGACGTCGGTTCAGAAAAATCACTACTTGCTGTGTTGACGCAAGCGCAGATTTCAAAAAGCATTCGTTCGCAAAATAACAGCCAGTCATCACCAATGAACGGTGTCTTAATTTTAATAAGTTCGTGCAATAGACTGGTGGCTTCGCTTTCGGTCGCAGGATGACTCAATACGTTTAATCCCAGGCCAAAAATCAAACGATGACTGTTGCCTTGCGAAACCGATTCAATAAGTAATCCACCAACTTTTTTATCACCAATCAAAATATCATTCGGCGCTTTAGTGGACCAAGGTAAATACGGCCAAGTCGCTTGCGCTGCCGTAACAATCGCTAAACCGGCGCGTAACGTAAAAGTGGGTGCAGGTATGTCATCAACAACAAAAGACCACGAGCATAACAAATTAGAACCAGGTTTTGCATTATTCCAAGTACGATCGAACCGGCCGCGGCCGTTTGTTTGATCTTCTGTTAAGTACAGAACAATGTCGTGTTCGCTGATCTCATCAGAGTCGGCTTGATCTTTGGCAACATCGTTTGTGCTGGTTGTGGTTTTTGAATAAAATGTTTTTATTTTTTGAGCTAGGGCCCAGGCGTTAGTGACTTCACCAATTCTAAAAGCAGCACTCATAAATTAATGTTCCAATCAAATAATAAACTAACGTCGGCCGTCGGTGCAGAATGAGTCAGGGCCCCAACAGAAATAAAATCGACACCAAGTTCGGCCACCGAGCGAACTCGAGCTAAATTCATGTTGCCGCTGGCTTCAGTCTTAATTTCTTTTGGAATTAGTTTTAATGCTTCGGCCAGAACCTCATTGGGCATATTGTCTAGCAGAATGCGATCGACTTTTAATTCAACACAAAGTTTAACTTGCTCTAAGCTAGACGCTTCAACTTCGATTTTTAAATTTGAATTCTGGCGAATGCGTTCAACGGCTTTTGAAATTCCACCAATTAACGAAATGTGATTATCTTTAACTAAAATAGCATCCGATAAATTAAAGCGATGATTTTGTCCGCCACCATGAACCACTGCTTTTTTTTCTAATTCACGAAGCAGTGGTGTGGTTTTGCGAGTATCTAGAATTTGAGTTTTAGTTCCAGAAACGGCTTTGGCGTATTCACGAGTGAGTGTTGCAATTCCCGATAGCCGACCTAAAAAATTCAAAGCGACACGCTCAGCTTTTAAAATTTGAATCAGATCACCTTCGATGGAACAAATGGTTTGGTTTTTAAAAACCACATCGCCATCTGAAAAAAGCCATTTCAATTTGGCGTGCGGTTCTAAAAAAGTCATGGTTTGTTCAAAAGCCGAACTTCCAGAAAGGACTAAGTCATTTTTCGCGCGCAAGATGCATTCGCCTTGGCGTGGGCGCACTGCTAAAGATTCCGTGGTGACGTCGCCGTCAGGCATGTCCTCGCGCAGCGCCAGTTTAATAAGTTCAATTGTGGTTACGGGGCTCATATTGATTTTTCGATATTCTTCATTAACTTTTGAATTTCTTCGCGAACAATTCGCTCAGCAATCTCTGGGATAATTTGCCAACAAATTTTCTCAGTCAACATCTTAATTTCTTCACGCATCATTTGTTCATCAAAGCGGCTCTTTTTTTGCGATCCGGCCGGTGCACCCATGCTCGTACTTTTATAATTACCAGAATCGCCTAAGTAATCTTTTATGTTTTTTCCGATTTGCTCTTCGAGTTCGTCAAGTTCTTGATCGGCTCTAACTAAAACAACTTCTTCAAATTCGCCGAAGCTTTCGGTTTCAATGTGAATGTGATCAAGCTCGTCACCATTTGATTTTCGCTCGGGTGTTTTAACAATCGAAGTGGAATCAAAAGCCGGAGCAGAGACTGACATTTCTTTTGGGTTTAATTTTACAGGTTGAAACTCATCCGCATCGATCGTAATCACTTTTGTAGATTCTTGTCCTTGAGCTTCGATGGCAGAACGTTGTCTGATAAAAGTTTCTGATTCTGTAAAATCGGGCAACCGTGGATTAACCAACAATCCGTCTAGGGGATGCGGAGTTAGTTTAGGCACAAATTTTTTAGCAATTTCTTTTAAACTTTGAGCATCAAAAGGTTTTTCCAGCTTGTCAGTTGCGCCAGATTTTTCCGCAAGAACAGTGTTAAAATCCATAAAGTTACTCCACATCAAAATAAATGGAGTTGATTTTAGTTTTGGATGATTTTTAACTTCAGCGCAGACGTCGTAACCATTTCGTTTACCGAGTAAAATGTCCGCAAAAATAATGTCTGGATTAAAGTCCAGCGCGACAGAAACAACATCAAGGCCTGACGGAACCGTTTTGATGTCTACGCCAAATTCACCGAGTGATAATTGGAATGCCTTTTTAATGGTGGAACTTTCGTCAGCCAGTAATACTTTTAATGACATTTCTACCTCGATCTTAGTACATAATACAAGTGCAGCTCAGTCAAGTTTCAGGCACAATAATGTTTGCCTTAATCGCCGATTAAGGCTGAGGGTAGTCGCGTGAATAGGGTCGATCGATATATTTTAGGAATGTACTGGGGATTTTTTATTGCCGCCTTACTGGTATTGGCTGTTCTATTCTTGGCGACGGACGCACTTTCATTGATGGTTCGTTCTGCAGATGTTCCACTCACTTCGATTCTTAAGTATTACTCGTATTATTTGCCCGAGATTATTCATAAAATGATTCCGGTCAGTTGCGTGGTTGGAACCGTGCTAACAATTTCAACTTTAAATAAAGGTTCAGAGCTCATTGCTCTGTTTGCGTCGGGGCTGAGCTTGTTTCGCATTTCACGATTTTTATTTGTGTCGATTTTATTTATTTCGTTAATGGATTACGGATTGAGCGATCAAGTTGTTCCGGCTTTTACAAAACGCAAAAATTTTATTTACTACAACGATATCATAAAAAATCCAGGTAAATACCAAACTGTTAAAACGGACAAAATTTGGTACCGCTCTAAAAACACGATTTTTAATATCAAAACATTAAATGCCGATGGTCACACGGCCTTTGGATTAACGCTTTATTTTTTCGATGAGAACTGGCGTTTAATGCAATTACTAACGGCTGAAACTGTGAAGATGAGCGGTGAAAATTGGACGTTAATGGATGGTTCAGTTTCTGTTTTTGAAGAGACCTCGAGCTTTCCGCTGTTTGATCGGTTCAAAGAAAAAAAGATCACTATGCAAGAGGATGCTCAAGATCTAAGTAGCACTGGGCAAACAAGTGATTTACTCACCCAAAGTGAGCTGCGCCAGTATATCGGCAAAAATAAAGACGCCGGTTTAGATACCACGAGCTTTGAAGTTGAGTATCACACCAAATTTAGTTTTTCTTTGGCCGGATTAGTCATGAGCTTGTTGGCTTTGCCATTTAGCGTAGGCCACGCCCGCGGCGGCGGTATGGTTAAAAACGTCGGATTTTGCTTAGGATTAGTTATTACTTACTGGATCTTCTTTAGTTCGACGCAAGCTATTGGAAATCATGGGGTCATTCCTGCCTTTTTAGCAGCATGGATTCCCAATGTTGTAATGAGCGGAATTGGTACGCTCTTCCTCTTGCGCTTAAACAAGTAATATTTTAAGATCGCGGCTTGAATTCTAAGGTGGCGGTTGACTATGGCAAAGCGAGAAATTTTAACTTATCCAAATCCAATTCTTCGTGAGGTTTCAAAGCCTGTAACGGTGTTTGATCAAAAATTAAAAACACTGGTCGAAGACATGTTAGAGACGATGTATGATGCCAACGGGATTGGTCTTGCAGCCCCACAAGTTGGTGAGCTGATCCAAGTTTTAGTTTTGGATACACGTCCTAAAGATGAAAAGTCTCGTCGTTATGAATACGATCAAATGACTGCGTGCGAACAAAAAATTCCGCAACCTTTGGTGTTGATCAATCCGCAAGTCATCAAAGGCGAAGGCAAAACGACTTTTGATGAGGGCTGCCTATCAGTACCCACTTATTTTGAAACTGTTGAACGCTCTGAAACCATTACTGTGAAAGCCTTTGATGCCACCGGCAAGGAATTCCAGTTTGAAGCCGACGGATTATTAGCGATTTGCATTCAACATGAAATGGATCACTTAACAGGAACACTTTTTATTGATCACTTGAGTTTTCTAAAAAGTAATAAAATTAAAAATCAAATTAAGAAACATGGTTATCGTCCAAAAGATGACGACGATGATGATGAAACACCTAAGCGGAAAGACAAAGAAAAGGTCAAAGAGAAAGTGCCGACGAAGTCATGAGTGTTATTCGGGTCTGCTTTCTTGGAACTCCAGACTTTGCGGCCACGCATCTGAAAGCTATGCTTGAGGACGATCACTACCAAATCGTTGGCGTCATTACTCAGCCGGATCGTCCCGCGGGACGAAGTTTAAAATTGACTCCTTCACCAGTAAAAGTTTTAGCTCTCGCACATCAGCTCAATGTATTAACTCCTGAAAAATTAAGTACTGATGAAGCCGCCTTAACTCAATTAAAAGAGTGGAACGCAGAGATTGGCGTGGTCGTGGCTTACGGCCAAATACTGAAACAACATGTCCTCGATTTATTTCCTTTAGGTGCCGTCAATGTGCATGGCAGTCTTCTGCCGAAGTGGCGCGGGGCCGCCCCCATTCAAAGATCTTTAGAGGCCGGCGATTCAGTCACTGGTGTGGCCTTACAAAAAATGGTTTTGAAACTGGACGCTGGTGCCGTTATCGGAGAACGAAAATTACAGCTTGATGAAAAAATTAATTCGGTTGAGCTTTACGAAAAACTGGCGCACATGGGCTGCGAATTGATCAGATTAGAACTGATGGACTATATCAAAGGCAACCTAGTACCCATCGAACAAGATGAAGCCGAAGTCAGCGTTGCCAAAAAAATTACCAAAGAAGAAGCGAAAATTAATTGGGGAAAGCCCGCGCTAAAAATTCATAATCAAGTTCGAGGTTTTGCAATTGGCCCAGGTAGTTTTGGTTTTTTTCAAAGCAAAAGAATTAAGTTTCATCGCACGTTTTATAAAACAAGCGGCACCAAAGGAAATCCGGGCGAGACCACAACCGTTGGAGCCAATAGTTTTTTTATTTCAACCGGTGATGGCCAATTAGAAGTTTTAGAGTTGCAACCTGAATCAAAATCGAAAATGACGGCGGAACAATTTATTAAACAAGTTTCTTTAAAAACGGGAGATCGCTTTGAGTAAAAAATGGATTGCGCCAAGTATTTTATCGGCGGACTTTGCAGAATTAGGCGTTGAGATTAGCCGAGTTGAACAGGCCGGTGCGCAATTGCTTCATGTTGACGTGATGGATGGAAACTTTGTTCCTAATCTGACGATTGGCATGCCCGTTGTAAAAAGTATCAAACCAAAAGCAAAAATTCCACTCGATGTACATTTGATGATCGAAAAACCTGAACGCTACATCGAAGAATTCATAAAGGCCGGAGCAGATTATTTAACCATTCATGTTGAAGCGACCGAGGATGTTGAAGGTTGTCTCAAGAAAATTAAATCTAAAAATGTTAAAGCTGGAATTACCTTACGACCAGGAAGTCCCTTAAAGTCGATCGAAAAATATTTACCACTTGTAGACTTGGTTTTAGTGATGTCGGTCGAGCCCGGTTTTGGTGGTCAAAGTTTTATGGTTGAGCAGTTAGAGAAAGTAAAACAGTTGGTTGTGCTCCGTAAAAACAATCCTACAAAATATTTAATTGAAATCGATGGCGGTGTGAATACAGAAACCGCACCGCTTTGTTGGCAGGCTGGGTGCGATATTTTAGTAGCCGGAAGCGCTGTATTTAAAGGCGAGAAGTCAGCTGCCAATTATCAAAAAAATATTCAAAGTTTGCTGTAACGATGAGGGAACAAATGAAAACCACTGCAGAAATTAAAACTTATCAGTTAGACGGAGACTCGATCACCATGGAATCCCTTTGGGAAATGGTTTACAATACCAAGGCTCAATTTCAGATTTCAGAAAAATCAAAAGTTAAAGTTAAAGTTTCACGGGATTATATTGAATCTCGTATTAAAAATGGCGATGTGATGTATGGAGTAAACACGGGCTTTGGTGCGTTTTCGTCCGTGCGTATTTCAGACCAAGATATTGAAGCCCTGCAAAGAAATTTAATTCGCTCGCACAGTGTTGGGATTGGTGAGCCGTTTTCAAAAGTTCAATCTAAGGCGATGTTGATATTAAGAGCGAACACTTTAGCGCGTGGACATAGCGGAATTCGCGTTGAAGTTTTAGAAAAAATTTGTGAGTTTTTAAATAAAGATGTGATTCCAGTTATTCCATCACAAGGCAGTGTCGGCGCCAGCGGTGATTTAGCGCCACTATCGCATTTGGCATTGGCTTTAATTGGCGAAGGTGAAGTTTGGGATGGCGACCTGAAGTCAATTGCGCCCTTAGTTTTAAAAAGTAAAGAAGGTCTATCGTTAATCAATGGCTGCCAAGTTATGACTGCTATTGGATTATTAGCACTTAAAGAATCGATGGATTTAATTAAGCTTGCAGACATCAGCGGCGCCACGTCGTTAGAAGGCTTACGTGGATCACGTAAACCATTTAATCCTCTTATTGCCGCGACAAGACCTCATCACGGCGAAATGCAAACGGCAAAAAATTTAATTAAAGTGATGGGGGCCCGGAGCGAAATTGGCGATAGTCATGCCTCGGGTGACCATCGTGTTCAAGATGCTTATTCACTACGATGTATGCCCGCGGTCCATGGTGCGGTAAAGAATTCGCTGAAGTACGTAAAAACCGTTTTAGAAACTGAAGCTAACTCCAGCACAGATAACCCATTAGTGTTTGCTGAAGCCAACGAAATTTTATCCTGCGGTAATTTTCATGGAATGCCGGTGGCTCACGCATTAGATTTTGCAGCCATTTCAGTTTCAAGTTTAGCAAGTATTTCGCACGAACGGATTTCAAAATTTATTTCGACACAAATGAGCGAGCTTCCACCGTTTTTAGCGCCCAACGGCGGACTTAATTCGGGCCACATGATCGTGCAAGTCGCGAGCGCCAGCTTAGTGAGTGAAAATAAAGGACTCTGTCATCCGGCCAGTGTGGATTCAATGCCGACTTCGGCCGAGAAAGAAGACCACGTTTCAATGGGCGCCATTGCGGCTCGTAAGTTTGTTCGAGTTGTCGAGAATGTTAAATCTGTTATTGCTATGGAATTTTTGGCGGCAACGCAAGCACTCGATATGATCAAACCTTTAAATCCTAACGAGGGAGTTAAAGTCGCTTACGATGTTGTGCGCGCTCAGGTTCCTTACGCCAAAGAAGACAGAATTTTTGGTCATGATATAAATGCGATTAGAAAAATGATCGATGATGGAAGTATTTTAAGTGCCGTTGAAAAAAAGTGTGGCCCTTTAGAATTATAAACGAGGTTATTATGTCAGAGCAGAATCATCAAAGTCGAATTGTTAGAGCACCAACAGGAACAAAATTAAACTGCAAAGGCTGGCTTCAAGAAGCCGCCTACCGCATGATTCAAAATAATTTGGATCCCGACGTCGCCGAAAATCCAAAAGATTTAGTGGTCTACGGTGGAATTGGAAAAGCCGCGCGCAATTGGGAATGTTACGATAAAATTTTGTCCGCGTTGAAAGATTTAGAAAACGATCAAACATTATTAGTTCAATCGGGAAAACCCATCGGCGTTTTACAAACCCATGCCGATGCGCCGCGGGTCCTTATTGCCAACTCAAATTTAGTTCCGAAATGGGCCAACTGGGATCATTTTCACGAACTTGATAAAAAAGGTTTAATGATGTACGGCCAAATGACGGCTGGTTCTTGGATTTATATTGGGACCCAAGGAATTGTGCAAGGAACTTACGAAACTTTCGCAGAAGTCGGTCGCCAACACTTTGGCGGCGATTTGGTCGGACGAATTATAGTAACGGCCGGGTTAGGTGGAATGGGCGGAGCCCAACCGTTAGCCGGTGTTTTCGCAGGCGCTACAGTACTAGCGATTGAAATTGATCCGATCAGCATCGAAAAACGTTTAAAAACAAAATACGTTGATGAGAGTGTAACTGATTTAAATGAAGCGATTGCGCGCGTAAAAAAATACGCGGCAAATAAAGAAGCCAAATCGGTCGCGCTACTTGGAAATGCAGCAACCATTATTCACCAAATGTTGGCTCAAGGTTTTATTCCTGATGTATTGACGGATCAAACGTCGGCGCATGATCCTTTGGTTGGTTACATTCCTGAAGGTTACACTGTAGAAACCGCAAAAGACTTTAGAGCTAAAGATCAAAAATCATATTTAGAAGCCGCTTACAAGGCGATGGCCAAACACGTTGAAGGAATGCTGGAGATGCAAAAACGTGGCGCCATAACTTTTGATTACGGAAATAATCTTCGCGCGCGCGCCCAAGAAGCTGGCGTTAAAAACGCATTCGATTATCCGGGATTTGTTCCGGCGTACATCAGACCACTTTTTTGCCGTGGCAGTGGACCGTTTCGTTGGGTCGCACTATCGGGTGATCCCAATGACATTCACGTGACAGATTTGGCCATCAAAGAATTGTTTCCAGAAAATAAATCATTACATCGTTGGATTGATATGGCCAGTTCACGAATTAAATTTCAAGGTCTTCCAGCACGAATTTGCTGGCTCGAATACGGAGAGCGCGCCAAAGCTGGCTTGTTA
>JAYVHE010000183.1:0-3860 GCA_043771495.1 Bdellovibrio sp. | reverse complement strand
TTTAAAAGGCGGACAACCGTTTTTAGTCATGGATCCCCCGTCTAGCGAAATGACTAAGTACGCTGCTAACGCGATGCTCGCGACCAAAATTTCTTTAATGAATGAAATTTCTCGATTGTGCGAAAAAACCGGTGCCAATATTGAAAATATTCGAATCGGTGTAGGCGCGGATCACCGCATTGGTCCTTATTCAATTTACGCGGGCGTCGGCTACGGCGGCAGTTGCTTCCCTAAAGATGTTCGCGCTTTAATAAAAATGGGTGAAGACGCCGGTGAAGATTTAGAAATTTTAAAGTCTGTAAAAAAAGCCAACGATATTCAACGTCAACGATTCATCAATAAAATCGTGAGCTTTAGCAAGCCCGATAAATCAAAAACCTACGCCGTTTGGGGTGTTTCGTTCAAGCCAAAAACCGATGATATTCGCGAAGCTCCGGCTTTAGATATTATTGATGAACTCTTAAAAGCTGGCTGCACAGTAAACTGCTATGATCCGGTCGCTGAGAAAAATACAATCGAGTATTTTAAAAATAACCCGCGGGTTAAATTTTATAGTGATCAATATGAAACTTTGAATCAATGTGCGGCTTTGGTGATTCCAACAGAATGGAAATCTTTTAGAAACCCTGACTTCCAGGCCATGAAAGAAAAAATGGTCGGTCGTCAGATTTTTGATGGTCGAAATATTTATAATAAAGATGATTTGCAAACGTATGGATTCGAATATTTCTCGATCGGACGACCATAGCCCCTTGATTTAAAAGTGCCAGGCCTTTTTTCCCCGGACGCATTGAGTCCGGGGAAAAAAGGCCTGGCACCTAAAAAACGGTGGAGTAAAGGCCGACGTAAACGCGTGAAACGTCTTTGATCAAGTAAAACTCCGAAGTGGTCTCGCCACCAAAAGTTTCAAGCCCCGCTTTAACATTGATCAACGAACTGAGTGGATAGGCGGCTTTTAAATTCACGGCTTGACCCTTATCAGACAACCGATAAAGCAAAAGCAGTTCTAGTTTAAGCTCATTCAGTAAAGTTTTTGTCCACCTGGCATAAACGTCCTCGAGATTTTTTTTTCTGAATACGGGTGTTAGATCCGTTTTGATTTCGGATTTTGAGTAATTAAGAGCGATCTGCGATGAATAAATAAAGTCGTGCTCTAATCCTAAGTTATAATTTTGATAATTAACGGGTTTATATTCGCCATTATTCATAACTGTTTTACGATCCTGACTCATTAAATAATCCAGTCGAACCACCAGGCCAGAGATATCGCCCGAAGCATTAAACATGTAACTATTAAAACGATCAGCCGTGGTTTCAAGCCTAAAAGTTTGGGTGCTTAAATTAAATTGCGTGATTTTATCGAAAGTCTTTAAATAACTTAAACTAAGATCAAAATTCCCAATCGATTTAAGAAGCCGCACAACTTGATCATTTTTTTTGAACCGATCTTTGCTTTCTAAGGGCTGAATCACCAATCCGGGATTGAGTGTTTGAACCTGACTGATGAAATAACTATTAGCTTCGTCTCCGCGATACTGAAATACATGCAAAAGCTGCAAAGTCATAAAATCACTGATGTAACGATAATTCAGTGCGGGCACCGTATAGAATTTTTTATCCGCGTCTAAGAAAAATGAAGTATTTTGATTACGGGGGTTTATCAGCTCCATACCGACAGAATCAAAGCCTTCTGTTAAAAAAATATGTTGATAACCTAAAGTGATTCTTTGGGAGCTCGGTAAAAATTCAACGTAGGTGTCGACCGGGTAAATTTCGGAATTATTAAATCGTCGCTTTTCAATTTCTGAGGAATAACTGAGTAAACGGGCTTGCAGCAAGGCTTTAGTTTTTTTATTTGAAGAAGCCCAGTTTTGTTCTACGGTAATAAACGATTGTGACTCAGGGGCGATGCTGCCTTCATTCACGGAATTGGCCATTTCGGCATCGACTGAAAAACCAAAATCATACTGAGCCCACGTCATGACAGACGCCAGTACTAAGATCGTCGCAATAAAAAAATTTCGATTAAATATTGTGGCGAAGGGCTTCAACGATATTCATCCTTATAAAACGATTAATTAAAAATACTGTAAAACCATGGACCACAAAAGTAACAATCAAACAGACGCTGATAACAACGTTCCAATAAAAACCAATTTGAATTTTGACAGGAATCGATGCACCCGGAATTTCTGTATAGATTTCGGCGGCGTTAACGCCGGCAATCATTAAGTAAGATAAAATCAGACCGATCACTAGGCCAATGACACATAGATAAAGCGACTCCACCATAAACTGAATAAAAAGAGATGATCGCGTCTGACCAAGGGCACGCAAAGTTCCAATCTCGCCAACGCGTTCTGAAAGACTCATAGAAAATGTATTCATCATTCCAAGACCGACGATGAACATCAGAATAAAATACATTATCCCCGTCTGAGTATTATAAAATATTTCAACTTTACGGAACAAATCCGACAATTCATACCACGATTTAACACGTAAGTTTTCTGAGTCATACTGTTGATTAAAATCGTCGCGGATTTTCGGCAAATGATCCATGGTTTTAAGAGAAATCCGCAAATGCTCGGCCGAACTGGTTTGCAATATTTTTTGAGCGTCTTCCAGATGAATAAAGCAAGACAGGCGATCAAACTCTTCGGTTCCAGTAGTAAAAATTCCGGCGACTTTAACGTCGATTGCATTAATGACTTTATCCAAGGTATTACTAACGATCGTGATGTCGTCACCGGGTTTTACACGCATTCGTTTGGCTAACAAATTACCTAAAATAACCGAACCTTTGTTACCGGGATTTAAAATTTCACCCTCCAACATGTGGACACCTTGACTGAAATGTTTTTCTTTGGCGACATCAATGCCAATAAAATAACCTGACTCCGATAAATTTTCTGTAGATACAAGTCCAAAAAACGTTAATCGCTGTGATACAAAATCAACCTGTGGGTGGGCCTCGAGCTTTTTTTCAAGGGCATTAGGTTCGGAAATCAATGATTGAGAGCGCGTTTCGGCGGTTTGATCCCAATAGTTTTTCTTGCCGATTTGCAAGTGACCATACTGACCATTGACGATGACTGTTTTTACGATGTCTAAAGTTCTTAAAACATATCCACGAAAAACAATCATGGCCACCATGGCACCCGCGATCATCAAAATGCTCAGCATGGTGCGAGTTTTATTTTTTAATAAATTACGAACAGCAATACGACTATACATTGGCATAGTCCTTAATCTGACGATGCGTTAACAAATATTTTTTCTCGGCGTAGCGCATGACATCTTGATCATGGGTCACATAAATAATCGTCGACTTATTTTGATGTTGAAGATCGACCAAAAGCGCTAAAACTTCGTCAGCGGTCTTTTCATCAAGATTGGCCGTTGGCTCGTCCGCAAAAATAATTTTTGGATCTTTGACCAAAGCGCGCGCGATAGCCACACGCTGGCGCTGACCACCACTGAGCTGCGAGGGCATTTTATGCGCCATACCCTCTAGCCCGACAGCGCGAATATAATGTGCGGTCTTAGCTTTGCGTTCTTTTTCAGGAACTTTTAAAAGCACGAGCGGATACGAAATATTTTCTTCTGCAGAAAGCGTCGAAATTAAATTAAATGTTTGAAAAATGAATCCAAAATATTTAAGGCGAGTCATTGATAAGTCATGATCGTTCAGTTCGTAAAGATTTATATTGTTAAAAAATACGGCTCCAGAATCCGGCTTATCAATTCCTGAAACGACGTTTAGAAACGTTGATTTTCCGCTCCCCGATTTTCCGAACAGGGCAACAAATTTCTTTTCGGAAATGGACCAATCAACATTTTCTAAGATTAAACTTTGC
>JAYVHE010000182.1:0-7837 GCA_043771495.1 Bdellovibrio sp. | reverse complement strand
AGCCCGCATTGTTGCGCACGGAACTTTCGCTCAAGAGCCAAAATATTTTACAACGGCTCCAGTCGGCGCGATCAAAAAGTCTTTACAAGCGGCCAACTTAAAAATTTCAGATATCGATCTTTTTGAAATCAACGAAGCTTTTGCTAACGTGGCGATGGCCGCCCAGAAATCTTTAGAAATCCCAACCGAGCGCTTAAATACACATGGCGGAGCGATTGCCATTGGTCACCCAATTGGTGCCAGCGGAGCACGTATTTTAACAACTTTAGTCCATTCACTTCACACCCACAATTTGCGTCGTGGACTGGCTAGCCTTTGTATTGGTGGCGGCGAAGGTGTTTCTTTGATTATCGAAAGAATTTAAAAGGATACAACGAATGAGTTCAAAAAAAGTTTATGATAATGCCAAACATGCCCTTGAAGGCGTCGCAGATAATATGACGATGCTGCTTGGTGGTTTTGGTCTTTGCGGAATTCCTGAAAACAGCATCTTAGAGCTGCGCGACCGCGGCATTAAAAATTTAACCTGCGTGTCTAATAATGCAGGCGTTGATGATTGGGGATTAGGGTTACTTTTACAAACTCGCCAAATTAAAAAAATGCTTTCTTCATATGTTGGCGAAAACGCAACGTTTGAACGGCAATTTATGTCGGGCGAATTAGAACTTGAATTCTGTCCACAGGGCACTTTAGCCGAACGACTACGTGCTGGAGGAGCTGGAATCCCTGCATTTTACACCCCAACAGGGGTCGGAACTAAAATCGCCGAAGGCAAAGAAGTTCGCGAATTCAATAACCGCGCCTATGTTTTAGAAAAAGGCATTACCGGAGATTTCGCATTTGTGAAAGCCTGGAAGGGCGATAAATTCGGAAACCTTATTTACCGAAAAACGTCGCGTAATTTTAATCCCATGGTTGCAACGGCTGGGAAAATCACGGTGGCCGAGGTTGAAGAACTTGTTGAAGTTGGTGAATTAGATCCCGATCAAGTTCACACCCCTGGTGTTTATGTGCAGCGTATTTTTAAAGGCACAAACTACCAAAAACGCATCGAACAATTGACGCTTTCGAAGTAAAACTTCGAACTATTAACACTATCGAAGTAAGGATATCCCATGCCATTAAATCGAGATCAAATTGCCAAACGTATCGCTGATGAAGTTCAAGATGGTTATACTGTTAATTTAGGAATCGGAATTCCAACTCTTGTAGCTAATTTTATTCCGGCCTCAAAAACCGTTATGTTACAAAGCGAAAATGGACTTTTAGGAATGGGTCCGTTTCCAAAAAGTGGTTCTGAAGATCCCGATTTAATTAACGCCGGAAAACAAACAATCACGACTATTAAGGGCGCAAGCTTTTTTAGTTCAGCGGATTCCTTCGCCATGATTCGCGGTGGTCACATTGACTTAACCGTACTCGGCGCAATGGAAGTTGATCAAGAAGGCAGTATTGCGAGCTGGATGGTTCCTGGAAAAATGGTCAAAGGCATGGGCGGCGCCATGGATCTAGTTGCCGGCGCAAAAAACGTAATCGTAGCTATGCAGCACGTTGATAAAGATGGTCAGTCTAAGCTTCGCAAAAAATGTACGCTGCCACTCACTGGTTTAAACTGTATTAAAAAAATAGTTTCCGATTACGGTGTTATTGATGTTACTCGCGAAGGCTTCATCCTGCGCGAATTCGCTCCAGATCTAACTCCTGAGTTGGTTCTAAAAGCCACCGAAGGTAAAATGTTTATTTCTCCTGATTGCAAAATGATGCGCGTATAAACTCATTTGAGCCTCTACTCGCATCAGTTTGGGGCCGTTAAGACTCTGAAATTATAGAAAAGAATCAAAACTCTCGGGCCCCGCAATTGCTTTGTTGTAGATAGCGAAAGCTTTGGGGGATTTATGCGTCTAGGAATCTTAATTTCAATTGTTCTTTTTACAGGGTCCGTTTTTTCACAAGGTTTAATTCCGCCACGAGCCGAAGTCGTCAATGTGCAAATGGACGGTTCAGGATGTGATGCGAGTAATGCACGCGCCATCTTCACACAAGACGTAACCACACTGAGTGTTCTGTACGACAATTTTATTGCAGAGATTGGCAAAGGCACCGCCCAGCCCAAGGCAAAATCAGCCGAGAAAAAATGTACAGTACTTATTGATGTTGTCGCAACACCAGGTTGGTCTTTTAATATCGCTAGCGTTGAATATCGCGGCTTTATTGAAGCGCCCGATAAAACCACTTTGGCTTATCAATTAGCTTCGATCGAATCAAATGGGCTTGCGACGATTGGATTTGAACAAGCTTTGATTAAGGGTCCTTACATCAATAATCACAGCCTTGTTGTGAAAAATAAAAATTTAGGACTATTAAAAAATTCAATGTGTGACGGTTCACCACAACGACTTCGCGTAAAAACTTTAATCGGCGTTCGTAATCTTTTAGCGGCGATTGGTTTTATGCGCCCCAAAGTCAGCATCGGTGTGGACTCTGCTGACGGACAAATTAATCAACGTTTCGTATTTAATTGGAAAAAATGCGGACTTTAATTAGTCCACATCAATCATCATCGAAAAGCGAAGCGGTAAATCTTGCAGCTTCGCTTTTTTAAAATCTTCGCCGCCAATTGTGTGGACATGCAAAGAATTGGTTTTTCCGCGATCCGCAATGGGCTGACCTAATGTTAAAATGATTCGGTCACCCGTTTTAGATAATCCATTTTCGATTAATAATTTTTCAACCTGATTAATAATGTCTTTTAAATTGCCGTACTCTTTAATGGCTAGAGTTTGCAAACCCCACGTTAATTCCAATCGGTTTAACACATCAAGTTCAGTTGTAATTGCAACAATTTGAGCTTTCGGTCTAAACGTCGAAATAATCTGGGCTGTTTTTCCTGACGTCGTTAAACAGACAATGACACTCGCATTTAATTTTAGGGCCGTTAATACCGAGCTTGCCGCGATAGCCGCTGGCGTACTCAGCAGTTCATTATCTAAAGAAATTTTATAATAATTGTTGTTCGTTTTTTCGACTTCTAAAATAATTTCATGCATGGTCCGGATCGATTTGAAAGGGTAAGCTCCGCTGGCCGATTCGGCCGACAACATGAGTGCATCCGTTCCATCTAACACGGCATTAGCAATATCCGTAATTTCTGCTCGCGTAGGCCGAGGATTTTCCACCATTGAATCTAACATTTGAGTCGCGGTAATTACGGGTTTTCCCAATTGGTTACTAAGTGCAATAATTCGTTTTTGCGCGCTTGGTAATCGCGTTTGTCCGATTTCTATAGCCAAGTCTCCGCGCGCCACCATGACCACGTCACTTAATCGAATAATTTCTTCTAAATTATCAAGCGCTTCCAACATTTCAATTTTAGCGACAATTTTAGCGGGTGATTTTTTCTTATCGATCAGTTCACGTAACTGGCGAATATCTTTTCCGTGGCGAACAAAACTCAAAGCCACGTAATCGACTCCATGGGTGAGGCCAAATTCTAAATCTTTTAAATCCTTAATTGTTAATGCATCCACCGGTAATGACATTCCGGGTAAATTCATTCCTTTACGATTTTTCAATGGTCCACCGTAAATGACTTTGGCCATTAAATGCTTTTCAAAAACTTCAACGACGACTAGTTCAATTAAACCGTCATCAAGTAGGATCTTGTGTCCTACTTTTGCTGCGGCGCAGAGCTCTTTGAAATCGCTCGGAATTAATCCAGGTTTTCCAACAACGTCTTCAATCGTTACTTTAACAATTTCACCGACTGTCAATGTGATTGCGCCGTTTTCAAAAAGTCCGACCCGAACTTTAGGTCCTTGAAGATCTTGCAGAATTGTAACTGGAGCCTTTAATTTCTCTGAAATTTTTCGGATATTCTTAATAACACTCAAGTGTTCTTCTTGAGTTCCATGACTGAAATTCAACCGTGCGATATTAAGCCCGGCGTAAATTCCTTTTTCAATTTGTTCTTCAGTCCGTAAACTTGGACCAAAAGTAGCGACAATTTTTGCACGACGATGAAATAGCATTTATAAAGACTATCACTGCCTTTAAAAATTTGTCTATTAAAGTTTTAATTTATTGAACTGGTTGATGACACCAGGATGTTTTTTGAACTGCTCATTAATAACGTCTTTTAGAAGTAACAACTCCGGAAGTTTGTTATGAGCTGAATAATATTGCGCTAGAATCACCAATGCGCGGCCCGACCAAGGACTTTCTGGACTCAGTGAAACCATATGATCAATTTGCTTTAAGCATTCTTTTTCATTACCCTTTTTACAGAAAAATTCGGCTTGATAGTAAGCACTGCGCATTTGTAGTTCCGCATCACTCGAGAAATTCTGAACTCGGTTGAGCATTTTGATCGCTTGCGAGGATTGACCCTTTTTCATGAGTTCACGATGGCGAGAGAAATAAAATTCAGATAAGTCAGTAAGATCTGGATTTTCCACAGCTTCAGGGGCTATTGAAGCCACACTTCTTTTTGGTGACTTCGATAAATCGTTCCGATGATTTTTAACTAAACGAACAAATTGTTTATTTTGCTTTTCAAAATAGCTCACCGAAAATGAGTAAAACGTCATGAGTAGACCATATAGAATGATTAACCCAAAAACATAAAACGACTTACTTTTCATAGAGGATTTATCGGAAAAACCCCGACTAAACTCAATTGATTTAAGTCCATTATTTTTCACACACCTAAGTTCTCAATTTGAGACAGGACCTTCGTCAGTCTTCCTGACTAATCCCTAAAAATGATCATACTTACTACTAAAACTTGAAGGCCAACTGTCAATAATTTCGATAGATTCGTAGTACTTTTGCTCAAAGAATCGATCTGAAAAATCTCGGGTCAGAAATCCGATCAAAGTCGACTTTGGTATGCGATTTTTCCGAAAAGCAAAATAGAGCTTTTCACCGAGTATTCCACCCAAAATTTCGCTCGCCACTTTATAACTCTTAGTCCGATAACTGCGTTTAATAGGCTTGGCTTTCCGACCGAACGATAAAACCTGAAGCTCACTTAACTTTTGCTCTAAAGCGAGTGTTAAGGATTCTTTTCCTCGGTCATCAAAACCTTCTTTTTGCAACGCCTGCCTAATGTCATTTAATGTATCGGTTTTTTTCTTGGGATTTATCAGTTTGGAAAAAAAATAGATGATCATTTCAAGCCAGATCAATTGTAAAAATGCCGTCTTACTGATGTGCAACGACTTATTTAATTTACCAGTTATGTTCAATGCCGCAATAGCGCTAATTTTTGAAATATGATTGATTGTATTGCGGGATAAAAAACCGACTTTAATTTCCGGCAAAAAAAACGAGCTTCCCTCATTGGTCAAAAACTCAATCTGCGCTCTTAATTTTGGCCCAAGCACTTGGCGATGATAAGATATTTTGTTATAAAATTCTTGGTCCACTGGACTGTACACAGAAATCTGCGCCGCTGCGGACGCCGATTTATTTTCTTTGAGATCTAAAAACTGTAAAATAAATTCAACCTCGCGGCTTACATAGTCCGTCAAATCTAAATCTGTCGATTTAATTTTTTTGTCAAAATCACTTTCTAAAAAAATCAGGTATTCTTGCCATTTCACCCATGGCGAGACGCTCATGATGGCCCAACGGTGCGAACTCAGTGCGAGAACATCGACTTGTTCGGACCGTCGCTTAGCCAGCTCAAAATAGATTTCTTCCGGGCTCTGATACACAATGGTTGATTTGGTTTTTGGGAGAAGCTTAATAAATTCTTTAGGTAAATGCGATGGGCTGATATGAAAGTCACCGATCAAAACAAAATGAGTCCGGTCGGGCTCTACAAGGAAATTTTTTACCAAGAATTTTGCGATCAATCGATCTCGTGATTTTAAATCATTAACTCGATTTTCGGTATTCACCCCAAACACAGGAATAGAATTGGCCTGACACCATTTCAGAAGGGGCCGCATCGTTTCAAAAGGAAAGCCCCAAGAGTTTTTCCACTTCACTTTATGTAAAAAATCTTTTTCTGATAGCTCGCCCTTCATATATTGAGTTAAATGCGACTGATCAGCCTGTTTAAAGCATTCCAAATTAACAGCTACCGTTTTAGACTTGGATGAACGAATAAGTCGAAAGAAGGAACGAGCCGACTGCGGTTGCGCATGAAAATCACCGACAAAAACCACATCAGAATCAGCGAGCTGTCCTAAAAGTTGCCCGCGCACAACCGAGGTACTGGGATGTGAACCGTCATTGGTTTTCCACTTCGTGAATTGCGTTTTGAGTTCTTTTTCATAGGTCTTTTGATAACGCATTAATTGTTTAGGAGACAACCCAAAGATATTCTCTACCTTGTTTCTGGTATTCAAATAGGTCACATATTTAATTTTCAGCAGTTCTTTATGGTCCATCGCAACATACTATTGAATCATTACTTGATTTACTTCGTCAAAAGCAAAAAACTGAGACTATGAAAAATAAAAACACCCTACTTAATCTACTACTTGTAACATTATTAATTTCGGCTGGTGTCTATGGCTATCTGACTTACCACCATTACGCCGTCAAGATCGGAACCCCTGGCGGGAGTCTTTGCCAAGTCAGCGCCACTCTCAACTGTGACGCTGCAGCGGCTAGTTCTTACGCTGAAATGGCTGGAATTCCGATCGCGTTAGTCGGGGTGGTCTTTTCAGTTTTTATGGTCTTGTTTATTGCGCTCATTAAGTTTGGTGCCATCGAAACTACAAATTACGTTAAATCTCTGCTGATCACCGTCTTTGGTGCTTCAGTTATATTTACACTATTTTTGGGATACATTACCTTCACTCAGCTTAAAGCCGTTTGTCCGTTCTGTTTGGCTGGATATATTTTATCGTTCCTACAGTTGGGTTTAATTTACGCCTATGCAAAGGAGCCCAATTTTAAATTTGCTTTGGGCGAGCTATCTCAGAATTTGAACCTCACAGCAACATTTCTTTTAGTACCCGTTGTGAGCTGGGTGGTTGCAAAAAATTTTTCAAAAAGTTACAACCTCGAGGAAATTCAAATCCTGGTCGCTGAAAAAACTGAAATCTGGAAACGCGCCCCTGAATTTGTCTTTGATAAAACAACTGGTTTAATCCAAGGAAGTCCAAACGCTAAAGCCACGCTCGTTGAGTTCGCTGACTTTAAATGTCCACATTGTCGAATAGCCTGGGCCACATTAAAACGCTTTAAAGAACAAACCCCAGACGCCGCAGTCGTCTTCAAACCGTTTCCGCTTGATGGCCAATGTAATACGACGATGGAATACAAAGGCGACAAATCGCGATGCACAATGGCCGGATGGGTTCTGTGCTCTGAAAAAATCGCACAAAAAGGCTGGGTGGTTCATGATTACTTTTTTGAAAACCAAGAACGACTTTTCCCCCTCTATGGAGACGATCTTGATAAAGATTTGAAAACATTTGCTTCCAGTAACGGATTAAATTTTGACGAAATATCAATGTGTGCAAACTCATCAGATACAGCGATCCTGATCGGAAAAATGACCGCTGAAGCCAAATCCGCTCAAGTGCAAGGAACACCGACGATCTTTTTGAATAATCGTAAACTGGAAGGTGCTCAAATATTTGATGTTTTGAAGAATGCTTACGGAACGTTGAATTGATTATTCAAATAGTTTAAAAAAATAGTCTAAAAACTGCGTCGATTTTTCATCGAAAACGGCGTAGGCGTTACTTCCCGCGTCTTGGAATAAATCTAATAAAATTCCACAGACAAAAACGGAGGCTAACGACAACCATAGTGATTTCACAACAATATGAGTCGATCGAATATCATTAAGTCGTAACTCTTCCATGCTTTTTTC
>JAYVHE010000181.1:0-13717 GCA_043771495.1 Bdellovibrio sp. | reverse complement strand
GCTGTTTATCATAATCTCGCTTTAGAAAAGAAACCTTTTACGCTAGATATGCACTAATCACGCACTGAAGTTGTGACTGTTCAGATTTGATTTTGATTTAAAAACACAATTAAATGGGGCAGTTCCTAGATTTTATAACTTTGCGAAATCACTTTATCAAAGCGATCTGCATTCATGACTTTCACCCATGCTGCAATAAAATCTTTGACGAATTTTCCTTCGCCGTCGCTTGATCCGTAAACTTCAGCTAATGCACGTAGTTCCGAGTTTGATCCAAAAAGTAAATCAACTCGTGTGCCAGTCCATTTTTGTTTTCCGGTTTTGCGATCAATTCCTTGGTACTCACCAGCTACACCTGTTGTTTTCCACTCGATGTTCATGCTCAATAATTGCGTGAAAAATTCATTGGATAATGTCGCTGGTTTTGAATTGAATTCGCCATGCTTAACTTGATTGTGGTTTGTGTTTAGCGCACGCAGTCCACCCACAAGTACCGTCATTTCTGGCGCCGTTAAATTCATTAACTGTGCACGATCAACTAATAATTCAGCGGCATTTTCGCCTAAACCTTTTGCCGTGTAATTTCTGAAACCATCAGCTAACGGTTCAAGAGCCGCAAATGATTCAACATCAGTTTGTTCTTGAGTTGCATCTACGCGCCCAGGAATAAAAGGAACTTTTACTTTGTGGCCACCTTTTTTTGCGGCTTCTTCCAAACCGACTGATCCACCAAGCACGATTAAGTCGGCGAACGATACGGCTTTTTTACCTTTGTTAAAATCTTTTTGAATCGCTTCAAATTTTGCGATGATTTTTGTAAGTTCAGACGGTTGATTGACGGCCCAATCTTTTTGCGGAGCCAAACGAATGCGTCCACCATTAGCACCACCGCGCATGTCTGAGTGACGGAATGTCGATGCTGACGCCCAAGCGGTTGTGACCAATTGTGGAATCGACAAACCTGATTTCAAAATTTTCTTTTTTAAAACTTCGATGTCTTTTGCAGTGATCGGGCTTGATTTTGCTTTCGGCAAAGGATCTTGCCAAAGCAGTTGTTCTTTTGGAACTTCAGGTCCTAAGTATCTAACCACGGGGCCCATATCTCGGTGTGTTAGCTTGTACCATGCGCGTGCGAATGCATCTGCAAACGCTTTATGATCTTTATGAAAACGGCGAGAAATAACTTCGTATTTTTTATCAAACTTTAAAGCCAAATCAGCGGTTGTCATCATTGGGCGATGTTTTTTTGTTTTATCGTGAGCGTCAGGGATCATGTCTTGCTCTTGGCAATTTTTCGCAGCCCACTGATGTGCGCCCGCCGGACTTTTTACAAGTTCCCAATTGTATTTAAATAACATTTCGAAATAACCATTATCCCAAGTAGTTGGTTTTGGTTTCCATGCGCCTTCGATGCCGCTTGTTGTTGTGTGAACGCCTTTTCCAGATTCAAAATTATTAATCCAACCGAAACCCATGTGATGTAAATCAGCGCCTTCGGGTTCTGCACCAACTTTTTTAGGATCGCCCGCACCATGCGCTTTACCGAAGGTATGTCCGCCGGCAACTAACGCAACAGTTTCTTCGTCGTTCATGGCCATACGCTTGAATGTTTCGCGAATATCGCGGCCCGAACCGACTGGGTCAGGTTTTCCGTCTGGTCCTTCGGGATTGACATAAATTAAACCCATTTGCACGGCAGCAAGTGGATTTGCAAGATCACGTTCGCCACTGTAACGTTTATTTTGCATCCATTCAGTTTCAGCGCCCCAAAAAATATCTTCGCCGGGTTCCCAAGTATCGGGACGACCGCCACCAAAACCAAAAGTTTTAAAGCCCATCGATTCAAGTGCAACGTTTCCTGCTAAAATCATCAAATCAGCCCAAGAAATTTTTTGACCATACTTTTGTTTAATCGGCCAAAGTAAACGACGAGCTTTATCCAAATTTCCATTATCAGGCCAGCTATTTAGCGGCGCAAATCGTTGACCGCCCGAGCGTGAACCGCCACGGCCATCAAATGTTCGGTAAGTCCCAGCACTGTGCCAAGCCATACGAATAAAAAGGCCCCCGTAGTGTCCCCAGTCGGCTGGCCACCAAGGTTGTGAGTCCGTCATTAACTTTCGTAGATCTTTTTTTAGGGCTTTATAATCTAATTTTTTAAATTCTTTTGCATAGTCAAAATTCTGATCTAGCGGATTTGATTTTGACGAGTGTTGATGCAAGATTCGTAGATTAAGTTGCTTCGGCCACCAGTTGCGATTGGTTTGCGAACTGTTGGTTATGTGTTTTGTTTGCGCGCCCGAAAACGGACACTTTGAAACTTCTGATTCCATGTTAAACTTCCTTTTTTGATGTCTTAAAATTTAGTGGAACTCTATTGGTCTGTGCAATAAGAAAAGTTTTTGACTTGAGGAGGCGAAGTAATTTATGTGCAAAAATGTCTGGAAGAATAGACAATGTCTATTCTTAGAAAGAGTTTATTTATGAAGCTTGGACAAATGACAAAAATTGAAACAGGCATGACGTTTCAACATTGCAATTTGCGCCGCCAAGAGAGTAAATTAACCGGACAGTAAAGATTTATCACTGCGAGTATCAATTATTGGAAAGAGATAATGAAAACATTTTTTATTCTATTCGGACTTTTCTGTGTGATGGCTTCTGCAATCATGATCAAACTGACTTATGATGGTGTAAGTATTCGATCGGCCCCTATTATTAGTCCGTCGCCTCAGGGCGATGAGTACAAAAATGTGGCTTCGTCGGTGGTGAATCGGTTATTTCCTGATTTTCAAACCGCGAATTATGTTTTAATTGGCTATCCAACAGATTTAAAGGCAGGGTCACAGATTGTAAATGACCTCAAAGTCGGTTACGAAAAACAATTTCAAAAACCTGTTTCGTTGCTTTTGGACGATGGGAGTTTAATCGTCGAAAAAATTTCTCGGTGTCAGTCGCCATGCTGGATCTTAACATCAGAAACAAAGGCTAATGAATTGTCGATTGAAAATAAAATTCCACAAATGTTAACACAAATTCCCGATGGGAAACATTTTCACATTACACTCATTCCCTTTCAAAATATTCCAGAAACTTCGGATGAATGCATTGCTGAAAAACGTTTAAGCTTAGAGTGTTTGATTCCACTTTCTATTCATCAGGTCCGCAAAAAGTTTAAAGATGCCAATGAAAAGTATTTCTTTATGCGCAAGTACCAAGATCGAGACTATTTTTTATTTATTCAGACGATTAGAATATAGGTCGTTTTTTAATAGCCGTATTCTTCGTCGTCCTCTTCGTCGGCTCTAGAGGGCTTTTCCTTTTTAAGTCGAACACCTGGTTTAGCTATAATTTCTACGTAAACGGATTCGGAACCTGATTTAAAAATCTTGTCGACTTCTTTATTGAGCTCAGAAACATGAACTAACTCCGCCGATTTGGCATCAGGACCACATTTACAATCAAAATCCCAAAAATCCACATTTGCTGGCAATTCTTTGCGGCGTTCGCGGGCCAAATATTTATTGAGATCACTTTTTATTAATTCGGCCTGGCGGTCCGGTTTATGTTTGGCCGAAGTCAGAGAAAAATTCTTTTTCATTTTGTAATTACCTTAATGGCCGTCAACTTAACATGAAGACGACTCGTCAACAAGAGCTGTTGATGGCGGGAATATTTTACCTGAATCCACATCAATTCTAGTAACTTCTAGGGCCAAGAGTAATTTTTTGGCTGCAATTCCGCCCGCGAATCCCGTTAGCGATCCAGATGCACCGATCACGCGATGGCAAGGAACAATAATCCCGATTGGGTTTTTTCCGTTGGCTGCACCCACGGCGCGAGCCGCTTTTGGCTGGCCTAAACGTTTTGCTTGCTCGCCGTAACTAATGGTTTTTCCGTAAGGGATTTTAGATAATTCGTTCCAAACTTGTTTTTGAAAATCAGTTCCTTTGGGATCTAGTGGAATATCAAAGGACTTTCTTTTTCCTGCAAAGTATTCTTTCAACTGCGCTTCTGCAGTTTTTAGAATTGAATTCTTTGAATTCTTTGAATTATTTGTATAGCTGGTTTTCGCATTTTCCCCCCAAATCAAAGAAACTAAAGCCAGCTCTGACGCCATCAAAGTAATTTTTCCAACCGGTGAATCAATTATTTTATAGTCATAATCAATTTGCGTTTCTGAAATAGAGTTGCGGCGAATTTTTTCCATAATGCGAGAGTTATGTAAGCGCTCCATGGGCTCCAGTTTCTTTTTTATTTTTATCGTGGGTTAAAGCTATTCAATTATTAAAAACTAGCTACGTTCGGACATCACCAATTAACGGGTATATTTACCTCGACGTCAAGCAAGCAACCGCTCCAAAACGATTGAAGTGTTGCTCTTTGCGGATCGGGGATTGCATCACTATTTCATATTAAGGACACATTTTTATGCTCAGTGAATTTCTGTTAAAAAACGAAAACGAAATATTGGCTCTAACCGAAAATAAGACGCGGGAACTGGCCGGTGAACATCTGTCATCAGCGCAGCTTAAAGAAGGTCTGCCAATTTTCTTTAAACAAGTCGTTGGAATAATCCAGCGAGCTGCAGAGCCATCAAATCCTCCTCCAAAAAATATTAAAGCCATAGCCGAAGCCGCTGATCAAGGTGATGAACCTGCAATGGCAGAAGCCGCCGGGCAACCGCTTGAGGCCGAATTAGCCAGAACCGCAGGCCAGCATGGAAAAGAAATGTTAAGGTTAGGTTATAACCTTTCGCACGTGGTGCATGCCTATGGCGCCATCTGCCAAGCCGTCACCGAGATTGCGACACAAAAAAATGTTGCTATCAAAGCTGAAGAGTTTCATGCGCTTAATCGAAGCTTAGATGTTGCCATCGCCGGTGCAGTAACAACTTATGAGGCCATCGAAAATTCCCAGCAGTTGGACGAAAAAAATAATTCGGGAGCTTTGGGTCGCGAGATGCGTGCTGTTTTATCCGCAGCGACGACCGCGTTTCATGCTATCAAAAGCGGAACCGTTGGTATTGGTGGAAGTACGGGCTTGGTGCTAGAAAACAGTTTGAAAAAGTTAGATGTACTCGCTAGTAGTTATTTTAGTAAATGAAAAAAAACGATATTTATGGGGCCGTTTTAATTCGACTGATTTAACGTCGGGAATTGCTGGCACGGTAATTCCCAATTACTTAATTTTTAAATTATATTCATCATAGGGTACAATTTCACCGTTGGGCCAATCCGTTGGCGGATGTTTCTTAACAAACTGAAAATTAAATTTCTGATGAGCCTTCCGCGAGATTTCGTTGTCTTCGCGGTGATGCACAATCAACAAGTTAATGCCGTTTTGCTCTTTGGCCCATTGAATGCGGGCTTCGTACAAATGTTTTGTAAGACCCCTGCGGCGATAGTCCGGTTTTAAAAAACTGGCGACCATCCAGGCCTGTTCACGGTTTTCTCTGTCGCGAAAGATTCCGGTCAGTCCAATGATTTCGTTTTTTTCATTAAAGAGTCCGAAATTTGCGCCATCGGAATTGTTAAGGCGCTCTTTCCAGTCGGCCTCAGTAAATTTAAATTCATCACTCGAGGGTGAAAAAAAATTTGGATGCAGAGTTAGTGCTTCTAGCCGAATTAGTTTTAAAATTGGCCAATCATTTACAGTCAATTTACGTGTTGAAAAACTCAATTTAGTTCCGATTATTTTATAATGTTCTATCACGAACCAAATTATTTTAGTAGGTGTATGCCCTGAAAGCTAATTATAGTAGGGCCAAAGGGTGGCCAACCAAACGTTCATAAAAACCTCTTAGTATCGTCAGTTGCGATATATCAGTTTTAATTCAGGAACAGAACTTGAAATATGTAACTCCGTACGATCTTTTTTGGATTCGTATAAACAAAGGGGGACTCATATGAAACACAAATCTTCAAAAGAACCAATCAGCAAAAGAGCTGGCGATAAAATCGAAAAGCTAGGCGACAAAATTTCTAATGCCGGAGCACAAAAAATCGGAAACGCAGTTCACAATGCCGGCGATAAGCTCGAACACTCTCAAGACAACAAAAGAAGATCTCGCTAATAATGAGCCATCTGGTCTTTAACCAGGTGGCTTTTTATTAATTAATAAGGAAGTAAAATGAAATCACCTGGTTACTCAGATAACGTAAAAACAGTTAAATCAAAAGAATCAGAAAAAGAATTACACATTCCTCTTAGTGAAAAACTAAAATTAATTCCTGAAGCATTAGGCATTCGCGTTAACGAAGAACCCGAATACGAAGTTCTTAAAAAAGATGGCGATTTTGAAATTCGTCGCTATCAAAATCAAGTTTTAGCGGAAGTTACATTAAAAGCGACGGAGTTTGACGAATTTCGGGAAGCTGCATTTCAAAAATTAGCGGCATATATTTTTGGCGGCAACATTGCGCAAGCAAAAATGGGAGCAAAATATTCTGACGAAATTTATCTAAACAGTGCGCCGCCTATAGAAGAAAGAAAATCTGAAAACATCGCGATGACAGCTCCAGTGTTACAAGAAGAAGGCTTTAATAAAGAATGGACGATGTCTTTCGTGCTTCCTAAAAAATATACTTTAGCGACGGCACCGAAACCACTGAATGACGAAATCCAGTTACGTGAAGTTGCGGGCTACGACGCCGCAGTGGTTCGCTATTCTGGAACAAGCACCAGCCAAACCATTAAAGAGCACGAAGCTAAACTAAGTAAATGGATCAAAGAACAACCTGAGCTGCAATTAAATGGTACGTTCGTATCGGCACAATATGACGCACCATTTGTGATTCCATTTTTAAGACGTAATGAAGTCATGATTAAAATTGGTAGTCTGCAGTAATGGCCTAAAGCGCAATCTGAACTCCAACTTCAACAACACGCTTCTTCGGCAATTGAAAATAATCCGTAGCTGAAATCTCATTCTTTGAAATAAGTGTAAAAACTTTTTCGCGCCAAAGAGCCATTCCCGGAAAATGGGTCGCGTAAATGCTTTCTTTGCCGATGATAAAACTGATTTGGTCCATGTCTAACTTACAGTTCTCCAGCTGCAGGTCTTGGATATCTCTGGTGATATTGGGCTGCTCTAAATAGCCATATTTTAAATTGATCTGCGTATGGCCGTCATTCAATTGGCGAACGCGAAGGCGATCCGCCTCTGGAACGTGCGGAATATTATCCGTCGTCACCGATAAAAAAATTAAATTGCGGTGGACCACCTTAAAATGTTCATAAGTGTGTATCAGCGCATACGGGGTGTCGATCAAGCTTTGATTTAAATATATCGCAATGCCATCAATTCGAGCGGCATTTTGCGTCTTAATTTTTTCTAAAAATTCATTCAGCGGAATAATTTTTTGCCGAAGTTGAGTTCTCAAAAGTTTTTTCCCGGATTTCCATGTGGTCATAACCGTAAAACCAACCACGCCGACTAAAATTGGAAACCATCCGCCATCAATAATTTTTAGGAGGTTAGACCCCCAAAATCCCAGATCAATCACCAGGAATGCTCCGCAAAGGAGTCCCGCTTTTAATCGACTCCACTTCCAGTTTTCTCGAACAACGAAGTAAAATAGAATAGTTGTAACTACCATGGTTGAAGTCACAGCTAACCCGTAGGCCGCTGCTAAATTACTAGAAGTTTTAAAAACGACAACCAAACCCATACTACCAATCATCAACAACCGATTCATATTTTTAACGTAGATTTGTCCGAATTCTACTTTTGATGTATGAGCAATATGAAGCCGCGGCAAAAATCCGCTCTGAACAGCCTGCAATGTTAAGGAAAAAACTCCGGTGATTAAAGCTTGCGAAGCAATCGTAGTGGCTAATGCTGCTAAAATAACTAATGGGTACAACGCCCACTGGGGCGCCAACAAATAAAACGGATTACTAATGGCTTCTGGCTGGCGCAGAAGCAAAGCGCCTTGACCAAAATAATTTAGAACCAAGGCCGGTAGGGCCACAACAAACCAAGCTTGGCGAATAGCGGTGCGCCCGAAGTGTCCAAGATCTGAATACAAAGCTTCGCCGCCGGTAACGACTAGAAAGACCGCGCCCAGTACAACGAATCCATTCCAAGCATTATTCTGAAAAAAACTAATAATGTAATACGGATTCAGCGCTTGAAGAACTTCTGGTGTTTGCCAAATATTGACCAGTCCTAAAACGGCCAGCACAATAAACCAAATTAATGTAACTGGGCCAAAAATTTTACCAACTGCACCAGTGCCTTTTTTTTGAAACGCAAAAATTCCAACTAAAATTCCAAGCGTGATAGGAATAATATAGGGCTCAAATACCGGAGTAATTAATTTTAGACCCTCGACCGCACTCAAGATGGAGATAGCTGGCGTAATCATACCATCGCCAAATAATAAAGCTCCGCCAAAGAGCCCTAATAAAATTAAAATATATTTAGAGCGACTGTTTGAAGCCAATGAACCGTCTGTAGATGGCGCAATTAAAGCCATTAGCGCTAAAATGCCGCCTTCGCCTTTATTGTCCGCGCGCAAAATAAAAATTAAATATTTAATCGAAATCACAATTGTCAGTGACCAAAATATTAAAGACAAAAGACCAAATATGTTTTCTGGCAGTGCGACCATATGGTGGCCGGGATGAAAGGCTTCTTTCAAAGCATAAAGCGGACTGGTTCCGATATCGCCGTAAACGACTCCTAGTGCGCTGAGTGCCAGCAAAGATTTGTAATTGAAAGAATTCGACTGTGAATGACCTGATGCTAATTTATTTTGTGACATCATGTAAAATTAGCATGATTGTTTCAATTCGGGAATCAATTTTTCGTATGTAGGTTCAATGTATTGTGTCCTGGAACTAAATGATGAGCCTACGATCACTTAAATGCTAAATGTTCGCTAAGGGGCTCTATGCATTTTTTGCCAACTTCACTTGTGACCTTTGCAATTGAAGCCAAGATTCAAACGCATTATTCAGAAGAGGCGCAACTAAGCTAGCGCATTAACAAAGGGGAGTTACCATGAATGTTTTATTGTTATCAGTGTCGCTAAGTCTATTTTCGCAAGTCTTAACAGCTACACAAAAATGTACAATTGGTGGAGATATTTTTCAGACCGAAATCAGTTTTGATCGTAGTAGCACCACAGGTCAAATTACTGAAATTAAAGTTCAAAATCTGATTCGGGGTGCTGCCAGCGGTGAAGCCAAAGTTATGCCCGTAGAAATAATTAATAATTACAGAAAAGGGTGGACCTATCGCGTGCACATTGAAGACAACTTTTACGGAATCGTCGATGACTCTGCAGGTAAAGGTTCGTTATACGTCAATTTAATCTTCGGCCAAGGTAGCATCGGAATTTGTAATCCAAGACACACGCCAAATAATTAATTCGTTATTGTGCGGTCATTGCTTTATTTTCCCCTAACGTTGTGTTGGAATACGACTATGAATTCGATCCGTACAGCCTTACCCGGCGATGAGCCGCATCTAGCACGCGTACATATTCAGGCCTGGCAAGAAGCCTATACTGGATTAATTCCACAAAGTTATTTAGACAAGTTGCCTTCAGGATATGAAGAGCGCCACTCGATGTGGCAGCAGATTTTAAAAAATCCAAACCGCTGGGCCTGGGTGGCCGAAAACCACGACGGGATAGTTGGCTTTGTTTTATTTGGCCCACCTCGCGATCCCAATCGTGAGACCTATATTGAAGTTGGTGCTATTTATTTATTGGCCGCGCACAAGTCAAAAAAAATTGGGTTCCAATTATTATCAGCAGGTTTTAACAAAATGCGAGACCTTAATTACAAAAAAGCCTATTGCTGGGTTTTAGAAAATAACCCAACCATCAAATTTTATGAACGCACCGGCGCAAAGTTCCTTAACCAAATTAAGCAAGATGAAATTGGCGGGCAAATGTTTAACGAACTGGCCTACGAGTGGGATTCGTTAAAGATAATCGATTCAGCGACATAAATTCAAGTGGTGCCATTTGAAATAAATGCAGCGAGTTTTTAACGATTAGGTTCCAACCTGAGACTAAGTCAAGTGCCTGCAGCGATCTAAATCGTTTTAACCGTGGAAAAAAGCTGGCCAACCATTTGCTTTAGGGATTGATGAAACAAACATGTTTTTCAATCCTTAGGGGGAATTATGAAAACTTTATTAATGTCGCTTATTTTATCAACGTCAATTTTATCGCACGCAACAAGCGTAGATATGACAAAAGTTCTAGCTGAAGTGCACGGACGCGAACGCGGTATCGTGAACATTGCTTTATTAGAAGACCGCCGTTTGCAAGTTGTTAACAACAAAGGCGTTGTTACTACGACAATCGTTAGCGAAGCTGCTTTTGACCGTTTAGCGGGTGAAGTTTCTACTTTAACAAATGTTGAAGTTGTAGAAGTGCAACGTACTTTGGTTTGTAAAATGATGGTTATTCCATTTTTATCTGATTTATCAATTGCTGATTATGATCAAGACAACAACGAATACTTATACTCACGTAAATTAATTTTAACTAACCGTAGTTGCGCATTATCTTATGAAGTTTATCCAAAACATGAGTCTCAAGAAGCTCGCGCCGAAGCTTTACGCGAAAAATTAGTTATCTTAGCTTTGAATACTTTAAAGTAATTCCATTCAAAGAGTACACCTAACGTTGACCTCTTTCACTTTCTAAAAAAGGAGCTGTTAAAACAGCTCCTTTTTTTTGGCCCATCGAATTAGTTTCAGACATTTCTGATTTGCGAAAGCATTTAATCGATTTACTCTGAGTTGTTAAGCCAGTACTGTTAAGCATGTATCAAATTAGTCTTTACATCATGAGCGCATTATATATTTTAGCCGGCTTTAATCACTTCAGAGATCCAAAGTTTTATTTACCGATGATGCCGCCGTATATTCCAAAGCATAATTTAATGGTTACGCTCAGTGGGATTGCAGAAATTCTTCTTGGCGCACTATTGCTATGGCCGGAAACGACGTCGATAGCAGCTTGGGGAATCATTTTAATGTTAATGGTTTTTTTCACGGTGCATATTTATATGTACCAAGAGCGAAATACGGTCTTTGCGCGCGTGCCAAATTGGCTTATCGTTGCACGCCTTCCGTTTCAATTGGTATTAATTGTGTGGGCCTTTATCTACACAAAATAAAAACGCCCGGGGTCAAGCCGAGCGTTTGGTTTTCCGAAGTTAGGAAAAGTTAAGTTACTTTGGGGGTGCCGTTCCGGGCATGTCCCACAATAATTCTAAAATAACATAGTGTCTTCGGATAATTTTTACCACACGTTCCTCCATTTTATTTGTTTTCCGCAAGAGTTTCGAACCTCTGGGTACCGGCCCTTCATTCAGAAGATTACCAGCTGCAGATACTAACTCATCGGTGCTTTTTGCATTCACTTAACTGGCTAAATTGAGACTGGCAGCACTTCTCATGCTGAGACTACGTAAACCCTTGAAAATGAAGTCGATTCTTAGAATATAAAATAAATTTATTTCTGAATTGATTTTTGCTTTTGTTTAAAGGCTTCGGAAAAAATACCTGTCAAAAGTTTTGACGATCACGTACTTGCTACGTGATTGCCTATAAAATTTTAAATTTCATTACAACCTATGGGGATTTTTGATAAACCCAGCAGTGTTAATATCCAATTAGGAGGAAAAATGAAAGTAAATATTAGTCTATTAATAGCGTCGATCGTTTTAGTTACTGCGTGTAACAAAAGTGACGACAGTAAACCAAAAGCAGCAACGCCTGCACCAGCACCAATCGCTGAATCATTATCAGATAAAGACGGTAACTGTACAGCAACAGCAGAAGCAGCACTTGTATCAGCATCTGAAAGCTTAGACGCTTATGATAAAGATCCATCAGCAGAGAAGTTAGCTGTTGCAGGAAGCAAATGTGATAAATTGCAAACATTAGTTGGTGATAAATCATGTTTAATGAAAAATGCAGATCCGCAAGTTCAATTAAATAAAGATGTTTTGGGCCAAGCCTGTTCTAGTGTTACTGAAAAAATTAAGTTAGCTGCCGAAGAAGCTGCTCGACCTGAAATTACACCAGATCAAATTTTAAATGAAAAATTTGTTACAACTAAAAACAGCATTTTAGTAAACGCCGTCGAAACAAAAGACGCAAAACTAACTGTGACTTTTAAAATGGGCGCAAAAATAGACGCTGGCCTTCCTTTCGAAGCAGACTTAGGTTGTAGTTACTTTAGTCAAACTCAATTTTCTTCGATTTCTCATTCAACGTCGACAGCTTATAATAACGAAAAAACAGTTATTAAAGATAATGGTGATGTTGTCCGACTTTGTGGAAGCGAAGAAATTAAAGTTGGTCAAAAGACTAAAAATGGATTCAGCTTTAAAGCTGGCTACTGCGGTGGCCTAAAAGACAAAGTTGAAAACGCTCATGTTGAGGTTAAAATTTTATCGGCTGATAAAATTCACGTTGACGTAAAGATGTCTGGCTCGAACAAAATGGCCTGTTCAGCAGAATTAAATAAAGAAGTTAAAAAATAGTAATGTCTTAATAAAACGCCACGACTTTGTGGCGTTTTATTAAAAATATGTAGAGACACAAAGACAAAATACACAAATTTTTACCGTCAAATAACATAGAATAATTTATTCCTGGTCCCTCGATTGCAATTACAAGCAATTAACAACAAATAACTACGGATACATAGAATATTCGTACTTCCTAGGGGGAAAAAATGGAAAATAAAAATCAAGCAGGATCTCAACAAGGCAATGCTCAACGACAAGGTTCGCAAACATCTGACCAACAGGGGTCTAAGCAGAATCAACAAAATCAATCAGGAGACTTCCAAAAGTCTTCACAAATGAATCAACCTGGCCGTGATCAAAGCCCTCGAGATCAAAGTTCACGAGATCAAAGTTCTAAACAAGACACGAGTCAATCAGACAAAGGTAATCGTCGTTAGTAGAAAGGATCAATTATGGCAACCACCACCTATGATTCCCCGGTCAAGAGACAGTCTTACTCGGGAATCTACTGGAGTATTGCAATCGCTGTAGTAGTCATTTTAGCGTTTGCTTGGGCAATGCGGCCAGCTACTCGAGATTCAATAAGTCCAGCAACTAGTCAGACCGCTACGACACCAACCGACTCCACGATGATGAATAACAACATGGCCATGGACAGTGTTACAACTTCGACAACGACAACAACAACCGACGGTACAACAATGACAAATGGTGCGGGACAAATAGATACAAGCACCACCACGATAAACTCCAACACCACCTCTCCAGCAACTAATGCCAATGATTAGTTGGTAAAAATAAAGGCTCCAAGCGGAGCCTTTATTTTTTTGTTTTGCGACAACCAAGACCATCAACAAGCCAGTCAGCTGTATTATTCCGACCAAAGATGGCTTTGCTCCCCACCAAAAAATTAATTCGATTCTAAAAACTGATACTCTGCTTTAATTCCTTTAGTACCTGGGACTAAACGTTGGCAACTGATGCCGACTAAATATTTATTCACATCGATATCCACGCAGTTTTGCACCATTTTCAAAGCGTCTTGGCAGCTGGTTGCGTGTATTTGCAAAATGACCAAATGACCAGTTGAGGCCATTGTCATAGCCGTGTGAATTAAAATCTTTTCTGCTTCAGATTGCGATGCATTTAATCCTAATAAACCAATCACGTCTGGATCAGATGATAAAATCGCGGTCGTTTGTTTTTT
>JAYVHE010000180.1:0-4093 GCA_043771495.1 Bdellovibrio sp. | reverse complement strand
GCTGTTTATCATAATCTCGCTTTAGAAAAGAAACCTTTTACGCTAGATATGCACTAATCACGCACTGAAGTTGTGACTGTTCAGATTTGATTTTGATTTTGATTTTAAAAACACATTTAAATGGGGCAGTTCTAAAAAATTAAGCTTCAGCGCTATGAAGAACGCGGTCCAGTAAAATACTTCGATTAATCGGCTTACCAATATGATCATTGAAACCACTTCGTAAACAGCGGTCACGTTCTTCACTCAGAGTGTGCGCGGTTAAGGCGATGATTTGACCTTTATACCCGCGCCGACGAAGTTCTGCGGTGGCTTCATAGCCATCCATAACTGGCATCTGCAAATCCATCAGCACAACATTAAAGTCATTCACACTGGCTTTGTCGACGGCTTCTTGACCGTTATTGACGACGTCGACTTGCGCTCCGGCCAGTTTCAAAAGCCGCGTGACCAGAAACTGATTGTCTGGCGAATCTTCGGCTAATAAAACTTTAATTCCTTCAAGCCGGAGTCCTTGGCGCTGCGGATCTAAGGTTGTGATTTTTTCACCTAAAATAACGGTTTGGTTCAAAGGACCTGGATCGATCGTAATTGTAAATGTGCTGCCTCTATTTACTTGAGTTTCTGTTAATACGACATCGCCTCCTAATAGATGAGCGAAACGTTTGGAAAGAATTAATCCTAATCCAGTACCGCCGAATTTTCTTTTCATGGTTGCATCGGCTTGTGAAAACGGGGCAAATAATTTTTTAATGTGATCAGAATCAATACCAATACCCATGTCTTTAACGACAATCGCCAAAATATTTTTTTCAGGTGTAGGTCGTGTCGTCACTTGGACATCGACGGATCCTTTGGTCGTAAATTTGATGGCGTTGCCTATGATATTTATTAGAATCTGGCGTAACCGCAGCGGATCCGTTTTGATAAATTGCGGCACATCAGGTGCAACTTCAACCACCAGAGCTATTCCCTTTTCTTTGGCTTTTAAACTGAGCAGCGTTTTCGTATCGTTAAGAATCTCTATGAGTGGCGTATCGTATTTTGAAATTTCCATTTTATTGGCTTCAATTTTAGATAAATCCAAAATGTCATTAATGATATCTGATAAAAGTTCTCCGTTTCGCTTCATGGCCGCTGTTAAATTTATTTTTTCAAAAGGCTGAATCTGTGGATCATTAATTAATTCAGCAAAGCCAAGGACGGCACCAAGCGGCGTGCGAATCTCGTGAGACATATTTGCAAGAAAGGCGCTCTTAGCCATGTTGGCGGCTTCGGCGGCCTCTTTGGCCTCAAGTAAAGATTGCGCCGATTTTTCACGTTCTTTAACGGATTCTTCTAAGCGACTGGCCATAACATTAAAAACATGGGTTAAGGCTCCGACTTCATTGGCTTCGACAATAGGAGCTCGGACCGTTAAATCACCATCAGCTAATTTTTTTGTGGCGTTCACCAGCTTTGCGATAGGACTTTCAATTTTATTTTTAAAATTAATTCCCATCATGAGCGCAAATAATAAAGCAAATATTGAAAGTGAAATTCCGACAATCAAAGGAGTGAACCTGGATTCGTAAATACCATTAAAAATTTCGTTCGAATCTTCGGCAATGACAATTTGAACTTTACCCAGCAGATCTTGCGCTTCTAAATGATACTGTTCTATAATAAGGAGATTTATTTTACCGGCACTTTTTCCTGAGTTCACGATGGCATAAGAATCAGTTAATGAATTTAACGTGATCCGCGCTTCGCTAATTAAATGGCGCGCATCAGGAGCATCTCGAGTCAGGTCTAAATTGATGGCGAACAGATTTTCCATTTGCTGACAAGTTTTTTGAAAAAGTAAAAGTTCTTCAGTTGTTAAATTTCTAACCGAGGATCGCTTTATATAGTCCAACTGATTGGTAAGGATCTGACGGAGCTGGCGCACTTGAGTGATGGCGCGAATCGTTTGATTCAGTTCAGCAAGGGCGACCAAACTGTTTTGATTAATAAAATAGAGTCCGACGAACTCGAACATAAAAAATAGGGCAATAATTAAAATACCAAAAACGAGTCGTTTGGCAATAGAATGGGTCTGGACAAAGGATTTAATCATTTAGTCCCCCACTTTTTCAAGTTTTATAATTTTTACTGTTGTGTTTGTGAGCGTTTCAGCGGCTTGCGCTGAAATGTATCCGATCGAGCCCTTAAACGACGAACAAAATTTAATGGTTCCAGCATCAGATGTTTCACGAAGTGGAGCGCTATCTCCCGTATAAAGTTTTTGGCCGATCCAAAATTGTTCGACTTCTGAATTTGATTTTTTTAAAATATTTTTAACGAAGTGTCGTCGCGCTTGGTTGTCGACATTGCGATCAATAAACCGAACGCTTTCACTGTTAGGCCACACGCGTTTGCGTTTAAAGTAGTAATCACGAACTTCGTTATGCGTAATCTGCGTAACCGGGTTATCTGCATTGACAATAAAAACGATATCTTCTGCCGCTTCTGCAGAAAATCCAAAATCCTTTGGGTAAAGGATCACTGTCAAAATAAGTAATAACAACGTTTTCATCAGCCTCCGGGCCGCTAAAATGCAATCCCTGCAGAAAGATCAACCAAAAAATAATCGCGATTTTGTCCACTAACGATAGCCGTTTCACCTAAATAATCGTGCCTCGCGCCACCGAATCGAAAGCGTACATTTGGAATGGGAAGCCAGTTGACACCAGCACCAGTGGCCGATTTCTCAAAGCCGTCAGCCGTAACACCGTCAATATGAAGTGGGTTTTTTAAATAATCAAAAATGGCGTAAAGCACCCATTCGCCATCAGCAAACGCCACGGAAGGTTCAAAATAGTAAGATTCAATCGACGGGACGCCGCCTGATCCCACATTCCGTGCGTACTCCGTTACAAATTCATAGTTCATATATTTATAAGTGACATCAAATCCGTAACTATAATAATAGTTTGTCGCTTGTTCGCCAGTTTGAATGGAAGTTCCCAACGTTAAATTGTGGGAATTGCTCCACCAGATCCGGGAACCAGCTCCAAGAGTTTTTGTATTTGTGGGCGGTGAAAATGTATAGACGTTGTAGCCAACACGACTGTTTTGAAGTTCAAACGCACCGCTGGCGTGAACGCCCATCCACAAAGGGAAGGCAATTCTGACATACGACGTATCGCTGGCATGAACCATAAGGTGGCCTTGGCGGTTTTTAGATAAAAACGGTTCGCGCTGTTGAAAGGCCGCGCCAAAGGGCACGTAACCCAGGCCTGTTTGCAGAATAAAGGTTTCGCTGCGCTGATACTCCAAATAGGCATGCGCCACGTAGGATCCAAAAAAATAATTGCCAAATTGGCGCTGTGGTTGGGTCAGGGCCGGGTTATTATGTGGATTTTGAAGCGGGTAATTAAGAACCGTCAGTTGTTGTGTGACAAGTCTAAATTGGTCATTGAATTCGGCGGCAATATTTAGTCCAAGCGCATTGGAATTAGCGGATGTCTGCGACTGGGTGTCGGGGCCGCCCATATGCGAAATGTTGGTTTCAAAAAAACCTCCGAAAGAAATTTTTTCACCCAAAAACGGCGTCATGCGATTTTTTGAAAGCACGTAATATTCATTATACCAAAGTTCATATTCACGCTGCTGACGTTCTAAATCAGAAAGGCGTTGTTCTAGACTTTTTAAATACGTCGTCGAAGTGTCATTTTGAGCCGTCGCAAGCGTGCTAAATATCGCCAAAATAAGAGCGAAAAAAAGGTTTTTCATAGAGATGAAAAAATATATGAAGTTTTTCGGCCTTAGTCATAAAAAATAATTTCACCGAGTAAGAGTTCCAGAAAAAAGGACATTTCTGCTTGAAAACTAGTGAAAAGCGCTTACAGGCTTTACAGAATTTTAACGCTATAGTTGAGATTCAAATAAGTCCAATTTACGAACATATATATTTGGTCGCAGAATTGCTTTAAGAAAGAGTGATTTAGAGACTGTTTACAATGGGGGATTTATGAATGCATCGCATCCACGAGAAAGTCTATCAGATTGGTTTGATAGTGTTGAACGATTGAATTTTAGTTCATTAAATCATGACCTGGACGTTGATGTC
>JAYVHE010000179.1:0-11943 GCA_043771495.1 Bdellovibrio sp. | reverse complement strand
GGTGCCAGGCTACTTTCCTGGACACACTGTGTCCGGAAAAGTAGCCTGGCACCCTTTAAAGGATTTGATACATGAAAAAAATAATGATCGTTTTTGGTGGCCGCTCTTCTGAGCATGAAGTCTCTTTAAACTCTGCAAAAAATATTTATAAGGCGCTTGATAAGAAAAAGTATTTACCGCTTTTGGTGTCGATTTCTAAAGAAGGCACATGGTATATGATTGAAGAAAAAACCTTTTTAGAAAAAAAGGCCGTTTTGGATTCAGAAATGACGGACTCTACACCCATTAGTGTCGTTTCGTTTCATGGAAAAACCTCGATTGTTAATTTAAAAAATTTCGAAAAAACGTCGTTTGATTGTGTATTCCCAATTATTCACGGAACTAACGGCGAAGACGGCACGTTACAAGGTTATTTTAAAATTTTAAATGTCCCGTTTGTAGGATGCGGAGTTTTAAGCTCGTCCTTGTGTATGGATAAAGAATTTATGAAAGTCGTTTTGACGGGCAAAGGCATTCCGAATTCAAAATACATGGTCGTTCATAAAGAAGGCGCACCCGCAACCTATGATCAATTGGCAAAACAGTTGGGTTCGCCATTTTTTATTAAACCGGCTAATGCGGGTTCTTCGGTTGGCGTTCACAAAGTCAAATCTGCCGATGACTACACTAAAAAAATCGCAGATGCTTTTTTATATGATCATAAAGTTATTGCCGAAGAATTTATTAAAGGCCGCGAAATAGAATGTTCGGTTATGGGCCTAAATCATGGAGCCACGCCTGCGACACCGGGCGAATTGAATGTTAAACATGAGTTTTACTCTTACGAAGCCAAATACTTAGATGATAACGGCGCAGAAATTATTATTCCCGCAAATTTACCACCTGCTAAGACCGAAGAGCTTCGCGCACTAGCTAAAAAAACCTATGAAGCCATGAGTTGTGATGGCATGGCACGCGTCGACTTTTTTATGAAAGAAAATGGCGACTTATTGGTGAACGAATTAAACACATTGCCCGGTTTTACAAAAATTTCGATGTACCCGATGATGTGGGAGGCTCATGGCCTCCCGTATACTGAATTAATTTCTGAACTGATTGATTTAGCGTTTAAAAAGTATGATCGCGACGCTCAAATTAAATTAACGTTTTAATGATAACCGTTTAATTTTTATTAACTAAAATTTCATTAACGCCGTCTAACCCGTCGGCGCCTTGGTCTCCATGTGGACCCTTTGGACCGACTGGGCCGCGTACCGCTTGATTGCAAGCTGGATCAAACCGAATGAGCAAAAGAGCCGTGTTTTTTTCAGCCATGACTTTTTCTTTGCTATACTTAAATTTTCCAATCAGCAAATCACTTCCAGCGCCGTCACCGATTTCACCACCGAATCCACCCTCGCCGCCGTCGCCCCCGTATCCTCCGCGGCCGCCTTTACCTTCTTTAGCGACGATGTTTACTTTTACTTCACTGCTGTTTGTGCTGACTGAATATAATCCAGAATTCCCCCCGTTTCGTCCCGGAAATCCTCGAAATCCTCTTAGTCCTTGATAACCTGGCGAACTATTTGTTGGATCTTTTAGACAAGCATATGTTGTTTGGAAACAAAAGCTCCCCGAGTTTGGATTGCAGTAACCGGGTTCGCCGAATTCACCCAAGCGGCCTGGCTCGCCCTGACGACCACGCAAAGATTCATCGGGAGCTGGTCCGGTTGATCCATCACCACCAGGTTGACCGAGCGCCATTAAACTTAAATTTCCTTGGCCACTTAAAATTTTGAAATCGACTTGGCCCCCAGAAACACCTTCGGTTCCGATATCTGCTTTTAAATTTGTTGGAAAAGTTTGAATAGAACCACTTTCAGAAAAAACGTCATTTAAAATAACTTGTCCCGAAAAACTATTTAAATAAAGCTTTGCACCTTTTAAAAGTTGCAATCGACTAAATACAATTTTTTCAAAGTTATTGTTAATGCCATACTTACTAACCAAATCAAAATTTTCAGCAGTTGTGATATCTAATGGTGGTAAGGCTTCTAACGATTTTAACGGCGGAATATTTTTATCGATCGTGTTTCTAAAATTGAACCCAAATTTTCTGTCTTTGCCTGGCCATTTAAAATTCCATGACTTAGTTTCTGAATCTAAAATGACCGGAATGGTTGTGCGTTGATCATTATCGATAACTTCAACATATATTGATTCGGGCCAATCTTGTGGAAACAAAAATTGAATATCTTCGTTTGTTATTTCGAATTCCATTTTTGTTAATGCTTTTTTTTGAATTTGAATGAACGGTTCAGTGGGACTTTGCGGCGTGGGACTTTGTGGCGTAGGCGTTTCGTTTTTAACTTCGCTGTTTTGTGCGTTGGCGTTTTTCTTTGTAATCTTCATACAGCCGGTAAAAACCAGACTCGATATGACAAAGACGATTAAGGTTAAGGTTTTGTTCACGAGAAGCTCCTTTTTTTTAATGATTTTTAACTGATTTTTTTTCATGCAGAAAAATCGTTTTTTGATTTTGATTTAAGCAAGCTTGCCGATTTGCATTAGGACTTAAGTTTGGGACTTTTAGATTCGGATTACGAACCTTGGTCTGTGAACGGAAGTTGCAGTAAAGTTACCGTTAACAACTGTCACCAAACGAAAAAGGTTTTTGTTCGTTGCTCATGGAGGAGCCAATGAAGTTAGAAGAGAATCAAAGTTCGACCGAAAGCACATCAGTGGTTCGTCATTACGAAAATACGCAGAACATTTTTCAGAAGGCTTTTGTAGCCGTTCAATGTAACTGCGCTTTGTGTGCGACGGATTTAGTAATCACCGTCAGCACAGTCACAAATGGCGAAATTAAAGAAGAAGCTTACTGCCCACAATGCGACTTACGTATGCGGTCCAAAGTACATACCGTTCAGTAGAAGTACTGAACAAAAATACCGTTCAATAGATTTACGTCAGGATTTTGGCGTTTGTGTTGAAAGCGCCAAAGATTTGGTGGTCTGTGGTTCCGTATGAGGAATGTTTGACGCCTGGACGTTGGTTTTTTGAATAGATCGACCACTTATTCATTGAAATGTTGGCGACGTCTAAATCCGCAATTAATTTTTGTCCTTTGTCAGGTTCCGTCCAAATATTGGCCGTGTCTCCGTAATAAGAAACGTTGGCGTACTTTGGAATGTCGAATGGGTATTTCGCTGTGGACAATATAAATAGCGGGGCGTGGACTTGATCTTGTTGGAGGGCTGAACAGTTTGACATGTCTTGCGTAAAAATCGGTTTTAAAAATCCGGCTGGGGCGGTGCCCTGAACCGTCAGCAATTTCGCCTGATCCAATCTGGCTTGTTGGTTAATTTCTTCGTACTTGTTTTGCATTTTATGGGCTGGCGTCCACAACGAATTGTCTTCGATCGTCGTCGATGGTTTTAAGCTGGCAAGTTGCGTCTGAATTAAATCTAACCAGGGTTTTACATTTTTTTCTAAGATAAATAATCGAGCTGAATTCCAGTGAAGTTGGCCCTGTCCACGAAGCATCGACTCAAAAACCTGTTTCGCAATTTGTTCATTTACATCTGTTAGTACAACCGATAAATTTTTTGAGCCCCCAAGAAATTTTAATTTTTTATATTGCTGTGCAAAAGTTGTTGCGACTTGTTTATGGACGGCCTGCAATGTTTCGGTTGAGCCGACAACTGTTAAGGCTTTTAATCCGGGATGCGTGACGAAAAAATTTTTCAGTGTGGTCTCTGATCCAGAAATGATTTGGATTAAACCTTTTGGTAGTTTTTGTTCTGACGTTAACTCATTTAAAATTTCAGAAATAACTTTTATAAAGCTTGCAGAAACCGACGAAAATTTTACGATCGCAGAATTACCGGCTAAAATTGCAGAAAGTGTCTGCTGAACAAAAAGCCTTAACGGCAAATTCGACGAAAGTACAAATCCCATCGGACCCACAGCTGACTGCAGATCGGCTGAATTATGATTTGATAATTCGCGCTCCAAATCAGCCAACATTTCAATGGCTACTTGGAACTCTGCGCCCACGATAAATGTAAGTGGCAGAGCTAAATCGTGGGCGGTCGCAGCTATTAGCTGAGATTTTTTTTCATTTATTTTTAATTGAAAATTTTTTAGTAATTCTAATCGCTGAGGAATCGTTGAGGATTTCCAATCGGCAAAAGCCTTTTGAGCGGGCTGAATAGTTTTAATAAAATCTAATGGTTCAGATTGGCTCAGCTGAATGTGAGCTTCACCGGTGTATAAATTGGGTTTCGTGAGGTAACTCTTTGTGGGCGACACTTCGCCATTTACAAAATTGTGAACTTGCGTCATGGGCATTTAGTTACTAGATCTGGCTGATTAAAACAACCAGTTATGCGAAAAGAGGTGAGCCGACTGGATCCCTTGCGGGTGTTGGTCGGCCACCATGATTCATTGGAACTATCCAGTTGGGATAATCCCGACATTGTAATTAGGGCGAAGGTTTTAACCGACAGCCTAAGCTGCTGTTGACGGCTAAGAAGCCGCCACCTCCGCCTTAGTTATGTCAAATGAACTAACCATAACACCACCTCCTTTCGCGCCATATGAATGGCATAATCAGAATATCGCGTTTCAGGATAGTTTCCAAAGAAAATGTGGATAAGTATTTTTGATATGACTTATTACGAGATTGCGCAACATTATGAGCTGGCCACTTTAAGACAGATTTCTGTTTTTTATTAATATGACTTTTAACTTTTTAGTTTGATATATTTCAAAAGAGAACACTACAGCAGGAATTTAAAAATAACATGATTGTATCAGAAGTTTTGCAAAAAACTAACCAGCTAAAAGCTATCGATTTCACTAAAGAATTAAGGACGGAGTTTAGCCCCGATCTGAGTATTCAAATGAAATCAGTTTTACAAGAGGCTGACCTTTCTAAAACTTTTGTTGAGCGATTCTTATGGTTTTTTATCAATGAAAATTATGCGGTCTACGAATTTCTACCACTAAAACCGAAGGAATCCGAAGACGGACTAAAGGCCTACCGCCTGACTGGAGCAAGTGGTTCGTTCTTTTGCGTGCTGACAGACCCCAGACTAAAGGCCGGGACCTTTTCTAATTTGAGTCTAGACTATTTTCATCGATTTTTAGATCACATTTCTTTGCAGCCCGCCAACATCCCATTTGTGTTTGGATTAAACTCTGCTGGGGTGCGCTTAACGCAAACCCGCGATATGTTTAATCGAATTTGGAGAGTCGTTCCGCGTCTGTTTCAACTTCGTAAGCAACGCCCGTTTTTGTCCTTTACAGATCAGCAGTGCCTAGGAGCATCGGCTTTGTTTTTTGCACAGGCTCACTACCGTATAGTGTCTGGCAAAAAAACCATTTTAAATCTAACAGGTCCCGGGGTTATTAATTATTTTTTCGGCGAAGACCGTGGATTTTTTCAGTATGCCTCTGCACAGTTTCAATTTGAGCGGCATTTATTAATTCATGAGTATACAAATGATTTTCCAGAGCTTTTGCGACGACTCTATCAAATCTTAAATTATTACCAAGGCTCCACTGTGGCTGATGTGACCGGAGCGCTGGCGTCCAGCGGTTTTTCGACAAAAAAATATTTCTTTTTTAATTCGACTGAAAAGCACAATGATTTTTTAAAGACTGTGACCGACACCCATTTTGAAATTTTTCCTGGTTACTCTGAGTCGGGTTTAAGTTATTTATGTCGCAAGGGCGATTTTAATTTTGGCCTATTAATTAATCCCCTTGGTCATCCTGTTAACGCGATTTCCGTCAGTACGATCGAAAAATATATTGAAGCATTAACGTTGTTCAAAGCTTTGCGACTACCTTTGTTTGTTGTTACTGATTCGCCCGGTGGTGATCCTCGGGAAAAAAGTAGTAATCGCAATGTCATCATGAAATCGCTGCAGTTAATTGAAAGTTTAGTCGATTACCCGTTTGCAAAAATTGGCCTGGTGGCTGGGCGCTGTTTTGGCGGTAGTGGATTATTTGCATTGCCACATGTTCATCATTCAGACGGCCTCTATGCTTTGGCTGGTTCGAAGTTTGGCGCCATCAGCGATGAATTTATTGAACGGCTGGCTAAGAATAGCCCCGAATGGCAAACGACTAAAAATGTGCATAAGTCAGATCTTAGCGATTTAACTTCGACGGGTAACATCAAAAAAATAGTTCAATGGGACGAGCTGCCTTTGTTAATTGAAGAATTAAGAACGCTCTCATTAGCCAAGTCGAAGGCGAATTAATCTTATGGAAATTACCGTAACACCTGAATCGCAAAAGGTCTTTGATACTCCCAACTTTAAAACGCCAACAGCGAAGCTTAATTTTTTTGACGCAAACCCACCCCTGACAATGACTAAAAAATTAGGTCGCAAACCAAGGACTGTAAACACAGGATTAAAAAACATGACCGTTTTTAAAAACGGTACAGATTATTTCTATGCGGACGAGCGCTGTCATCATCGCGGCATGAGTTTGCAACACGCTCAGGTTAAAGATAATTGTTTGGTCTGCCCTTACCATGGTAAGAAAAATGCGGTTCAAGGACCACTGGTGTCTGAGTTTGGTTTTTTATGGTTTGAAAAACCCACTTATTTTGATGTTCCTAAGGATTTTGCTTTTAGCGGAAGTGAAACGATCACTTTAGATGCGCCCTTTCATGTGGTGCTAGATAATTTTAATGAAGGATCGCACACACCTTTTATTCACAAATGGGTTGGCCCGAATGAAAGTCAAATTCCAGGTTCAGAGTTTAGTTGGAAAAGCTTTAAAGACCATATCGAAATCAATTACAAAACTTTGCAGCGAAAAAACTTTTTATTTTATCCGTTTTTGCGTAACTACGACATTCAGTGGACGATTCAATGGAAAACTTATACCGAGCCCGTATATATGCGCTACGAATCCAGTTGGCGAAATCTAAAAACGGATCGCGATGTAATGGAAAAAAACATAACTTATTTTTTCTTAAAACCAATCAACGAAAAACACACTGAGATTATTACGTTTGTGTTTATTAAACCTTTAGGTGCTTACCGCTATATAGCTTGGGCTTTAAAGAAAACATCATTCTGGATGACCTTAAATCAAATTTTAGAAGATCAGGCTCTGTATAAAAAAATTAAGGATCTTCCACGATCACTGGATGGATTGAAGCTTGATAAATACGACCAACCCCTTATAGAAATTCGAAACCGCGTGAAAAGGCTCTACCCTGACTACCTTTAGATTTAAAAAATTTCTGCAATTGATTCGGGTTGTATTTCCAATGTGGAATTTTTTTGATCGTTCTGGTGATGCCATCGAAATCCGGTTCAAGCTGTCTGAATATATGACTTGGCAAAAGTGGAGTATCGAAAAAGAACTCAGCCCGGTCGGTTTATTTTTTAATGCCGATCTGAATTTGTCATTGGCGCATTACAACATTGTCGAGCACTTCATTACAGATCTGCAGGTTGAAGGTGTTGATACTGAACAATTAACATCTTACAAATTATTGAAGAGTTTTCTTATGGTGGATCTGACTGAGCGCTGGTCAAATACTGTTCAGTTTCAATTTAAAATTTTGGTCTACAAAGACTCAAAGCCAACTGATCTGTTTGCTTCACCCTGGATACAGGTCGAAAAATCGTGACTATTCAAACAACACTATCCATTACAGCAGGCCTGATCGGAATTGTTTTGTTTATTAGTAGTTTTGAGTTTCTATTTTTAGGTTCACAGAAAAAATTTAATTCAGTCTGGAGTTTCGAAAATTTAAAATCCGAGCTGCAATTAAATCTACCTCTACCGAACTTTTTAATCCGAATTTTATTTTCAAACTCGAGTTTTAATATCATGAATGCCGTCATGTTAATGTTAACTCTATTTTTGCTGTACAAAAACTCAGTGGTGACTGTGTTGGCCATGTTCATTATGCACTTATTGATCTGCATTCGATTCCGAGGAACTTTTAATGGCGGAAGCGACATGATGATCGTCGTTATTCTGACTGGATTAATTATTTCTTTGGCAAATCCTGACTGGGAAAAAGCTGGCGTCATCTACATTGCCATTCATACTTTGTATTCTTATTTTAAAGCCGGCTTAGTCAAACTGCGCTCTTCGGAATGGCGAAACGGGACTGCGTTGCCTTTGCTTTTAAGTCGCAGTCAGATTGGATTCACTAAAAACTTCGCAGAGTATTTGCAGGATCAAAAGCCCATTGCGCGTATGCTTTCATGGGCGGTTATTTTATTCGAAGTTTCGACGGTACTGTTGCTGATTATGCCACAGTTAAAACTATTTTATTTTTGTGGTGCGGTCCTATTTCATTTTACGGTTTACTTAGGTTATGGACTCAATCGCTTTTTTTGGGTTTGGCTTGCAGCTTGGCCTGCGACATTTTTCTTTTTGTCGACTTTGAAGTAAGAAACATTTTCAGTATTTTAGTCTGAGTTAACAGCCACCCAATGCCCTGATTTTAAATTGAAATACCACTTGGCTTTGGCAATAACATTATTTCCCAGGATCAAAGGCGATCCTTCCATTTTACTACGCAAAAACTCTCCGAAATCAAATGCGGCCATTTCGACGTTTTGAAGTTTGAGTATTCCGACCTGCAATGATCGACAACGATAAATGTGAGACTGAATTTTGTGTCCATGGGCATCTGTACCCTCTTCGGATCTTACTAACTCAAAATAATTTTTGTGCTCATTAACAAATTTAGAGTCAATAACTGTGGTGTCAGCACCGGTATCGAACAATGCGTCGACTAATTTGTTTTCAATTTTAAGTGGAATCGTGACATGCCCTGGAGTCAGTCGGCGAATCGGCTCACTCAAATTAATTGACGTTGGTAGTCCTAAAACTAATTTTAAATTTTTCAGGTCAATTTCAAAACCATTTTTTCCAATTAAATCGAGTCCAAGAATATTGGAATTGCAGCGCTTAATTCTAGGCTTTTCAAATTCAATTTGACCTATTTTAATCTTAAGAGGTTGTATGATATCGCACGGGGTTGATTGACCAGATGCTCCCTTAGATTCTTCTTTTCCAAGGCTTGGATAATTTAATGCGTGGCCACTTGCTGCCATATTTGAAGAAACTGCTCCCGTATCAAACAAGAATGGAATTCTGTGGCCGTCCACATCGATTTCAATATCGGTTACATAGGACTCAGAGCCTGTGGATCTTTTGATTAAGCTGATTGTTTCGACCAACATAGGAATGAAAAATGATTTGATCACATAATTACGATAGGTCGAATCCAATCTTTGGTCAGCTGGATTTAAAGGATTCCAGTTACTTTTCTAGGTTAGTCGGGGGCACCGCCCCAGATCACCGAATATGAATTAAAATAATTTCGGGGCGGTGCCCCTCGCCTACAAACGAAGAACTGTAAAACGCTTTATCTTTGGTTGTCGTCCGGAGTCGAAAACTCGAAATCCGATTTAGTAATTTTGCCGAAGAAATTCTAGGCGGATTGCGGCCGTCGGTGCAGGTACGGGGCAATTCGATAAAGATTTAAACCAATATTATGCGTGCAATCCATCTCGGCGGAGTTAGAGCAGTTTGTGGAAAAAGTGATATTCCACTTCAAGACTTTAATGCTTCTAATTATCTTTGGAAATATTTGAATCCATAATTTGAATTATCGAGCTTTTGGTATATTAATTGCTCGCATGGCCGATGGCCTGGAAAATCCTGGACCTACAAAAGCCACTTGTAGGCGGCCTGTGTAAACATGAAAAAGAACTTTTCGACCGTGAAATCCGCCGACATCTTCGCCCACAATCTGAATATGATATTTGTCCAACAAACTTTTTGCTATTTTGATGTTTTCAGAACCAACGTGTTGGGTTGGGTGCTCCGAACCAATGTTATTGGCTCCCCCGACGACCTTTGCTTTGAGTTGCTCGGGCCTAATTGTCAAATGCTGGCACGTTTGTTCAATCAGTTTAACAATTGCATAATCACCATAGCGAAGCGGGTTATCGCAGGTCGTGTCGGTTATTAGGGGAAGCGCATAGTGAATAATTCCGCCACCTTTTGCGTTTTCATCAAATAGACAAACCGAAACGCAGGAACCAAGCACGGTACAAATCACGACTGGATCTTTCGTCACAATCATTTCAGCAATACTTAAATTAACTATTTCTTCATTCATGCACTGATCTTTTTGAAAATCGAAGGTTGCATTGATTTAAACAGGTTGGATGTGCCTTGGATGGATTCTGAATGACCAATAAATAAAAATCCATCTGACCGCAAAGAATTGTGAAACTTTGACATTAAAGTCATAATCGTGTTTCGTTCGAAATAAATAAGCACATTGCGACACAAAATCAGATCAAAAATTTGTTCACCGGTCATTTGTGAATCAATTAAGTTATGAGACTCGAACTGTACGTGCTGGTGAAGCTCATCAGCAATTTTGAACCATCCCGCCGTATGTTTTTTTCCTAGCACTAGGTGTTTATGAAAGTCCTCTGAAATTTCTACTTTTTTTTGCACTGGATAAACACCATTTTTCGCAGTTTTTAAAACTTCAGTATCAATATCTGTTGCTAAAATACTCCAGCGTATCGTTTGCGGCATATGCGTCGCTAACAACATTGCTAAGGTATATGGTTCTTCTCCGGTCGAACAAGCAGAACACCATATTTTGATTTCCTTTTTTTCGGCACTTTGCCAGTAAGGCAATAAACTTTTAACTAGAAAATCAAAATGCTGGGGCTCTCTAAAAAAATCAGTTTTATTAGTCGTTAATAAATTGATAAATGCCTGAACAACTTTCGAATTCCCCTGCTCAAGTCTTTGTTTTAATTCCATCGTTGATTTAATCTCTGATTTCCTTAAAAAAGATTGCAGACGAGTTTGCACCAGGGCCACCTTTTTTTCGGTCAGATGGATCCCCGCCAGTTCAAATATTTTTGCTTTAAAATAATCAAAATCGTCCTGAGATAAAAATTCTGTGTTCGTCACAATCGTCAACTATACTTCTTTGAATCCGTCATCGTCGCGACTGGGAACAAAATCCCCGGAACCGGCCATTTTAAGTGCTGCGCCTTCAGCTGGCGCAGACCGCGAAAACTTCGATTTTGTTGATTTAAAACGAACGACGTTTGCTTTTGGAGTTTTTGTGCTTGTCATTCGGTTTGGTCGAGCTTGGTTCACAGCTGGACTTTGTGCAGCCCCAGCGCCATTGATCACCACCATCAATTGATCTACAGAGGCCTTTAATGACTCTGCTTGTGCCGAAAGTTCTTCGGCGGCTCCAGCAGCTTCTTCACTGGTCGCGGCGTTCTGTTGAGTTACAGTGTCTAGTTCGGTCATAGCTTTATTAATTTCCGAAACCCCTTGCGCCTGCTCTTTGCTGGCCATTGAAATGTCTTGTGAAATTCCGGCCACTTGCGAAACATTTTGTACAATTTCATTCAGCATTTCTGAACACTGTTTTGCAACTGTTACACCGGCAACGACTTTTTCCTTACCATTGTGTACCATTACTTCGACCTTTTGTTTGGTGTCACGGACGATACCTTCAACTTTTGCAATACTAGCTTCCAGCATTTCAGAGATTTCTTTGGCAGCGTTACCAGACATCTGCGCTAAATTTCCAACTTCCTCAGCAACAACTGCAAATCCTTTACCGTGCTCCCCAGCGCGAGCTGCTTCGACGGACGCGTTAAAAGATAATAGCTTTGTCTGAAAAACAATTTCATTGATCACTTTCGTTCGCTGACCAATGTCTTGGATCACTTTCACGATATCAGTCATCTGACGATTGCTTTCATTGATTTGACCCAGAATGGCTTCATTACTCTGACTAATTTCTTCCATCGAAGTCACCATTTGCTCCACGGCTTGACGACCTTCCTCGGCCTTCTTATGCGACTGATTTGATGTTCCTGACGCCGTTTGAGCATTTTCTGTAGATTTTGAAAT
>JAYVHE010000178.1:0-4929 GCA_043771495.1 Bdellovibrio sp. | reverse complement strand
TTTGGAAATGTGATCATAACGTTCACAGATCCTAAAGGTGACACTATTTCATGGTCGTCTGCTGGACACATGGGTTTTAAAGGTTCTCGTAAAGGAACACCTTTCGCGGCTCAAGTTACTTGTGAAGATGCTGCTAAGAAAGCAATGGAAAGTGGTTTGAAATCAGTAGACGTATTTTTAACTGGTCCCGGTGCAGGCCGTGAACCAGCAATCCGTGCTTTGGCTGGAACAGGAATCAGAATCTTGTCTTTGAAAGACATCACTCCAGTTCCTCACAATGGCTGTAGACCACCAAAAAGACGTAGAATTTAGACATAGAATTTAATAGTTTAATAGAGGCAAAATATGAGTTGTGTGAATAGTTCAGTATGTAAAATGTGTCGACGTGAAAACACGAAGCTTTTTCTTAAAGGCGATCGTTGTTTTACTGATAAGTGTTCTTTCGAAAGAAGACCTTATCCTCCAGGTCAACACGGTCAATCACGTTTAAAGTTTTCTGAGTTCGCGTTACAATTACGTGAAAAACAAAAAGCAAAACGTTACTACGGTTTGTCTGAAAAGCAATTTCGTCGTTATTTCCATTTAGCTGATCAGTCTAAAGAGATCACTGGGACAGGATTATTAAAGTTCTTAGAAATGCGTTTAGACAACGTGGTTTACACACTTGGTTTTGCAAGCTCACGTCGTGAAGCTCGTCAGTTGATTTCTCATAAACACTTTACAGTAAATGGTAAGCGCGTAAATGTTCCGAGCTTTATCGTTTCTAAAGGTGATGTTGTTGCAGTGGCTGAAAAAAGTAAAGAAATGAATAAAGTTGCACTAGGTATCCAGTCGGTCAGTCGACGTACTATGCCTTCATGGTTAGAAGCGGATCACGCTGCGTTCAAGGGAACTGTTAAAGATTCTCCAGCACGCGACGAAATCAGCTTAGCTGTCGAAGAAAGTATGATCGTAGAGTATTATTCACGCTAATTTAAGGGGACATTAATGCAAGAGCACTATTTTAAGTTTTGGAGAGATCTCATTAAACCTAAAGGTTTTGAGATCGAAAAAGAGACGCAAACATCTGAGTACGCAAAGTTCATCATTAAGCCGCTTGAAAAAGGTTTTGGTGTTACTTTAGGAAATTCTCTACGTAGAATTTTATTAAGCTCGATGATGGGATCTGCTGTTTCTGCTGTTAAGTTTGAAGGCGTTCTCCATGAATTTTCGACGTTACCAGATGTTTTGGAAGACGTTGCAGATATTATTTTAAATTTAAAACAAGTTCGTTTCCGTCAATACTCACCAGACACGTTTACTTTAAAGATCAATAAAAAAGGTCCTGGTATTGTGACTGCTGCAGACATTTCGACGAACGACAAAATTGAAATTTTAAATCCTAATCAGCACATCGCTACTTTGGGAAATAATGCAAATTTCAATTGTGAATTAATCGTATCTTTCGGCCGTGGTTACACGCCGGTTGAATTGCGTTCTGAACAGTTGCCTGTTGGTTACATTGCGATTGACTGTTTACATAGTCCAATCCGCAAAGTGAATTACGCAGTAACTAACGCGCGCGTTGGTCAACGTACAGATTACGATTCTTTAGTTTTTGAAGTTTGGACAGATGGTTCATTAAAACCAGAAGAATCAATTTCATTAGCTTCAAAAATTTTAAAAGAGCAATTACAGATTTTCTTAACTTTCGACGAGTCTTTAGAACCAACTGAAGAATCGAAAATGGTTGGAAACTCTAGCTTGAATGAAAACTTATTCCGTTCAGTTGATGACTTGGAATTAAGTGTTCGTTCTGCGAACTGCTTGAAGAATGCTAACATTCGCTTTATCGGTGAATTAGTTGTTAGATCTGAAGCTGAGATGTTAAAGACTAAAAACTTCGGTCGTAAGTCTTTAAATGAAATTAAGGAAATATTGACTGAAATGGGTCTTGGTTTAGGAATGAAAATTGACGGATGGCCACCTCCAGGATGGGATCCAAATACAGCTGTTAATCAGCCTAAACGAGACGCGTAAGGTAGAGGATAGAGAAGGTAGAATATGGCTTCACACAGAAGATTAGTTAAACATTTTGGTAGAAAATTTAAGGCCCGTAAGGCGCTTTTACGTGGATTGATGAAGTCCTTAGTTGAGCACGGTCGTATTAAAACGACTTTGTTAAAAGCTAAAGAAACTCGTCGCCAAATCGAAAAAGCGATCACTTTAGGAAAAAAAGCTAACTTGAATTCAACACGCGTTTTGTCGGCTCGTTTAGCTGATTCAGATGCTGCGGTGAAGATTGTTAAAGATATTTCTGTTCGGATGAAAGATCGTCCAGGCGGTTACACTCGCATTATCAAGGTTGGGATTCGCCCTGGTGATAAAGCTGAGATGGCTTTCCTTGAGTTCGTGGATTTCGACTGGAAATCTAAAGAAACTCCTGCGATTAAAACTGCTGGCAAAGGTAAAAAAGCTGATAAAGCTGAAACTAATGCAGCGAAAGTTGAAAGCAAAAAGAAGAAATTGTCATTTATCGCTAACGATAAATACAAAAAGCATTTACGAAAAATCAAGAATGATTCTCGTGCTGCTCACTACAATAAGTAACTCTAATTTAAAACCCCTAGTGAACTATGAATAAAAAAATAGTATTAGGGGTTTTCTTTATTCTTTTGGCCACTGGAATAGTTTTTGGGGCCTTCTACTTAAAAAATTATATGATGCTCTCTGGTGGTTCTGAAAAGAAGCAGGACGTTGACGTAAGTAATATCGAGTCGATATTTGGCGCCACGGATGAGTTTATTGACTACAACAACAATAAAGTTGATCGATCTAAGTTGCTACCAGGTGATAAGGACTCGGTGACGGTTATTCACTTCTGGGCCTCATGGTGTGAGCCTTGTATTACTGAAATTCCTGAATTACTTCACTTTGTGAACGAAAATTCTAAGAATCCTGCTAATGATTATTCGAAATTCATTGTAGTTTCCTTGGATGAAAGCCACGATGACTTAGTTCGGTTTTTGAAAAACTTTCCGCAGCTCAACCAGGATCCAATTGTTAGGATCTGGGATAATTCGGATAATCTTTCTCGCAAGTTTTCTATTGATAAACTTCCTGCGACCATTTTTTGGTATAAAAATGGTGAAATCAAAAAAGTCCATGGTATTGTAGACTGGAAAGCGATCCAGCTTTAGTCTAAACCTTCTGAAAATGGTCACAGTTCAGTTTAAAAAGAGAGTTAGGTTAATATATGTGGATTATGATTTCTGGGCCCTATAGAAGCAATACAGAAGATCAAAGTGGTTGGAAAAAAAATCTTGAGGTATTGAACAGAGCTGCGCTGGCGGTTTTTAAAAAAGGTCATACGCCAATTATTGGCGTTAATATGGCCTTACCTATTATTCAAATTACGGGCGAATCTTCATATGAAGACCTAATGAAACCGATTTCATTACAGTTGGCTGATAAATGTGATGCGGTTTTGCGAATTCCCGGTGAGTCTCCTGGTGCCGACAATGAAGTCGATATGATCAGCTCCAGAGGCGGTCGAGTATTCAAATCTGTTGATGATATTCCGGAAGTGCCTAAACAGCGCGGACGCTAAAAATAATTATGATCCAACTTTTTAAGGAATTTCGTGGAGTTTGCGTTCGAATTTAAGAGCCGCAATGAATGTAATTAATGAGATTGCCCCGCACCACCAAATTGTACCAATCACTTTGTAAATTTCTGCAGGAATAATCTGGCCGATAGAGACGTCGATATTTACAACCAGGACGATGAGTGCTACAGCGGCGTAATTTACGCCGATGATAAGTGCTGCAATGAACAACGGTATGAAAGCCCACCATTTCGCGTTTTTTTTGGTTTTACTGACGAGGGCGACTCAAATGACTGTGAGAACCCAGAAACCTGTTAGGTAATCTAGGTAAGAAATTGAAGTCATTGCTTGGTTCATCCATTGGTCTCCGCACTTGGACTAGCTAAGGGTTAAAAGCCTAATTTCTTTTTTAACTCGTCGATGGCCTTTTTGCCTTCGCCTTCAGCTTTCTTTTTAGCTTGGTTTTCTAAATCTTTTTTAGCTTCGTCGATTCTGGATTCGGCTTGTTTCTTTTGGGCGTCCAGTTGATCTTGGGCGGATTTTATTTGCGCATTCACCTGATTTGTTAAATCGGTCTTTACCTTTTCAAATTCGGCTTTGTGTTTAGCGACTTCTTTTTCGATTTCTTCACGAACCTTTTTATTCGCTTCTTCGATTTTTTCTTTCAGTAGGTTTTGGAATGCGGCTTCTAATTGGCCGCCAAGTGATGAATTCAAGAATATTTCAGGTTTGTTGATTTCGCCTTTTACACCACCATTAAGATCGAATTTGCTAATTTGAGTGAGTGTTTTAGCTAGGATTTCATTGACGGTTGCATCCGCTGCTTGGCTGGCAAATTTGACGTCTTTAAAGTCGAAATTAAAAACCAGATCGATTGTTTTAAAACCGATTGTTGAGCCAGAGATTTTTGTACTGGTTTTAGTGTCTGGAATTGAAATTGTACCATCACCAGATTGAATCAACTGGATATTACTCATTGGCAATTGGCCGTAGCCAAAAGCAAAGCTGACTTCAGGTTCGGCTTTAAGATTATTAAGAGTAGCTTCGACATTGAGTCCTAATAATTGTTTGGATTTAAAGTCGCCATTGATTTTTAATTGAGTGACTTTATTTATTTGGCGCTGATTCGAAGTTACGTCGGTAATTTTACCTGATAAATCGCCGAAATCCGCATTTTGATTTGATTTAGAACTGATGCCGATTTTTTTGATCCAGAATAGTGGGTATCCATAAACTACAGGAAATTCGTAAGTGGTGCCGTCTTCCCGAGGGTGCGGAACGAGCTTTTCTTCGGCCAGTGCGTCTTTTTGTTTTTCTCGAGAGTCCTTATCAAGCATATTAGC
>JAYVHE010000177.1:0-4287 GCA_043771495.1 Bdellovibrio sp. | reverse complement strand
TCCTTTAGCTTTTAAAAATGTATAGGCCATGGCTCCACCAATTATAAAGCCATCTACAACATCCATTAATTTCTCGATGACAGGAATTTTATCTGAAATTTTTGCGCCACCTAAAACGGCCAAATAGGGCTTGGCCGGATTTTGAAATAATTTTTCAAGCATTTGGACTTCTTTTTCGATCAGAAGCCCAATTCCTTTTTTATCCATAACTTCAGGTAAAGCATGAATACTTGCATGAGCGCGATGACTCGCGCCAAAGGCGTCGTTAATATAAATGTCGGTATATGACGCCCAAATTTGCGCAAGTTCATTTTTATTTTCAGTTTCGCCGCTATCAAAACGTAAATTTTCTAAACAAATAATTTGTTTTTTCATTGGGCCAGACAAAAAATGTTTAACGCCTTCAGAACTTGGCTCTTCCATTAAAACGACTTCAACATCTAATAATTCACCAAGTTTTTCAGCAACCGGTGCCATCGAATATTTTTTATCGGCAGCCGATTTCGGTCGACCTAAATGCGAAGCAATCACAAGCTTAGCACCTTTTTCCATGGCAAACTTAATTGTCGGAAGACTGGCCGTAATGCGAGTCAAATCTGTAATTTTTCCGTCTTTCAAAGGAACATTTAAATCTAAGCGCAAAAAAACAGTCTTACCTTTAAGACCATCATTCACGGCAAAATCGTTGATCGTTTTAATCCCTTTAAGTCCAATTTGAGCCATAAAAAATCCTTATTGTAAAATCTAAATACTAAAAAATTATGTTCCAAAAGCTCCGTGATTACTTCATCATGTACAAGGCCATGTCGACCATACGATTCGAAAAACCAACTTCGTTATCGTACCATGATAAAACTTTTCCAGTTTTTGGCCCCACTGTCATAGTGGTTTTTGCATCGACGATCGAAGAGTATTTGTTGCCATTAAAATCTATGCTGACCAGTTCCTTTTCTTCAACCGCAAGAACACCTTTTAAATCGCCACTAGCGGCCGCTTTTCTTAAAGCGTCGTTGATGGTGTCTTTGGTAATTTCTTTTTCTGTGTTGAACGTAAAATCAACCAACGAAACATTAGGTGTTGGAACACGGACAGAAAGTCCGTCTAGTTTGCCTTTTAATTCAGGAATAATTAAACCCACAGTTTTTGCCGCCCCCGTTGTCGTCGGAATCATAGAAACTGCAGCCGCACGTGCACGACGCATATCTTTATGCGTTGAATCTAATATACGTTGGTCATTTGTGTAGGAGTGAATCGTCATCATGGTTCCATTGACGATTTGAAAGTTATCATTCAATACTTTTGCCAAAGGCGCCAAACAGTTTGTCGTGCACGAAGCATTTGAAACGACTGTGTGAGTTGCCGGATTATAAAGTTTGTGGTTAACGCCGTAAACCACAGTGATATCCACACCGTCTGCCGGAGCCGAGATCATGACTTTTTTAGCACCGGCGGAAATATGCTTTTGGTAATCATCTTTACCTTTAAGGGCTCCCGTACATTCCATAACCATTTCTACGCCCCATTTTCCCCAAGGAATTTGACCGGGATCTTTTGTATTTGAAACTGGAATTTTTTTACCGTTAATAATTAAATTTTCGCCATCATGAGAAACTTCAGCATCAAAAATGCCGTGGGCCGAATCGTACTTAAGAAGGTGAACCATTCCGTCTAAATCGTCTAAAGAATTAATTCCTGCGATATCCAATTTTTGATAAGCCGCGCGAAAAAATACTTTTCCGATTCGTCCAAAACCATTAATTCCAACTTTCATATTTGCCATGTTCTCTCCTTCGTCTAATTTATTTTCGTATTTAATTTTTTAAACATATTTAAAGCGTTCTTGTTGGTTTGAATTTTTAATACTTCAACATCAACACCTTTTAAATCCGCAACAAACTTTGCGGTGTGAACCATGTAAGCCGACGTATTTGGTTTACCACGCACCGGAACTGGGGACAAAAACGGAGCATCCGTTTCTACATGCAAGCGATCCAGTGGCACTGTGTTTTTCACAATATTTCGTAAATCGTCCGCGTTTTTAAAAGTTACAATTCCTGATATCGAAATATTGTAACCTAAATCTAAACATTGCCGGGCCAACCAATCAGTGCCCGTAAAACAATGAATAACACCGTTCACTTTACCTTTAAATTTTTTCAAAATTTCAACAGTGTCTTCATCAGCATCGCGCGTGTGAATTTCGACTGGTAGCTTTAATTGCTCTGCGATTGCTAACTGCGCTTCGAACGCTTCGATTTGTTCTTTTTTCGGTGATTGATTGTAATAATAATCTAAACCAATTTCACCGACGGCAACGACTTCGGGCTCGAGTGCATTTTTTAAAATATATTCACCAACGGCTTGCGAATACTTAACACCTTCATGAGGGTGAATTCCCAATGTACAAAAAACTTCGTTCTTAAATTTTTTTGCCAATTCTAAAACGACTGGTAAATCTTCGGGCTCGGTGCCAATCGTAATAATGCGGCCGACTCCGTTTTGCTGGGCCAATCTGAGTGCGGCTTCTGGGCCACCCTCTAATCGATCTAAATGGCAGTGAATATCAATCCATGATTGGTGTTGAGGATTAGACATAAAACAGTCCTCCAGGCGAATAAGCCGGACGGGCGTGGTTAATCCAAAGTTTTTCAAAAGCTAAGGACGCGTCGACATTGCGATGAATTTCGACTTCAACTTTAATGATTGCGTTCAAGAATTCCGAAAACGCGGTTTTAAATTCTTGGTTCAGTGAGCTTCTTAAAAACCGATCCCATTGTGCAAATGGAATTAATTGATGGCCAACCCCCGAAAATAAACTGTTTCGGCCCAAGGCAATCCAGTAACGCAAAATTTTAATGGCTCGTTCACGATCCTTAATATCTTCACGCCAAGTATCGTTTCTTAAAAATCCTTCATCCGTCCAAAATAAATAAAGCAAATCAGCTGAGTGTCGAGCCAATTCAAGGTCAGTCTCTGGAAACCGTTGATTAACAATTTGCTCTAAATCTTGAGCGTGAAATCGCACGATTTGCAAACGCGAACGAATTGTTGGCATCAAATTTTTTTCATCGACTGTCAGTAATAAAAAATAAACTTCCGCGATTGGTTCTTCGATTGTTTTCAAAATTGAATTGGCCGAATTTGGATTTAGTAAGTGGGCCTGATCAATAATAACGACGCGAGCCCGTCCATTGGTTGAAAGCGATAAAAACTCGATGATTTTTTTTGTTTCAGCGATTTTAATTTGTTCTTTTTCAGGTTCGATCATCAATAAAAATTCAGATTGTTGTTTTTCAACCCGCAAACAGGAGCCACAAACACCGCAGGCCGACTGTTGCTTGCGTTCGCACAATAAATCTTGGGCTAAAGCTAAAGCGACTGTTTTTTTATGTCCGTAATCGATTCCAGAAAAACACAATGCATGGGGTAACTTTTCAGTTAAGCGCAATTGATCAGCCCAGTTTAAAATGCGATCGGATTGCAGGGACTCGTTTCTTATTTGAGCCATTGGCGGCCCTTAATAGTCTGAAGTAATTCTTGAAATAATTCCTCTTGGGATTTGTTGGCGTCTAGAACCAGCCAATGCTCAGGAGCAAGACGCGCTTGAGTTAAAAAAGATTGGCGAACGCGTTCGTGAAATTCATTTTTTTCAGATTCAATGCGATCTTCTTTTTGACCCGTCACAGAAGACCTTTGCTGTCTGCGATTTTGCGAAGCTTCAACAGAAAGATCGAGCAAAACTGTTAAGTGCGGTTGTAATTTAGCGGTCGCAAATTCATTGAGCAAAACCACATCATCAACGCTGATTTCACGTCCGCCGCCTTGAAACGCAACTGAACTCGCTGAAAAGCGATCACATAAAATCCATTGTTTATTATTAAGTGCCGGACGAATAACTTTTTCGACATGCTGAGCGCGACTGGCTTCGTACAAAAGTAATTCGGCTCGGGCACATGGAGCATGATCATAGCTATGCGCTAAAATTAATTCGCGAATCTGGTCACCTAGTGGTGTACCACCAGGTTCACGAGTGCGAATATATTTTAACTGCTGCGACTCTAAATGATGAGCAAGGGATGACATCAGGGACGATTTTCCTGACCCGTCGAGGCCCTCAAATACTATAAAAAACATGGGGTTAGATATCGCTTAAAGGCGGCGAAAAGTCACTCTATTGCGTTGCGTTAACGAATCTTTGTAAGGAATCAACGTTAGTTCTGGACGCGAGCCCATGACTTCGTTAATTTATAAAACTTAATTATTTTTCTCTCGAGAGATTGAAGGAGT
>JAYVHE010000176.1:0-19353 GCA_043771495.1 Bdellovibrio sp. | reverse complement strand
GCGTGCGAAAAAATCGTTCGAGTTCCAATACCAAATCGTGCAGAATTACTTCTTTGCTAAGAATTCTCCGCAATTTAAAGAAGAATTATACCGTTGGATCACCGAATATAAAATTGACTCGGGTTGGGCAAAATCACACTCGGCTGATAAAGAATTTTTAAAGAGCGTTTTTGACTTACGCGAGCAAACGTTAAGAAATTACATTTTACAACAGCATCAAACGGCACAAAATTCGCGTGCGGCATTTTCTCAGCAGTCGGCATTGGACGGGTATTATTTGTATTTTCAGGAGTTTACTGAGTCTCCGCAAGCGGCCGACATGCGATTCTTCTACGCCGAGCTTTTATATGATATGAAAAAGTACGACGAAGCTGCGGTTAATTACACGTGGGTCGTTGAAAATGCACCGAACAGCAAGTTTTATAAAAAATCTTCTGAAAATTTATTGTTATCGATCGAGCGAGTTTTACCTAAAGACGAAGAACTACAAAAACGTGTTGGGGACTCCATTGAACCAATTCAAATGGATCCACGCGTAGAGAAATTCATTAAGTCAGCTATGTGGTATTCAGAAAAATTTCCTTCCTCAGATAAGGATGCCGAAATTAGATTCCGCGTTGGACGACTTTATTATCAAACAAACAATTTTGCACCAGCTGAGAAAATTTTTAAAGACATCGTCGCTAAGCATGCTGTAAGTAAAAATAAATACGCTGAATACTCGGCGAATTTGTTACTTGATATGTACAACCTTAAAAAAGACTATGTCGGTTTAGAAAAAATGGGCACCGAACTTTTAGCGTATGAATCGTTATCAAACTCAAAAGTTGGTGGTGAGATTCGCGGGGTTATCGAAAAAGCTTCTTTTAAACGTGGTCAAGATTTAGAAATTGACAAAAAATACTCTGAATCAGCTGATCAGTTTCAAGCTTTTATTGTGCAAAACCCGTCATCGGAATTAGTTTCGATGGCGTTGTTTAATGCTGGCGTAAACTTTGAACGTGCTAATAAGAATCAGGCAGCGATCAATACCTATTCTAAATTGTTACAACGAAGCGATAAAAATGCCGAGAACTTAAAACCTAAGGGTAAACGTCTTTTAGCAAAACTTTATCAAGATGCTGGTATGTTCGAAGACTCCGCTTTGTTATTTAGACAAATTGCGACCGAGTCTCCGAAGGATCCATTGCTTCCGAATTATTTGTTTAACGCGGCAACAATGTTTGAAGCTGTTGGTCGTGTTGCAGATGCGATCAACACGTACGAAGAATTTATTAAGGTTAACAAAAGCGTCACCGAAAATTGCGACGCTTTATTTACCATTGCAACTTTACTCCGTAAAGCTAATCGCAAGCAGGATGCATTCGTTAAATATAACGATTACGTCGAAACGACGTCGATATCCGCACAGCGAATTGAAGCGCTGTATTGGATGAGCACGATGGTAAAGCGTAACTCCGATGAACGTAAAGAATACGTTAATAAAATGAATTACGGTTTTACAAAAATTCCTGATGATCAAAGGGAACGTGTTAAGGAATATATTGCTAAAGTTAAATTCAGTGAGGCAGAAGATATGTTCCAGGATTTACGTGCGATCACTATCCCAGCCGATCAAACTAAGCAATCGGCGGCCCTGGCCAGCAAGCTTGAACTTGTTGATCGTATCAATAAACAGTTGAGCGTGGTTGTTAAGCTTAATTCCGCTGAAGAAGTGGTTTCTTCGCTTTATTTAACCGGCGAGATGAATGCGCATATGAATCACTCGATTTTAAAAGCTCCGACCCCGAGTGGCTTTAGTGAAGCGCAAAAGAAGCAATACAGTGATCAGATTAAAAAAGTTGCCGAGCCTTTCGCCGTTGAAGCAAATAAAAGTTACAAGCTAGCCGTCGTGCAAGGACTTGAATTTGAGGCCTACACTCCGGCGTTTAGAAATGCTTACACAAAAATGGCGATAATAGAACCGGCGAACTACTACTCAGGGCGCGAGCTCAGTATGGAATCGCGATTGATCAGTTGGATGGGTGAACGCTAATGAAAAAAAAGTTCAAAATTATATCTTTGATATTAATTTCGGTTTTAGTAAATGCTTGTGCTAGTAAGCCCGTGTCTGATGGACAAATGGACTCAGACGGAGCGATTGTGGAAGATCAAGGCGATCCGATGGATGGCTCTTACCCAAATTCTCCACCGACTAAGCAAAAATTAAAAACTGAAGCCGAAGTCGTCTCGCAAAATGGCATTGCAAATGCGGGAACTCAAAGTGAAGTCGAGAAAAAACTGCTTGATGCCATCAAGGCACAAAGTGATAGCCAAATTCAAATACACGCGCAAGGACTTATTAAACAAGATGGAAAAAATTTGCGAGCTTTAAATTCTTTAGGAGTGCTCCATTACAAAAATGGTCGTTATGTGGCCGCTCAATATTTGTTTAACAAAGCCTTAAAGATATATCCTAAGGAAGCAGACCTTTACAATAATTTAGGATTGGTTCTACTTGCAATCGGCGAGCGCCGTGAAGCTTTATTAACTTTTAAAAAAGGTCTTCAAATTAATTCTCAGAGTGCAATTATCGGAGCTAACTTGGGGGCCATTTACCTTAAAGAAAAAGATTTCGTTAAAGCTGAAATCGCCTTAGAAATTCCAATTAATAAGGGACTAAAAGACGTAAAAATTCAAAATAACTATGCCATTACGTTAGCGGCGCGCGGGAAAAAGAAAGAAGCTGCAGAGTTATTCGATAAGTTAACTAAAGAGAATCCAAATTCACGCGAGATTATGTACAACAATGCAATTGCAAAAATTGATTATCTGAATCAACCGAAGGAAGGTCTGGATGTATTGAACAGACTAAAGTTCGTGGGAGTACCAGATGATGTTAAAAATGAAATAAAGGATTTGGAAAATCGAGCAAAAGCTGGTTTAAAATAAAGGATGGGTTGCGTTAACTAATGATGAAAGAATATAGAGTTTTTACTTTTGTTAATATTTTTGGAGTGTTGATGCTGACGGCGGCGTCGTTAACATCGCATGCTCAGGAACCATTTACGGGTAGTTCCAAGGAACCAAAAAAGCAAACCCTGTCTTTTGAGGATGAGTTGATCGAGGGTGGAGCGCAAAAGCCAGAGCTATTTTATTTGCTTCAACAGAAAAACTTCAACTACAAACGTTTAATTAAATTAAGAGAAAACTTTTTGCCCGAAATGAGAAGAACAGCAGAAGACATCCAGCGAATTCGGGGGGGGCGTTGAAATCTCCAATAATATTTAGAATTTTTAAAGACGGACAGATTCAGTTCGTAAAGCAATTTATTGATAAAGATCAGGTTGTCGTCGGACGTACTGAGGCAAACTCATCAGATATTGATATTGATTTACAATCGTCTGAAATATCTCCGATCCACTGTTTGATCGAACGCCGCGGATTAAATTTTTATCTTTGTGATTTAGGTTCTGTTCAAGGAACCTATAAAAATTCAGTGCAAGTGCTTGATGAAGTTTTAGAGTCTGGCGATGAGTTTCAAGTTGGGCCGTTTAAAATTGCATTTTTCGTTGGAGTACCGAAACCGGTTCACGCTACTGAAAAATCAAATGAAATAATTATTCCTCCACCAAAGGCACCACCAACAAAACCGACGCCACAGCCGACCAAAGCTGCGACTGCGGAAACAGTTTCTAAATCGGGTTGGGGTGCAGGAACTCATTCTGCAGTTCAGCCGACTGAGCACGAAAACAAAACCGTTGAAAAAGTTGCAGAAAAAACAGTGGTTGAAAAACCAATTAAAGCTGAAAAAGCTCCTCAGAAAAAAGAAGAGACTAAAGTTGCTGAAGTGTCTGCAACTGATGCCACGAAAGTTACACCTAAAACAGTTGTTCAGCATCCGGCCGCTAAATCTGAAAACAAGCCTGAGATCCAAGGTCAGAATTCCAACCGGTCGCAACCAAGTGTTCGTGCGCAACAATTTTTACGTCGTCGTAAAAAGAAAGGCGCAAAAACTTTTGCCCAGCCAAGTCACTTCCAAAGTATCTTTCAAGCTGTTCGCCCTGGACAAGGCGGACAAATTGAAATTCTGATTGCATGGCACGAACGTATTTTGCAAACGGCTCACGTTCCAATTGGTCCAACAATTACTGCTGGTGCAAAGGCCCGCATCAATTTACCCTTAGGAACAGTTTTTAGAAATGTTAACTTAATTGAATCACGGGGTGGTCAACCGTTTGTAAATATTCCGACTGAAGCAAAAGCCCAAGTGCAAAGAAGCGACGACCGCAACGCGGTTAAAGAGGCTTCACACCGTTTACAGCAAAATGAAGTGTTATTTTTAACTTTTAGTAATGGGATCCAAATTGCGATTCGTTTTGCGCCTCGCAGTGGTTTGGTGCCATTAGATTCTCCGTTAATTTTTTCGTCATCGGAATTTACAGGAATTTTGGCGGCTTTAATCATAGCTGTTTTAACAAGTTTAATTGTATCGGTGATGTCGCCTAAACTAAAACCACCTGAAGAAGAAGTTCAGCGTGTGGCCCAAGTTATTTTTGATAAGCCGCCGATACAGGTGATTCCAACGCCAAAGTTACCGGAACCACCACCGACAACTGAGCCGCCGCCGCCACCACCAAAAGTGGATGTAAAGCCAGTTGAGCCGCCAAAGAAAATTACTGAAGATGACAAAGTTCAAAAGGCGATTGCAAAAGGTGACCCGAGCAAGCAAGAAGCGATTGCGCAAAAACAATCAAACGCAACATCGACGGCAAGAGAAGTTCGATCTAAAGATGATAAAACGAAGAAAAAAATGTTTACGTCATCTAAACAAGGTGGCGCTGTTAAAACAGGTCCAACCGCAGGCGCGAATGCAAAAAGTAAAGAACCTGATGTTTCCAACACGGGTTTATTGTCGGCATTTGGCTCAGGCGGCGTTCGACAAAAATTAGATAAAGCTTACAGTGGATCAGGTGAATTACTTGGTGCCAGCGAAAAAGCCACGGGAACTTCGGGCTTTAATGAAAACCGTGCGGGCGGAGATCTTGGTTCGAAATTTAAAGACACAGGTGCCGGAGGTAAAGGAACTGCGACCCAAGGGATTGCGGGCGTAGGAACCAAAGGCCGAGGAACTGGAATGGGACAGTTTGGTGAAGGCGCAGGATTTGGAACGAAAGAACAAACCGACATCGTCATGGGTGGTGCCGAAGAAGAATTTATCGGTTCGATCGATCGCGAAGCGGTTCGTCGTGCGGTAAGATCGCAGTTGAATTTTTTCAAAGCGTGTTACGAACGTGAATATAAAAAAAATACCAAACTTGAGGGTAAGGTTGTTATTTCTTGGGAAATTCATGAACGTGGCGTGGCTAAGAACGCGCGGATCGTTCGTGACAAAACCACGATTGGAAATCGCGCCGTTGAAGAATGTGTAAGATCGAGAATGGAAACGATCAGGTTTCCAGAGCCACCAGCAGGAACAGTTGCTGAGGTTGCTGGATATCCGTTTGTATTTTCTGGTATGAGATAACATTAAGTCAAAATTTAAATAGTTTTTAGAAGATTTTTTAATTAAGGAGGAGATCTTGGACAACACAACAGCAGTACTCGCAGCAACAGCGGTAGCACCAAATGTAAATCCAGTCGCACGGGCTTTCGAAGAAGGCGGACCGGTGATGTATATCATTTTGGTGTTCGCTTTAATCACACTATTTCTAGTTGTGGAACGCTTAATGGCATTGAAATCACTTCGTGTTGATAAAAAAGAATTTACGGATCAACTTTATCGAATGATTTTGGGTGGCGATTTAAGACAAGCCATTGCATTTTGCGATAGCCGTCCAGCTCCGCTTTCAAACACAGTTAAAGCAGGACTTGTGCAGACGATTAATAAGCGCCCCGATGAAGAAATTCAAGTTGCGATGGACGCAGCCGTCATGCGCGAACTCCCAAAAATCGAAGGCAAAACAGCGTTCTTAGCGGTGTTTGGTAATATTTCGGTTTTAGCGGGATTACTTGGAACCATCTTTGGTATGATCGGCGCCTTCCGCGCGGTATCATCAGCGGATCCAGCAACAAAAGCTGAATTACTTTCTAAAGGTATTTCGCATGCGTTAAATTGTACAGGTTTTGGACTAGCAGTTGCGATCGTGGCCATCGTGTTCTACGGAATTTTCCAACACATGATTCAAAAAGCTGAAAACGAAATGATCGAGACCAGCATGACTGTATTAAATTTAGTTAGCGCTAACAGAGAAAAACTTAAGGACTAACCAGTAAGGATTTTACATGGCACACATAGACTCCGGCGGTAGGGGACGTAATTCAAATGTAGATTTAAATTTAGTTCCGTTCATCGATTTGATGTCGGTACTGATTACTTTTCTATTGATATCGGCCGTATGGACTCAAGTGTCTATGATTCAGTTAGGTGCTTCGTTTGCTTCGCCAAGAAATGAAGATCAAGTAGAACAAAAGCCGCCTCCATTAGAAGATTTTGTTTTGCGTTTAGATATTAAATCAACTGGCTACGTTTTATTAGTCGGCAACGAAACGCGCAAAATTCCGATGATCAATGGACTCTATGACAAAGAAGCACTGCTTGCTGATCTGTCTCGTGTAAAACAAATGAAGCCTGATAAAGCGGGAATCAAAATGGCGATCGAAGATCAGATTGCTTACGATCATGTTGTTTCTGCAATGGATGTCAGTTTGCAATCTGGATTCTCACCAGAGCTATTAACGGGAGGACCGAACTAATGGCAATTCAAAGACCAGGCGAACGTCATCGCTATCATAATATTCTAAAAAGAAGAAAAAATCGCCGAAGCGTTACGGCTGTGCTTTCGTTAACGGCCATGGTCGATCTTTTCACCGTTCTAGTTATTTTTCTTTTACAGAATTATAATACGACGGGCGAAATTATTTATATTCCTAAAGAAGTCACCTTACCAAAAGCAGAGCGAGTTAATGAACTTAAGCCTGCATTGGTCATTACGGTTTCTGCTAAGGAAGTCCTTGTGGACAACAATGTGGCGGCGACTTTTGATGAGGTTAAAAACTCACCAGAGTGGACGATTCCAAACATTCGTGACCAGGTTCGATTTATTTTGCAAAAAAATAAAGCTGAACAAGATGCTAAATTACAGAACAAAGTTAAAACTGTTGTAGATACCACAGTGGGCAATGTTAAGGACGATCCGGATCAATGGAGAAAAGTAACGCTGCAAGCAGATAAAGATATTGATTATCTTACTCTGAAAAAGGTGATGTATTCTATCTATGAAGCCGGTGGGGGACCAATCAATTTTGCCGTCGCAAAAACTGTCGAAGACAAAAGTGCGACCCAACCAACCCGACAGTAGTTCGGATCGGTCTACGAATTTTTTTTCGTTCGCACGCTACATTTTATTCCTTATTTTATTTATATTATTCGTTCAATTTTTATTGATGTTTCCAAAATCCGTAAATAATTTTTCGTCCGTTTCAGCTCTGAAAGACCTGAATGAAAAGGCCGCGCAAGAAGGCACAGAGGCACTTCCAAATAATTTTTTTAATGGCGCAAAAAATCGTAAATCCGTCGAACAAACTTTGCGTGGATTGCACCTTGTTGAAAATATTAACGAGAAAAAAGGGTGGGAACTCAAGGCCAGCGAAGCCGTTGGTTCCGAGCAAGATCAGTGGACCGTTAAAAAAGTAAACATTACTTTCTTCAATGAAGAAATACCGACATTTAAAGTGAGCGGCGAAGTTGGCGAAGTAAATGGCAGCTCGAAGGACTTAGTGATTCGCGGGCAAGTTGTGACTGAAAGTGCTAACGGATATACATTTGCGACCAATGAGCTTAAATACGAAGCGCAAACAGAATCCCTAGTCAGTCGAGATTTGGTAACGATGAAAGGCCCTAAAGATAATCGAAATTTGAATATCAATTTAAAGGGTTTCGGCCTAAAAATTCATTTACCGACAAATAAAATGTACGTTCTGGACCAGGTCGAATCGCAAAACATGGTCAATGGAAAGATGTTCTACATTCAGTCGAAAGAAGCGGAATTTTCGAATAAGAACGCTGAAGCGATATTTACAAAAAATGTGTCTATGCGAACCGAGGACTACCGAACTTTTTCGCAAAAAGCTTTGTTTTCTATAAATCCTGTAAAAAATCAGGTCGAAGAAGTTGTTTTGTCGCCCTATGTAGAAATGCTGGGGCCCAACAAAAGAGGAACCTGTCGATTGTTGAAAATTGACATTCTTGCTGATAAAATTACATTAATTGGGGAGCCTAAACTAACTTTCAATCAAGATGTCATTAGTGGGGATGAAATCGTGTTAACTGAAAAAGGTCAGAAAGTTAAAATCAATAAAGCTCAAGTGTCGGGAACAAATCCTGAACAGCGTCGCTAAAGATACGGCGAAATTAACAACTGTATTACAAAAGGAAAAACTTTGAGTAGTCTATTAAAGATCGAAGAAATTTCTAAACAGTACAAAGGACGAAAAGTCGTACAAGCGGCAAGTTTTGAAGTTACTTCGGGCCAAGTCGTCGGACTTCTGGGTCCAAATGGTGCTGGGAAGACCACATCTTTTTACATGGTGGTTGGACTTGTGCAGCCGGATTCAGGTAAAATTTTATTAAACGAAACTGATATTACAAATTACCCAATGCATAAGCGTGCGCGCATTGGGCTGAGTTATTTGGCGCAAGAGCCCAGTATCTTTCGTCGCATGACCGTCGAAGATAACATTCGTGTGGCCTTAGAAGCGCAAAGCTTAGATGAAATAGAACGGCGCGAGCGCTTAGAGTCTTTATTGCAGGACTTTCGTATTAATCACATCCGTGAGTCATTCGGCTATTCGTTATCAGGTGGTGAGCGTCGACGTGTAGAAATCGCAAGGGCTTTAGCGGGTCATCCTCATTTTATTTTATTGGATGAACCATTTGCCGGGATTGATCCCATCGCCGTTGCAGATATACAAAATATAATTAAAGAACTTAAGGCCAAAGGTATAGGAGTTTTGATCACGGATCATAACGTGCGTGAGACTTTAGGGATTTGCGATTATGCTTATATATTGAAGGACGGTAAAATCCAAGTTAGCGGAAACGCTGAGGAAATTGCTGGTTCTGAGCTGGCCCGAAAGTTTTATTTGGGCGAGAACTTCAAACTTTAACTGCTAAGTGCTAGCAGATAAATTGTAATGGGATTGAGGACGTAAATGGCTCTTAGACAAACAATGAATTTAAGCCAAAATTTAGTGATCACTCCTCAATTGCAGCAAGCGATCAAGCTTTTGCAAATGTCGCGATTAGAATTAGAGTCGCAAGTTAGAAATGAGCTCGAAGAAAATCCGATTCTAGAAGAAGCCGAAGTCTTAAAAGAAGAAGACTTCGAACGTACTAAAGAGGCCGAACGCCAACTTGATGGAAACTCTGAAAAAATGGCTGATAGCCAAGCCGAACAGTCAGCAACACAAGATCCACAGCGCCAAGATGAATTTGAATGGGAAAACTATTTAGAGACTCGCCATAAAATGCCGCGCGAAGCTTCGCACGGTAATGAAGAAATCATGAATTACGAAAATGTGATTTCGACGACGCAATCTCTGCATGATTATTTGTATTGGCAAGTGAAGATGGTTGGTTTTTCCGATCACGAAGAGAGAGTGGCCGATGTTTTAATTTCTTACATCGATGACGATGGATATTTAAAGACTCCATTGTTGCAAATCGCTGAAGAAGAAAAAGTTGATATCTTAGATTTAGAAGACACCCTCAGTTTAATTCATGATTTTGATCCGCCAGGAGTCGGCGCACGCGATTTAAAAGAGTGCTTGATGTTGCAAGCCAAAAACTTAGAAGAAGACACTCGTGACTTGGTTAATTTAATTCAAAATCACCTGAAAGATTTAGAAAAGAAGAATTACGAAGGTATTGCAAAAGCTCTGGTTATGCCATTACCGGCGGTCATTGAAATGTGTAAAATCATTTATTCAATGGATCCCAAACCCGGCCGTGCTTATGCTTTAAACGACACTCATTACGTTACACCCGATGTTTACGTTTACAAAGTTGGTGATGACTATGTTGTGTCTTTAAACGAAGACGGATTGCCAAAACTAAAAATCTCTAATTTTTACAAGAATGTTTTAAAAACTGATCCCGGAGCAAAATCATCGGACAGTAAAACGACGGACTATATTTCTGATAAATTAAAATCAGCAGTTTGGCTGATTAAATCGATTCATCAGCGCCAACGTACGATTTATAAAGTGTCTGAAAGTATCGTTAAGCACCAAAAAGAATTTTTTGATAAAGGTGCTGGGTTTCTAAAACCGATGATCTTACGTGATATTGCCAATGACATCGGAATGCATGAATCTACGGTCAGTCGTGTAACCACAGCTAAATATATGCATACGCCGCAAGGAATTTACGAATTGAAGTATTTCTTCAATTCAGGAATTGCCTCTACAGATGGCGATTCATTGGCGTCTGAATCAGTAAAACTTAAAATCAAAGAAATCATTTCTAAAGAAGATCCGCGCAAGCCATTCTCTGACCAGAAGTTAGTAGAACTTCTGCGTAAAGAGGGTGTCGATATTGCGCGACGAACTGTTGCGAAGTATCGCGAAGTTTTAAAGGTTTTACCATCTTCACAACGTAAGAAATTTTTCTAAGGAATTAAGAACGCCTCTGAATTCAGAAGCGTTCTTAGTTTTCAATTACTTAACTAATTTAATTTCGTTAAATGGAACTAAGTAATAACGTGGAGCTTGGAAAACTTCTTTTAATACCGCTAATTCTTTTTTGTTTTTGATGCGATCTTTTTTGTGAACTGTTACAGTCACTTTTTGACCGGTCTTGATAGGGGCTGAATTATCATCGCAGTCCCATTGGCTTGTGTTGAAAACGATGTTTGGTGCGTTTTCCATTTTAACTTCGATAAGACAAGCATCACCAATAACAAAAGGGTCGATTTCCCCAGTTAGTACATTTGTGATTGTGCCAGTGATTTCAAAGTGCTTCGATGGAATTTGTTCGGGCTGTTGTGTTAACTCAACTAATTCTTTGTCAAGATCAGCAGTTATTCCGTCAGCTAAAACGTCTTTGTATTTAACAACGCATTTTGAATTGTTTCCAGAAACTGAAACTAAAACATCACGCGGTTCAACTTCGTCAGAAGTACGAACAACAGCTAGTTGAGTAAAGCCTGAGTCATAAATCACTTTGTATCCGAAAACACTAAATGTTTCGTCGTAGCGACCTAATTTGTCGTAAACAACGTCGACAATTTGCTTTTCGCATGCTGCACTAAGTTTTGATCCAGCTTGAGCTGAAACTGAAAATAAAAATACGCCTAAAATAATTTTTGATAACATGAGTTCTCCTGAGGTGTAAAAATTCTTGTGTTTGATGTGATCACTTTTTAATCGAAATACCAGGCCGCCGCAATGGGGATTTATAAATGATTTACTTCCTTCACGACTGTCAAAAGAGTATTCAGAAGACATGTCAAGATTTGGTTATTGACTGTGTCTTGGAGTGATTTTACAACCAAATATCAATCAAAGGGGCGGTCGCAATGAATTACAAATCGTTAATCAAAGATGTTCCTGGTTTTCCAAAACCAGGTATTTTATTCAGAGATGTCTCGCCGTTATTAAAAAATTCTGAGGCCCTAACTTCGTTATGCAATGATTTTGCAAAAATGATTGATTTAAAATCTGTGGATTACTTTGTTGGAATCGAATCTCGAGGATTTATTTTTGCAAGCTTATTGGCTGCAAAATTTAACAAAGGTTTTGTGCCGCTTCGAAAAGCCGGAAAATTACCGCCACCGGTCATTCAGGAAAGTTACGCTTTGGAATATGGTGAGGCCACTTTAGAAGTAAATGCGGCGACTGAAAAAAAGAATGTTGTCGTTTGCGATGATGTTTTAGCAACGGGGGGGACTTTGAAGGCGGCCATTAATTTATGTCATAAAGCCGGGTATCAAGTTCAAGACGTTTTGGTATTGATTGATCTGACTTTTTTAAATGAAATGAAATTCAATAATAGAAAAATTAATTCTTTGATTCAGTATTAACTATTTTTTAGCTGGCAGTCGTTTGATCGTCAGCTTTTCGAAATCTTCGAACGGCATTTCTAACATAAAAGTCTTGTCAGCCTGAAAAACAAAATTTTTTGGAAAATAAGTCTTGGCTAAATTAAAAATTTGATTGTGTTCATCGATAACGCGAGCGCTGGTCTTATCGAATGAATGAATGCGACCGTGAATTAAGACATTGCTATCCAGGCCTGCGAATGAAATTGTTGTCCAAAATAATAAAACAAATGCTAAAAGTTTTATTTTCATTTTGCGGCTCCTGCTTTTGGTGATGCTTTAGCGTCAGTGAAAGCTGAGTCTTCGGCTTCTGGATTTCGAGATCCGTATTTAGGTTGTTTTGAACATTCACTTGCTTTATCTTCGCCGCAGAGTGACTCCGCGCAAGTGGCTAAACGAGTGAAAGCCGTTTTTTCTTTATTATTTTTTGTACAATTCACATAACCTGAGCAAATCCGTTTACCTGATTCGTTGCAGCTTTCGCCGCGTAAAACCTTGCGTTGTAGGTCTTTTTTCCATTCGCAGGTGTAGTTCAGCACTTCGTTAACAGGCTGTGCGTCGACAACTACATCCTTTGCTATGCCGCCACCATTGTTCGTGGCAGCTGCAACTGTTGCGACGGCGGCACCTGCCACTGCGGATGCAGCTGGTGGCCCAGCAACAGTGAGAGGATTGTTAACTGCAGCAATGGCGAGGACTTTACCTGTGAAATCGAATTTTGCTCCACCAACTTTAAGCTCTGATTTTGCTAAATCATATTCAGGCAGCAACACAGCTTGTGGTTTGTAAGTGAACGTATTATCGGCGCCAGCTGTTTTTCTCGCCTTTTCAAATTGACCAAGCATCGTTTTTGCTTCAGTACAGTGGGCACTGGATTTGATTGATTCGCACAGGGTGTGATAGTAGTCAGCTTTGGCTTGCAGGTCTAAATGCATATTTGGATCAGTTTTTTGAGCTATGTATCTTTTTGCTAAAAAGTCAGAAACTACGCGATGAAATGACAAATCATTGGCTGCATCCGACGATTTGAGTTTCGCAAGCTCTGTAAACATTCTTTGAGAATCTTCAGACGGCTTCCCAATGATCATTAATTTATCTTTGAGGTCTCCGATTTTAAGAGTTTCACCCTGAACAGAAGCCGCAGAGACTGTTTTCGTGCTGCCTGTGGCGGTTGTTTGTGCTTCAGCAACAGTTTGAGGTAAGTAATTTACTGCTAAAAATAAGATCCAAACAAAAGTAATTGTTTTCATACTTTTGTTTCGGTTTTTTGTTAAACTGACTTGAGTGCTTTAGGACTAACGTCTAACTGATTCTGAAAACTAACCCATTAAAACATCGACCCAAGGACGTTTGTCCGCAGGAATGGCTTCTTTAGGCATAAATAAACCGGTGCGAAGTCCACCATCATATGCGGAACTCTCATTCGACAAATTCGGTGTCGCAAGTAAGGTCTTTAAAATTTGTAAGCCTTTCGAATTATTACCCTTCATCACTTTAATGACTTCATCAACAGTCACATGAGGAATCGCGTCGTCCCAGCAATCGTAATCGGTCACAAAGCTGCACGGCAGATACGGAAGACCTGCTTCGCGAGCTAGAGCGTACTCTGGAAAATTACTCATTCCAATAATTTGTGCGCCCATTTGGCGATAAGCTAGTGATTCGGCTTTGGTTGAAAAATAAGGACCTTCGATGCAAACGTAAGTTTGACCAAAGTGAATTTTAAAATCAAATTTAGACTTTTGAGTTTCTAAGTTTTTAGCCATGACTTTGCAAATTGGCTGCGCGAGTGAGACGTGACCAATTAAGCCACCGCCTAAAAACGTTGATTGGCGTAGAGATTTTGTGCGATCGATGTACTGGTAAGGAACTACTAAATCACCGGGCGCATATTCTTTGGCTAATGATCCAACGGCACTGAATGAAACTAGCGAAGTCACGCCCATTTTTTTCATCGCATAAATATTGGCGCGATAATTAATCTCGCTAGGGAGCAATTCGTGGTGATCGCCATGTCTAGAGATAAATAAAAATTCAACATTGTCTAATTTGGCCTTTTTAAATCCAGACGACGTTTGACCAAACGGTGTTTCGCGCGAAAGGAGTTCGACCGTTTTAAAGTCTTCAAATTTTTCAAATCCTGATCCGCCAATAATTCCGATCATTTTAACCTCCCTTAATAAAATAATTATTTAAAACAACCGTCGTCGACGTTTTTTTGTGTGAATAAACCTTTATCCATGACCCAGCCCGCAACCAATTTTGCGGGAGTCACGTCAAACGACGGATTATAAACGGCAGCGGTTGATGAAGCCCATAAAAACTTTTGTTGTGAACTAACGAATCCACGCACTTCATCAAAGTCACGCTGTTCAATATGAATCTCTGATCCGCCCGCGCATTTTGGATCAACTGTTGTCATTGGAGCTGCCGTGTAAAGTGGAATGCCGTGGTAATGGCAAAGAACTGCAACACTATAAGTTCCAATTTTATTCGCGAAGTCACCGTTAGCGGCAATGCGATCCGCGCCAACGATGGCCCCCTGAATTTTTCCGTCACGCATTAGATGTGCGGCCATATTATCTGTAATTAAAGTAAATGGAATTGCAAGTTTTTGCAGTTCCCAAGTTGTGAGACGGCCACCTTGTAATAGTGGACGAGTTTCATCAACATAAACGTGAATCTTTTTGCCACTCTCATGAACTTTTTGTAGAACACCTAACGCAGTTCCGATTCCTGCAGTTGCTAAACCACCCGTATTACAATGAGTTAAAATTGAATCGCCATCTTTAAAAAGATTCACTCCATTGGCGCCGATTTTTTGGCAAAGCTGTACATCATCATTAAAAATTTGTACGCCCGTATTAAAAAACAATTCAAAATTATTTTTTAATAAAGCCGCGTTCATAATGTCGAGAGTATTCATTAAGTTGACTGCAGTGGGGCGGGCCGCACGTAAAGCATGCGACATTTTTTAAAGTAAATCGGGATTAAAATTTTTAATTGATTCCTGGGCCAGACAAAGAACAGCTGCAACGCCAATGAGTGGGGCCCCACGAACTTGCAAAAGTTTAATTGCAGAAATCATTTCGTCGACATTATTGATTTTATTCCAGACTTCCTTTTGCGGAAGTAAAGTTTGATCTAATAATAAAAATTCAGATTTTTTAGCAGCTGTATCGAAGTTAAATTTTAAGGCTAAAGAATTCAACTCAGTCATAGTAATACTGGTCCAATTTTTTTGCGTAATGAATAAAGGAATTTAACTTCTTCAAGTGGTAGTGGATTTAAGCCACCCATTTTTTCGGCCAAATACAAAATTTCACAGGAATTTTCAATGCGTTCCATTCCCCGGTAAGCTTCTTCTAAATCCCAGCCCCAAGTAATGGCGCCATGGCGTTTTAAAATCAACGCACGATGCTCTGGTAAAAATGGAATTAAAACTTGACCCATTGTTTGCGAACCAGGCCGTGCGTAAGGTACAAATGGAATATCTCCAGTGGCCAGAATCACTTCCGACAAACAGTGGCTTGGTAGTTTTTTAAGGTGCGGTTTTGCAATCGACCATGCGATGGCGTGAACGGGATGGGCATGAATTACGGCCACCGCCTCCGGGCACGATTTAAAAACTTGTAAATGCATTAAGCGTTCGCTGGAGGGATTGCCAGAAATAATTTTATTATCAATTGTTATGACGGCGATGTCAGCGATGGTCATGTAGGCTTTAGAAATTCCCGAAGGCGTGATCAAAATCTGTTTGTCAGAAATACGATACGAAACGTTGCCATCGGCCGCCGCCAGCATATTGCGTGCGTGCAAACGTTTACAAATTTCTAAGATTTGTTGTTTTACTTTTTTTACGGGTACGGGCTTTTTTTTTGAGCTTCTGCTTGTCACCTCAATGTCATACTTGCTATACGGAATCATGGCAACTGACGGCTTAAAATTTCACTCTGCACAGCAGGTAAAAATGCTGATCCTGATGGCACTTCCCGCGGAGTCACAGGGACTTATCGAAAAATGGGTCGAAGACCATGGACACGCTTTAGTATTTACTGGAATGGGACTTCTGAACGCGACTCAAAAAACCACGCAGGCCATCCATGATCATCAGCCAAAATTTATTTTAAATTTAGGAACCGCGGGCAGTCGTCGGCACAAGGTTGGCGAAGTTGTCGAGTGCAACGAGTTTGTTCGTCGCGATCAAACGCTTAGTTTTTTGAATAAAAAAATTTCAATGAATGCATTTTCTAAATTGCCAACCACAAGTTGTGGCTCCGCAGATTTTGTTGATACGACCGAAAATATTAATCAATATGGCGTTGTCGACATGGAAGCCTACGCGATGGCTTCAGTTTGCAAAGATCTGAATATCGACTTTGGTTGTGTTAAGTTTGTATCAGACATTTCAGATCAAAATGTAAAAACTCAATGGGAAGAAAATACCAAAGCTGCGGCTGATGCGTTATTTCAGTTTTTAGCAGAGCACTTCAAGACATAGGTCTAGCAGACCACTTCAAGACATAGGTCTAGCAGACCAACATCCAAACAGGTTGCAACATAATCAATTCTTTTAGTTTAGCGCAATTAACTATATCCTAATAATATTGAGACAAAAAACGAGCTGACATCAACGGATGTGAAGGTCGGCTATTTTTTAATACGATAAAATTTAATAACTAAAAAAATAATAATAGATGATAAATAAGGAGATTTATTCTATGACAAAACAGAAAATGATTTTCGTTTTGGCCATCGCAGCTGCATTTATGTGGACGGCGTGCCAATCAACTCATCAACCTTCAGACTATCGTGAGCCTTCAGCTTTTACTGGTCCGAAACCAGGTCACAAGCCCAAGCCTGTAAAGCCTCCGTTTGCGCCAGCAAATGGCGGATCAAGCATTTCTTTTGATTTCATGCACACCAAACCAAACTGTCAGGTGCCGTTTCCAGAGATGGGTGAAGGCAAATTTCACAAACCAACTTATTGTGAAGGAACTTCGCAAAAGCAAGTTGCAGCTGATTCAGGAATGGAAAAACGGATCGTAGAGATGTTAGATACAACAATGAAAGACCCAAAAAACTCTAAAGTTTTTGTGGCTTACTTCAGCTTTTCAAATAAAGTTGTTCAACAAAAAATTTGTGACCTTTCTGCAGCCGGTGTCAGCGTTCGTGCCTTTTTAGATAACGGTTCAGTCGGTACGATTGATAATATCATCATGAATAATGTGAAATGTTTAGATGCGAATAAAAAACTAAACGTGAAACTTTCTTACTTGGGTGGAAATACCACAGTTAATAGCGAAACAGGATCTGCCGGATTCTGGCAATTACATCATAATAAATTTATGTACATTGATAGCGGGTTGAACTTGGTGAAAATTAATTTTTCATCAGGAAACTTATCTTCATTCGGAACAAGTCTTCACTTAGATCACTGGGTGATGCTTGAAGCGCCAAAAACATCTAACATTACTAACTCGCACATTTGCGTGATGGCGGGCTTAGAAGCTGCTGATGCCTTAGCGAAAAAAATGACCAACGACGGGACTACTGAAGAAAAAACAACTTTTGACCAGCGTAAGGTCAGTAACGCCTACATCGATGAACGTGAAAAATGTTTTGTCGCAAAAAATGTTTACCCACGTGTTGGTGGCGAAAAAGTATCAGAAGAAGTTGAAGATATGTTAAAGGCCGAGGAAATTGCTCCAGTATTTTCTCCAAACAACGACGATGCAGTTGCGGATGCCTTCTTAGATACTATCGATGATTTAAAATCGGGTGAGTACCTTTATATCGCGATCCAACATTTCTTACATTCTGAAATTAAAAACGCGATCCTTAGGGCCGCAAAACGAGGCGTGGAAATCAAAATCGTAATGGATGACGATGCATTACGTGGTGAATCTGAAGTTCCGGGCGTTGATAAATTAATCCTAGATTTAGACAATCGTAACAGCATCGATATCCGCTTAGCTGAAACAAATCACGGTGCCGGCGGTAACGGCTCAATGATGCATAACAAGCTTGCGATCATTAATGGAGACATGACTTTCTCTGGAGCAGGTCACTATACTCGTGCGGCATTACAAAATAATTGGGAAAACTTTTACTTTGTTTCTAATAAGAAAACCATTTCTAACTACTCAACTTATTTTAAATGGTTATGGGATAATTCTGTGGATGTTGAACACGTTCAATCAGTTGCAAAAAAATTAAAAACAGGAATGGGTGAAATCATAGCCTCTTCAAAACCAGCAACTCTTAACGGTAAGTTCACAAATAACGTTATCAAATAAGGAAATCACCAATGAATAAATTATTATTAATCACTCTATTTGCAGCAGCCATCGTTGGCTGCTCGCATAATCCGGCACCGACTACTCCTGCTGTGCATCCAGAAACGCGTCAGCCAAGTCAGACGTCAAAACAGGACATGGTTGTCAAAGGAGCGGTTGGTTTATCAGTCAGTAAAACCAGCGCCGGTTTCGATGACGATGCGTTCTTTACGGTACAAGTGGATTGTAACGGAGATCGTAAATTATCACGCGATGATCAGGGTCGAATTATTCACATCGATGCAAAAACAGTATCTTTAAAAGAAAGACAAAATTTTACAAATTTTAAAAAACGCAGTGACCGTCAGCTTAAAAACGCTAACGCGAAACCGTACTTAAAATTGATTTTAACGACGACAAGTCCATTTCACCCTTGCTCTGATGAAGGAATAAATAAAGTCGTAAACGCAACTAATCCCGCATTCCTTAGTGCGAAGAAATAAAGGAAATACCAATGAAATATTTTATTGCCACACTTTTTTTATTAGCGCAGGTGGCCTTTCAATCGGTGCGCGCTAACGAAATGCCACCGGTACCAAAAGGTACTAATGCGACCGATATTTGGAATCGTTACTGTAACGCCTCTGGAAAAGTCGCACGTGAATCTTTAGATATTCCACAGCCAAATTATAAAACCGACGCTGTCAAATCTGCAGCAACACGTTTAGTGCAGATTTCTCCGTACTCGTATTATTTTTACGCTGGTCCACTCAGCGCTTACCGCTTAGTAACTTACGGTGAAAAAGATCCAGCAACTGGGAAAAGCGTTCGTAAATTAGCTGCGCCGCCAGAAAACTTTAAAATCAACAGCCACGTTGATGGTAAAGAAGTAGTCATCAATAAATATGGACGTGAAAATGCTCATGCATTTCTAACTGTGCTTTGCGGCGAATTCCGTGATCGTCCGTCTTTGATCGCAGAAAAAGTAAAATGGG
>JAYVHE010000175.1:0-2720 GCA_043771495.1 Bdellovibrio sp. | reverse complement strand
GCACAAAATATCTGACTCCAATATTGAAGATGCCATCAAAGAAATTCGTCTGAGCTTACTTGAAGCCGATGTACATTTTAAAGTTGTTAAGAATTTTATTGATCGAGTTAAGGCCAAAGCCATCGGAGCTGAGGTCATCAAAAATATTAATCCGGGCCAAATGTTTACAAAAATTGTTTTTGATGAGCTGGTTCAAACCTTAGGTGGTGAAGCGGTTGACATTAACGTCCGCGAAAACCCATCGGTCCTATTTATGGTGGGTCTACAAGGGGCCGGTAAAACAACAACGACGGCAAAGCTGGCTTTATTTATTCGTCAAAAATTTGGTAAAAAAATCGGACTAGTTCCTGTGGACGTTTACCGACCAGCAGCTATTGAACAATTGCAAACATTAGCCAAACAAAATAATTTTCTTTGTTTCCCGTCGACCACCGCACAGTCTCCTAAAGACATTTTAAAACAAGCTTTAGAATGGGCCAAAAAAGAAATGGTCGATGTCCTTTTAGTGGATACTGCAGGTCGATTGCAGATCGACGACGCGTTAATGAATGAACTTGTTGAATTAAAAACTGTCGTGGCACCCACAGAAATTTTATTAGTAGCGGACGCCATGTTAGGGCAGCAAGCGGTGAATGTTGCTGAAACATTTCATCAGAAACTTGCAATCACTGGATTAGTTTTAACAAAAGTTGATGGTGATGCCCGCGGTGGTGCGGCACTTTCAATTCGTGAAGTGACTGGTGTTCCGATTAAGTTTTTGGGGATCGGCGAAAAAGTTGGAGCCTTAGAAGTATTTCATCCGGATCGTTTAGCCGGGCGAATTTTAGATATGGGCGACGTGCTTTCGTTGGTTGAAAAGGCCCAAGACTTTATTGATAAAGATGAGGCCGAACGCACGGCCAAACGTATGATGAAAAACCAATTTACATTGGAAGATTTTTTATCGCAGATTCAACAGCTCAAAAAAATGGGCGGGTTTGATTCCATCATGAAGTTATTACCAGGTATGGGTGAAGTTTCGAAACAGATGAAAACCATGTCTCCACCTGATGATGAAATTAAAAAAATTGAAGCCATCATTAGATCCATGACGATCCAAGAACGCCAAAATCCAAATGTGCTGAACGGATCCCGCCGCGAGAGAATTGCTAAAGGAAGTGGCACCAAGGTTCAAGATATCAATAAATTAGTAAAACAGTTCGATGATATGAAAAAAATGATGGGCTCAATGATGAAAATGGGTCTAGGGAAAAGCATGGGTTCGATGAAGGGAATGAGAAAGCCCCCAGGATTTCCATTTTAAGGTTGATCTCTCTATCCATACATATTAAAAACATTATCTTTGTATGTATTGAACCGCGCAGGTGCGCGAGAGAAATAATTCGTACAAAGTGACCTAAAGGAAGGAACACCATGGTTGTTATTCGTCTTGCCCGTGTGGGTGCTAAACATGAGCCTCGTTATCGTATTACTGTAGCTGATTCTCGTCGTTATGTGACTGGAAAATTTATTGAAGTGATCGGTTCTTACATACCATCTCCATCTGGAAAACAGCAAAAAGTTGTTCTTAATGTTGAAAAAGCGAAAGCTTGGTTAACAAAAGGTGCGCAACCGACGGAGACTGTTCGTCACGTCCTTAAGCTAGGCGGAGTAGAACTAAAGGCTCGTAAAAAATCTCCTTCAAAGACAAAAACTAAAAAAGCTGACGCAAAAGCTTGATTTTAATTTGAAAAAATCGTAAATAGAATCTAGTTGTATTTACGATTTGGAGAAAACTAATGGATAATCTTAAAGAACTTGTTGAGCACATGGCCAAATCACTGGTTGATAAACCAGATAATGTTGTCGTTGATGAAATTCCTGGTCAACAAACGACTTTATTAGCCTTAAAGGTTGATAAAGAAGATTTAGGTAAGGTTATCGGAAAACAAGGTAAAACAGCTGCGGCGATGCGAACCATCATCCGCGCTGCCGGTACAAAACTTAATAAACGTTATCACCTTGATATCGTCGAATAATTTAGTCGATCTATTAAAAATCGGAAAAATTAAAGAACCCTTCGGTCTTAAAGGACATGTAAGGGTTTTTTTATTTTCAAACGACTATTCCTGGTTTGATCAAATCAATAAAATTTATGCAGGCGTGAATGGAAAGCCATTTGAACTGACGATCAAAGACTTTCGGGTTGAGCCCAAAGGCGCTGTGGTTTTGTTTAATGAAATTATGGATCGCACACGCGCTGAGGGCTTTGTTGGCGAAGAACTCTTTTTAGAAAAAGAATTCTTTAAGTCGTCTGACCACGAAAAACCCTACCTGATTGAATTATTGAATTTTAAAGTCACCGACAAAACCGTTGGTGAAATTGGCTATATCCAAAGCTTCAACTCCAATGGGGCTCAGGATCTTTTGGTCGTAGCACTTACTTCACAACAAGATGTTTTAGTTGAAATTCCCTTCGTCGACCATTATGTAGTTAAGTTAGATCGTAAACTTAAAATCATCGAGCTGGATTTGCCCGAGGGACTTTTAGAAATAAATTTAAAGTAACTATGATTCGACTCACTTATTTGACATTATTTCCAGAACTGATTGAAGGGTATTACAATGAGGGTTTACTGGCGCGCGCCTTACAAAATAAGTTATTAGAAAAACAAACCATTCAGTTGCGCGAATTTTCAAAAAATAAATATAAATCAATCGACGGAAAATCTTATGGTGGC
>JAYVHE010000174.1:0-3127 GCA_043771495.1 Bdellovibrio sp. | reverse complement strand
TGAATGGGGTGATGTTTATAGAAAATATGCGAGTGTGACTCCAAGGTTTTTCCCAAAATTAACTCACGGTACTGAACGAAAGGTCGAACAACATGGCCTTTGAAATCCAATTTTTAGGTGGAGCCGGAACCGTCACGGGCTCTAAATATTTACTCACTCATAAAAATCAAAGGATATTGATAGACTGCGGACTTTTTCAGGGACTCAAGTCACTGCGCCTTAAAAACTGGGAGCGATTCCCTGTAAACCCGACTGAAATTAATTCTATTATTCTGACTCATGCCCATATTGATCATTCCGGCTATATTCCGCGATTGATTAAAGAGGGCTTCAAAGGAAAAATCTATTCCACGGCTGCGACAAAAGATTTATGTCAGATTCTTCTTCCCGATTCGGGACACCTAATGGAAGAAGAGGCCGAATATTTAAACCGAAAAAAGAAAAGTAAGCACAGTCCAGCAATCCCGCTATTTACCAAAAAGGAAGCTGAACGTTCTTTAGACTATTTTGAAACAATTCCGTTCAAGCAAATAAAAAATATAGTACCCGGGCTTGATTTCGAATTTCAGTATGCCGGACACATTTTTGGAGCAGCCTCAATCATTTTAAATATTGAAGGACGCAAAATCGCATTTACAGGCGACGTAGGACGAATCGATGACAAGATTTTTTATTCACCGACGAACCTACCTAAACTTGATTATCTTGTAACCGAATCCACCTATGGTGATAGGCTGCATAAAAATACAGATATTTTAACGACCTTGGCCACGGTCATTAACGAAACCTATGACCGTAATGGTGTCGTCATCATACCGGCTTTTGCCGTCGGGCGCGCCCAAGCGCTAATGTATTACCTGTCCATTCTTAAAAGGGATAAAAGAATTCCTACTTTTCCGATGTATTTGAATAGCCCCATGGCCACAAATGCAAGCGAACTACTTTGCAAGTACAAAGATTTGCATAAACTATCGATCGATGAATGCGATGCGACCTGCGATGTCGTGGACTATGTACGTTCGGTCGAGGAATCTAAAAGTTTGAATGAAAAAAAAGGTCCGATGCTAATCATCTCGGCTAGTGGAATGTTGACTGGTGGACGTGTTCTTCATCATCTGAAAGCGTTTGCGCCGTTTGCTGAGAATACAATTTTACTTTCTGGGTACCAGGCCGTAGGTACGCGTGGCGAAGCCCTACAAAACGGTGCTGATGAAATTAAAATTCACGGAGAATATGTTGCAGTAAAGGCGCAAATAAAAATTCTTGAAAACATATCGGCTCATGCCGATTACAAAGAAATGATTCAGTGGTTTTCAGAATCTAAAATTCAACCTAAAAAAGTTTTTATCACTCACGGTGACGCGTCTGCGGCCGATGGATTCAGACGGCGTTTAAATGAAACTTTTGGCTGGGACTGTTCAATTCCTTCTCATGAAGAAAAAGTCAGTTTGGAGTAAAATATGACAGAAAGCCCAGTCAGTTGTAACAGACCCTGTTCTTGCAAAAAAAAGCAGCCACGTGACTAGACTCGTGGTTCTTACGGGAGGACCAGGCGCTGGTAAAACAGCTGTTCTTGAATTTATGCGAAAAGTCCTCTGCGAACATGTTGCCATTTTACCTGAAGCCGCTTCGATACTTTTTGGTGGTGGATTTTGGCGTCTAGAATCTCATTCAGCAAAGCGGGCTGCTCAAAAAGCGATTTATTACGTTCAGCAAGAAATGCAGAACTTGGTTTTTAATGAAAATAAATGGTCATTAAGCCTCTGCGACCGCGGAACTCTAGATGGCCTGGCATATTGGCCAGGAACTGAATCTGAATTCTATTCGGCTTTCCAGACTGATATTGAGAGCGAATTTAAAAAATACCAAGCCGTCATTCACCTGCGTTCGCCGAGTTTAGAAATGGGTTATAATCATGAAAATCCAATTCGTATTGAATCGGCTGAGTTAGCCTCTGAAATTGACCAAAAAATTCATGAAATTTGGAAGGCTCATCCGCATTACGTCTGCATCGAAAGCAAAAATAACTTCATTGAAAAAATTAATGAAGCAGCTAAACATATCGAGTCCCTTGTGCCTGATTGTTGCAGGGCTCATTTGAAGGACCAGGAAAATGAAAATTGACAGATTAAAATCGGTTAAATTCGAATTTAAAAAAATTATAACAAGTTTGGCTAAAGCCAAATCAAATCAAAAGGAGATTTTATGAAAAAGAATTTTTTAACGGCGTTTACGGCTATTGCAATGGTGGGCTTGATCAATTTAAGTCATGCAAATGCCCAAGTTTCTAATGTTCCAGCTGCGAATCCTCCAGCTGCGCATGACATGAAAACGATGGGAAACCATAACATGATGGGAAAAATGGATATGGCGCAAATGCACATGATGATGGGCGACTGTATGAAGATGCATAACGATGGAAAGATGTGCGACAAAGATACTGTGGCTAAATGCCAAGAAAATATGGCTAAAGGTGAATGCCAGAAAATGATGAAGCACACCAAAGCTCAAAGTAAAACTAAAACGAAGTAACTTCGCTGGGCCAAAACCGTCTCACATTAATCATATAGTAAACCTGGTTGACAATATAGTCAACTAGGTTTACTATATGATTGTAACAACGGAGAACAATGTGACCACGGCCCATTTTTTCTATATACCGTCTATTTTCATAGTTGGATTCTTCGTCGGTGCAGTGACCTCGAACATCGTGTCTCAAAAGCAGACTAGCAACGGCGGACTAAAAAGTAATCCAAAGATTAAGGGATCTTTGTTAGCTGCCGCATTCGCAATTTTGACTCTCATATTTATCGTTACTCATATCATTGCAGTCCCCGGGGGAGCAAAGTCACTTCACGCGGCCCTCGGACATCAACTACTTTTTGATCGGCATACGTCTTCAACGGCGAATGAAGTTTATTCCCGATTAGATAGCTTCGGCCAGGCGGGACGTGCGGCCTATAAGCAGTTTACTTTTAGCGGGGATGCTGTTTTTCCTATCAGCCTATTGGTTTTTCTTGTGGTGCTCGCCTTTTTTGTCCGAGAAAGGACTTCACTTTCGCGGGCGACAAGAGCACTTCTGATTTTACTTCCATTGATCTGGTTTTTGTCTGACATGATTGAAAAT
>JAYVHE010000173.1:0-8801 GCA_043771495.1 Bdellovibrio sp. | reverse complement strand
CGTTAAATCTGTTAGCTGAACCAAACACCGAGGTAAAACATGGATGAATTTAAAATTGTTATTCGCTGCGTGTTCTTTTCTGCATTGATTATTTTACTATCGAAAATGCAAGTTGGGAATGAAACCATAGAGGTTCAAGCCACGCGATTTCTTCATCAGTCTGATTTAGCAATTTATATTAAACATACCGCAGAAGGCGGCGCGAAGTTGATACAAAAAAAAACAACCCAATGGCGGGGGGACACCACTGAGCTGCTAGGGGGTAAATAGAATTTCGCGAAAATTAATTTTTAGGAATTACTTTCTGCGTTTTACTGGTTGAACAAATCTAGAGTTACTAACTGTTGCAACTTTTCGATTATAAACATTTGAGGCCTGATCAAATAAACCGACTTTAGAATTAGCCGACATATTTTTAAATGGACACTCTGACGCTAAGCTTGTTGAAGCTGCTGATAATACCATTACAAATGTTAAGATTAACTTAGTCATAGTTAACTCCTTCTTAGGGGTTCGTTCTTACAGATTACTATTGCTAAGTCGATGCCAGACTAAAGGCTAAACACTATTGAATATTAAATAGTGAAAACAGTTACTTAAGTAACTGTTTCATTCTGAGAATTAGAATTAGTTAGACACTAGAGAGGCACGAATTGTCATTGAGTCTCGGATTGAGACTTACTTACCGCCGAATTCGCGGACCTGTTTAATAAGTACTTCACCGTTAGAATAGATTTTTAATTCCATATCTAGTGAACTTGGACGATTTAAATCACCCGTAATCCATTGGCAAGATCCACCTGGGTAATACTTTGGATTATTCTTACAGTAATTTAATTCAACACGCTGTGCGACCCGAACGATTGTTTTATACAATGTTTCATTAAATAACGGTTTCTTTAAAACTTCTTGGGCTGCCGTTGGCTTTGCAAATTGTAAGAAACTTAACTTTGGTTCTTCTTTAAATTCTAAAAACGAAGCGATCACGATTTCAGATTGCGTATCGGGAGTGGGGTTCGTTACTAAATTTTCGTCTTCATTCAGTGAAATACGGTAACCGTAAACACCACTTGAATTGATAACACGAGTGACTACAACCGCGTTTCCGATTTCATCAACACCTTCAGAATCGTCTCGGAAATCATAGGACATGTTAACGGCTAAAGCCATTCCAGTCGAATGCTGATCGATGCGTGCAAAATTTCTTTCTTCGATGGCGCGTTTGTTCCATAAGCTGGCATAAACACCTTTAATAGCACACGCTAAAGACTCAGGCTTCATTTCTTCTTTGGTAGCGACGCCTTCTTGCGAAACTTTAATATGGCATTCACTATTTGGTTCTCCAACTTTGTCAATTTTTGCTCCGTAACTAGAATGTAACCCAGCACCGTCAAATTGCGGGATATCTTCGGCATTCGAACTTGATCGAATTTTTACTTTTTTAAGCGGCGATTTTGGATAAGTTTCTACAACTTGCTTTTTTAATGCGTCGGCCATTGGTTGCAATTGCGAAAATAAGTTATCTGGAATCGTTGCTACATAAAACATATCTTGAATATTTTTAACGACTTGCGCCCGTTCTTTTGGAGACGGTGGTGTTAAGCCATTTAAAGACATTTCGGCGTCTTTTAACTTATTAAGTTGTTTTTTCAATTCTGGATTTGCTTTAACAAAATCGAAATAATATTTAATAGGAATTGAAAATCCCATTGGTGTTAAACGGTAACCTAAACTTTTGTGAAGAACACTACCTAATCCAACCATTTCTTTGTGCGCTAATAGTGGAAGCTTTGAAGCTTTTCCGCCATAAGAGTTCGCACTTTTAATTAATTCAAACGGCGTATTTTTTTGGGCTAGAGTATCAAACAATAGAATTTCGGTCGCGTTGCCGTTTTCGATAACTGATTTTGGTTTCGCGTCGTCTTTTTTCTTGTGATACGCTTTAACTTCAGCTTCAGTCGATAGCTTTATAACTGGTTGTTCATTTTCAACGGACATTTCCACATACTGATGGTTATAAAGTTCGCGCCATTCTTTAATTTTGTCGGCATCCTTCATAACCATATTTGGAGTGTTGCGTTCTTTCGATTTTAAATTAACATGGGCTCCGGCGTCTTGAATGACTGTTGTAATAACACCGGCTACGACCGATAAGTCTAAGGGCAATTCTTTAAAAACGGGAATATCTTGCGGAGACAAATCATCAATTGCCTTTGGGTCATCGATAAATTTTAATTTTCCTAATGTTCTACCGACATTCATCGGAATATATGAAATTCCAGCGTAAACTTGATCAACGGTGGTCAATTTAATTTTCAAACCTTCACTTTGTTGCGTGATGGTGCTTATTGTTTGTTGCGACCCATATGAAACGAATGCCAAGTTCGTTATACTTTTGTCTAAGGCTTTACGAACTATGCTGAGTGTATACAGTAAAGTGCCTTCAGCAATTAAATCCTGAGGATAAAATTGAATTCCGTAAAACGCACTTTTTTCTGTCTTATTTGAAATCTCGTAGTGTTGCAAAGTCCCTGCAATAAACTTTTTCTTTTTTAAATCGTTTGTAAAGTATGTTGAATTGTTGAAAACTTCAGAATCGATTGTAAGACCTAAATGTTTTTGAGTAAAATAATAGTGGTACTGAGCATAGTCAGGACGGGTTCCATCGGACTCTGTATAATTACCGTTAATAAAATATATTTTTGCTGGCTTGGCGCGATTATCTATTAAAAATTTTACGGCGGCTCCTTTAACTAAACCTTGTGAAAAACTTGCCATCGAATCAAATTGCTCCGGGCTTGAAATCTTATCAGCAAAATAAGACTGCTTTTTTGCAGCCGCACTTGGTGGAGCAACACTCATGTTTGGAGGCGGCGCCATTGAAAGGCCATCATTTTGATGGTTTGGCGCATGACGAATTTCACTGGCGCCCGGTAAAAACATCGGCTTTTTTCCAGTATTTTGGGCCGCGGTTGTCGTTAAAGAAAGCGTTAAAATAAGGAGGGAAGTTAAAGCGTAAGTCGAAGTTTTCATTGGTGGATCCTTTGCCAAAGAATATCCAGCAAACTGAAAACCATTTTGTGTTAAGGGCTTAACTTATATAGCTAAAATTGACTGTCTATGAAGTTGACGAGTTACAAAATTAATTTCACAGTTAAAAAACTATTTGGTTCCAGTTCCTTGCGCAGGAGTCGTTGACGGACCGCTTGTTGGGGATCCTTGGTTTACACTGGTATTAAGATTCAAATTAGGATCGCACAAAGGACAGTAATCAGTTGGGCCACCCGGAGGAGCCACGCCAACTTTTGAAGGAGCACCTTGCATAGGAACGTCTGATCGGTATGTTGGAAAATCGCTGCCGACGCCATCTTCAGCGATATGAAATCTTAACGAATCAGTATCAGCAGGGCCCGGATTTCTTCCACTTGGAAACGGATCGTCTTCTTCGGCTAAAACATTAAAGCTAACAAACAACATTAAAGAGACCGTCAAAACTAACAATAAAAAGTTTTTCATATTCGCTCCCACCTTACAAATACAATTCTTGTGTTGCTGGCGCAATTACATCTAGTAAATTATTAAATGTACTCGCAATTTGTGAGGCCACCGTTGGTCCTTCTTTGCTATCAATTTTAGAAATCTCCCCAGTTGGTTTATAGGAAACTTTCATCGAGCCTAATCCCGGGCGAGTCACTGTCGACGGCTTACCTAAGCGGTCGTCATAATCAATTTTAACAACTTTTTTTGCTTGATCGGTGATAGTTGCAATCCGCCCCTGAGTATCATAAGTCATTGTGACTTTTTGACCGTCCGAGTTTTCGGCGTTAATTAAATTACCTTTTCCGTCGTATTTAAAACTGGTTAATCGTGAAGCGACAGATTTGCCTTTTTCATTGATTACACTTGTTTTAACACCAGAAACTTTTTTAGTTTGCGAGTCCCATGTGTACTCAATTTTAGAAAAATCTGTTTGCTTTTGCTTGACCAGGCCGTCTGCAAAATATTCGTAATCAACACGATCGCTGTTGTTTTTAATAGTCACCGGTTTACCAAAAGTATCGTGGTAAGTTACATCACGGATATTGCCGTTAATTTTGGTTTGAATTCGCGACAAAACAATTTGGCCGTTCTGCAGAGGCTTATGCCAAAATTCATATCTGTTGCTAACTATCACTTCTTTGCCGCAAGTTTTTGTCACTGTAGACCAATAGTTATATTTAGGGTTTTCTTTTGAAAACTCATATTTGTAGGCCTCCATACATTTGTCACGATTCACGAACTCTGTAACCCAGTCGCGAACGTTGTCATACTTAATTTGAACAGTAAATTTGTCCGGGAATGTCGTCTTCGTCATATTATGAAACTCATTATATTCGTAGGTATAAGTTTCATTTTCCTTGCGGGCCCAAGCATTTCGATTCCAAATAAGGTTTTCTTGCTGATCATATTTATATTCCGTCATTAAGCCATTTGGACCAGAAATAATTTTTACTTTCTTATTCGGAAAATATTTGAAGTTTAGTTTTCTTTGATTGTTGTCTTCAACTTGAGAAAGTAAACCCGTTTTATCGTATTCGAATTTTACGAAGTTATTATTTTTGTCGTAAAAATGAGTCAGCTTTCCATCTTTATCAAAGCGTTGGTAGCTACCGTCAGGCAAATACCGCGTGTAAACTCCGCCTTTAATCGTAATGTATTCAACTTCGGTTCCGTTGGCCATATACTTAGAATCTTCTTTTAAAGGAAAACTAAAACCAACTTGTTGCGCATAGCTATCACGTTCATTTTCGCTCGTCATAATGTCAGTTTCAACTTTTTTCCAAAATTCTTGATTCCGATTTTGAAATTTTTTGTCAGCTTTCATTTTTGCAATAATTTGTTTTGCCGCTGATTCAATATCTTTACGGGTAATTTCTTTTTGTGAATACAAAACCTGTTGTCCATCACCGCATTCGTTAATTTTTGGTAATCCTAAACCAGTGATAGATAGTCTTGTTTCAAATTCAGAACACCAACCGAAGCCAAACATCCCATTAAAAATGGTTCTGCTTTTGTAAGCTCGCATTACGCGCAATTGGTAGCCCGTGCCTGGAACATCCAAATCTAAAAATGTATTTGAATAGCCAGCGTTGTTCATATCAACCAAAGCATAAGACAGCGATGAAAATACTAATGACGTTAATGAGAGTAGTACGAATTTTTTCAACATCTTGAACCTCAAAACTGTTACGCAGCCGCGGTTCTAGATTAAATTAATCTACAACGAAGCTACACCTTTATTGTAACAATTTTTCGGATAACCAATCCACCGATAACTAACATTACTAGCATTACGACTAGCAAGACTGGGCCCATGGGATGTGTAAACATCGGCATGATAAAATTTCGATCTACAATGTAGAACAAAATTCCCAGTGCAAAAGGAATACAGGTTAAAATGATTCCTTGAGTCACACCCTGTGTCGTCATGGCAGAGATCTTCTTCTCTAACTTTTGTCTAGATCGAATTGTGGTCACGATTGTTTGAAAAGTTTCGCCCAAGTTGCCACCAGTTTCTTTCAAGATATTAATCGCAGTTACAAACATTTGTACGTCTGGTCTAGGTATACGTTCACCCATATCAAGCAAGGCTTCTTCAAAACTCTGACCGAATTGAGTTTGAGTCAACACTTGATTAAATTCAGCTTTAACTGGATTTTGCATAATTTCAACAACACGAGCCATTGATTGTTGCACGTTTGATCCGGATTTAATTCCATTGGCCATAATTGTTAAAGCATCGACCATTTGATCACAAAATAAATCGCAGCGACGTTCATATAAAATTTTATAAATTGTCGGAACTAGAAAAAATCCGGCAAATCCGGCAACGATTCCCATGGGTAAACCAAATTCAACAGACGGCCACGCCATCATAAAAAATAAAAAACCTAACCCAAAGCTCGATATTAAAAGCAATTGAGTTACTTTTTTTTCGTCGATGTCCATTCCTAAAAGTTTCATGTATTTCAAAACTTCAATTTTTTTCCCTAAGGCCGCATTTACGGCTTTGTCAAAAAATCTATCGACAAAAGAATAAACAGCAATGGCCACCGAAATCCCAAACAACGGATAAACAATCCATGCATTTGTAATTATTTTCGTGTAAAGGGAAATTTCATTTTCCATTAGCTCACCTTCTTGGTTGGATTTGGAGGAGTCGGAGCACCTGCCTTGGCGGCTGGCTTTGGCGCTTCATTTGAAAATATTTCCATCGCAATATGTCCGCCTTTGTCTTTAATTTCTTGAACAAAAGATGGGACAGTTCCCGTGGCCTGGTATTGGCCTAGAATTTTTCGATTGGAATCAAAACCAGTTTCTTTGAATCGGAATATTTCTGCTAAGCTGATAATGTCGCCTTGCATTCCTGAAACTTCGGTAATACTTAAAATTTTACGACTGCCATCAGACATCCTTGAAATCTGAACAATCAAATCCACCGCACCAGAGATTTGTTCACGAATAGCCTTTAGAGGTAAATCTAATCCCGACATCATAACTAAAGTTTCTAAACGCGCAATACATTCTCTGGGTGAATTCGCATGAGTCGTTGTCATTGAACCATCGTGACCTGTGTTCATGGCTTGTAACATATCAAGAGCGGCTCCATCGCGCGTTTCCCCAACAACAATTCGATCCGGGCGCATACGTAATGCATTCTTAATTAGGTCCCGAATTGTAACTGCGTTTTCACCGTCGTTAGATGCTGGGCGAGTTTCTAATCGTACGACGTGTTCTTGCATCAATTGTAATTCGGCCGCATCCTCGACCGTGATCACTCGTTCGTGCATTGGGATAAATTGCGAAATCATACTTAACAAAGATGTTTTACCGGAACCCGTACCACCGCTGATTACAACGTTATAGCCATACTCGACGGATATCCTTAAAAAATCCAACATTGACATTGTCGCACTACCAAACTCAACGTACTTTTGAGGTGAAATTCCGCCTTTTTTAAATTTACGAATTGTTAAAGCAGGTCCGTCGATCGCAAGTGGTTCAATGACTGCATTCACGCGGCTTCCGTCTTTTAAACGAGCATCGACGTAGGGAGTTTTTGTATTAATTTGTCGGCCTAACGGCGTAACAATTCTTTCGATAATTCGGCGCAAGTGATCGTTCGAAGTAAAACGATGCCCACTTAATTTAACGCGACCGTTTTTTTCAACGAAAATTCTTTGGCTTCCATTGACCATGATCTCGGACACGGTTGGATCCGCTAACATTTCTTCGAGTGGTCCAAGTCCCAATGCTTCTTGCAAAACTTCAATGACTATTTTTTGGCGATCTTCACGTGATAAGTCAGGAGCTTCTTTATCTGTAATCTGTGCGACGTCGCGCTGAGTTCGTGCGCGAACTTCTTTTTCTTTGCTTTCGCTGTTGCCGGCTTCCGCCAAAATTTTAGTTAAATCAACTGTGCGAATTAGTTCCGAGTGAATACGCAGTTTTAAAATAGTAGTCGCGTCCATTCCTGCCGTATTTACATTATTGTCGTTTTTTCCAGCTGCGCTCGCCGCTGCATTTGCGCTTTGTGCTGCCGCTGCAATATTCATCTTTGGCTTTTGCAAAGTTTTTAGTTTTTGCAATGGTCCAGATGATAATCGTCGAACCACATCAAAGTAGGCCGCTGAAATTGGCAGTTTAGGGTTTGCCGTAATAAATAATTTGGACTGTGTTAACGAAGCCATTGCCGTTGCTTCGTCGGATGGAATCAATGCTAATGGCATTATACCTAAATGCTGACCGATCATTTGTGGTTGCAATCCAGAGTTATTAAATTTGTTTATTATAAGTTGCAACATTTCTTTGGGCACTGTTTGAGTTAATAATTCGTTAATTAAGCGCTGTGTTTGCTGCACCACTAAAATCTCTGGCGTCGAAATAATCGTAACTGCTGTGGCATCTTGAATAACTGCTAGCTGCATTGGGCCTAAATCGTTTCCGCAATCAACAATAATATATTTGTATTGTCTTGAAAAAAATTCTAACAGCTTCGACAAGTTATCAGGTGGTACTGATAAAATTTCATCGGGTCCACGAACAGCACCTAAATAAAAAAATCCCCCCGAATGGGAACTCACGATTTGATTCAAAGGCAATGAAGTTAATGATTGTGTGGAATGTGCTAATTCGCGAAGTGTTTTTAATGGCTTTAGCCCGGTAATAATATTTTGATCGCCAACACTTTTACTATCGCAATCGATCAGTAAAGTTGGAACTCTAAATTCCGTAGCACAGGCTGAAGCAAAATTTGCAGCAAAAATTGATTTACCAACGCCACCTTTTCCGCCAACAACCGCGATCAATGTACAATTTGCATTTATAGCCACAAATACCTCGCTGCAACTTAATAGCTACTTTTCGGTTAAATCTTTATTATCTTTAGGTTTTTGGCCCATTTTTGGCCCACTTAAAAGGCCTGGAACTGCGTTTAATTTGTTGAGGTATCTTCCTTGAAAATTCGCGTAAGATCTACTTTTTGGTCTAGCTTTAAAGCGTACTTAGTCAATGTCATATCGACCTCTTTACTGTCGACCTTTTCAATACGTAAAACCTCACCATCGACCCGAATAATGTTGTCAATGGCTACGACTAGACTACAGGCTAGCTTTTGCCCAATGTTAAAAACCGGTACCATCGTAACAAACGAAATTCCCTGCTCAGAGATGTCGAAGCCTTGAACGATGAATTCTTGTTTGCCGTCATTCACGTAAAATAGTAAATCAAAGTCACGTCGAAGATTTTTTCGTAACCAGGCC
>JAYVHE010000172.1:0-5967 GCA_043771495.1 Bdellovibrio sp. | reverse complement strand
TTCAATATGTTCGATCTGGCGTGTAAACGAACAAGAATGTGAAAATAAGGCCTGGCACCGGCGGGGAAATAAGGCCTGGCACCGTTAAAACATTTCTTTTGAGGTTTCTTTAAGAGCCTTAATCAGATCTTGAACAACGGGGAGCAGCGAAATATTTTTTCGAGCAATTAATTTTATGGGCCGCTTTATAGAAGGAATTAATAAATGAATGGCTTTTTTTGGGGCTCCCATTGTTAGTGCCACTCCGATGGGTACTAATCCATGTCCAAAACCCTGTTGCACCATTTGTACAATCGCTGCGAATGATTCGACGGTGACCATCTCGTAATTTTTTAATTTGGGATGCTTGTTCACTTTGTCGGAGATGACTTTCCACGTCGCAGAGTTCGGCTCAATGGTAATTAATTTTTCAGATTTTTGTTCGGCATCAAAACCACATTGTAAAAGAACCATGGATTCTTCGGATATAGTTTCACCAACCAGTTGCGGGTCGTCATTGGGGCTAACGCATAAACCCAACTGATATCGACCCAACTTAATGTTTTCTTCAACCAATGTGCTGCGATGCACGTGCATGTCGAGCGTCAGATTTTTTAGTTTCTTTTCAGCTTTGCGAATCAGTTTTGGTCCCCACGACGCCGCGATCGAATCAGATAGTCCGATCGAGAACTGATTAATATCCTCATAAGAATGCAAATTCGCTAAATTTTTAATCTCGGAAATCAGTGGTCGAGCTTTATCGAGCAGAGCCAGACCTTTGGCGGTCAATTTAACTTTCCGGCCATCAGGAACAATAAGCTTAACTTTAAGCTCAATCTGTAAAGCTTGAATGCGTTTGCTGACAGCAGACTGAGTCAGCCGAAGCTGGGCCGCCGCCTCAGAAATTGTCCCAGTTCTTTCGAGTGCAATCAGTGCTTCGAGTCCTTCAATCACAAGTCCTCCAGTTTTGGTTAATCTTTAGTCTTGATGTATTCCTAGTAGGAATTAATTATATTCCTATTATTCCCTTTTTTCCATTATTGTTTTGACCGATGATGAATACGTAGTGAGAATCATTAAAAATTACAGGACTTTAGGGAAGCCAAATATTTAATTAAATAATGGCTAAATATCTAAAGCCGAAGGAGAGCCCGTGGCAAAGATTGAAACAACACCAGAACTGGTCAACAAGGTTTACCAAACAACTCGCAAGAATATCGACATCGTAAAAAAACGACTGAACAGACCAATGACCCTGGCCGAAAAAACCATGTACGGACATTTAACTCAATCGGCTACTCAAGAAATCGAGCGTGGAAAAAGTTTCTTACTCCTTCATCCAGATCGCGTTGCGATGCAAGATGCAACAGCGCAAATGGCCATCCTTCAATTTATGTTAGCTGGTAAATCTGAAGCTGCGGTTCCCTCAACAGTTCACTGCGATCACTTAATTCAAGCCTACCTTGGCAAAGAAAAAGACATGGCCGCTTCAAACATGTCTAACAAGGAAGTTTTTGATTTCTTATCGACCGCGTCTTCAAAATATAATATCGGTTTCTGGAAACCAGGCGCTGGTATCATTCACCAAGTTATTTTAGAGAACTACGCATTTCCAGGTGGTTTAATTATCGGAACAGATTCGCACACGCCAAACGCGGGTGGATTAGGAATGTGTGCCATTGGTGTTGGTGGATCCGATGCCTCAGACGTTATGGTCGGCCTTCCATGGGAAGTTAAAAATCCAAAATTAATTGGTGTTCACTTAAAGGGTAAAATGAGTGGTTGGACATCGGCCAAAGATGTGATCTTAAAACTTTGCGGAATGTTAACTGTAAAAGGTGGAACAGATAAAATCGTTGAGTACTTTGGCGAAGGTGCAACGTCGTTATCTTGCACAGGCAAAGCGACAATCACCAACATGGGTGCCGAACTTGGTGCAACATGTTCGATGTTTCCTTACGATCAAAAAATGGCGGCATACTTAGCGGCGACTGGTCGTAAAGATTTAGCGGCAATTGCAGATCAGAACACAGATATTTTAACGGCGGACACAGATGTATTATTAAATCCAAAAAATTATTTCGACGAAGTTTACGAAATTGATTTATCAACGTTAGAGCCGCACTTAGTTGGCCCGCATACTCCCGATTTAGCGCGTCCGATTTCTAAAATTGCTGAAGAAGCTAAAGCCAACAACTGGCCCGTGAAATTGTCTTCAGCACTCATTGGATCATGCACGAATTCTTCCTACGAAGATATCGGTCGATCTGCAATGATCGCTGAGCAAGCTAAAACCATCGGTGTTAAAATGGCGCAACCGTTTTTAGTTTCGCCGGGATCAACACAAATTCAAAACACAATAACTCGTGATGGTCAGATGCAAACGTTTGAAAGCGTTGGCGCAACGGTGCTCGCAAATGCATGTGGTCCTTGTATCGGTCAGTGGAAACGTGACGACATTAAATTCGGAGATAAAAATACAATACTTACTTCATTCAATCGCAACTTCCGCGGTCGTAATGATGCCAACGTGGAAACATTAGCGTTTATTGGATCGCCAGAAATTGTTATGGCGATGGGCTTAGCAGGGCGAATCGATTTCAATCCAATGACGGATGAATTAGTTGGTCCAAAAGGAAAATTAAAATTAAAGCCGCCAGTAGCGCCTGAATTACCAGAAAGAGGTTTTGTGCCAGACACACTAGGTTATCAAAAACCTGAAGGTGAAAAGGCCACGGTTGCCGTTAATCCAAAATCGGATCGTTTACAATTATTAGCTCCATTTACAAAGTGGGACGGCAAAGATTTCGAAGCCCATTTGGTACTAGCAAAGGCTAAAGGTAAATGTACGACAGATCATATCAGTCCAGGTGGAAAATGGCTGAACTATCGTGGTCATTTAGATAATATCTCGAATAATATGTTATTAGGTGCCGACAACGCTTTTATTACTGGTGAAATTGGGAAAGGTAACAACCAATTGACGGGCGATAAAAAAGAATACGCACAGGTAGCGCGTGATTATCAAAAAGCTGGTAAAGCTTGGATGATCATCGGCGACGAAAACTACGGCGAAGGATCGTCTCGTGAGCACGCGGCGATGTCGCCACGCTTTTTAGGTTGTACAGCGGTGATCACAAAATCATTTGCGCGTATTCATGAAACCAATTTGAAAAAACAAGGTGTGCTGGCATTAACATTTGCTGATCCGAAAGATTACGACAAAATCCAAGAAAAAGATTTATTGTCGATCAAAGGCTTAAATGCGATTACACCAGGAAAAAATTTATCTTTAGAAGTTAAACATGTTGATGGCAGTATTGAGTTTATTGATATTAAACACTCGTACAATACCGAGCAAATTAAATGGTTTAAAGCCGGGTCTGCTTTGAATTTAATTCGCGGGGTTTAAGATATCTAGATAAAGTCATATTTTAAAGGCTACATGGTTTTCGAAAACTGTGTGGCCTTTTTATTTAGAGTTGTCCGTAACAAAATTTTTATAAATAGCATCGTTGTAAATTCCGCCATTTTTAAAATCTGAGTTCCAAATTTTTTTACCTTTTTCTAGGCGGTAAACAAAAGGACTCAAATGCAATCTTTCAAAATGCCAGCGCCCTTCTTGGCCACGTGGGATTTCTTGGCCTTGACCATAGAGCATCAGTCCACCTTCGGCTTGAATTTCCGTTTGAGGTCCAATGTGTCGCCACTCATGGGATACATTAATTAATTTATGACCCAATTCATGAGCCAAATTCCGACCGTTAAATTCCTGTAGGCTAATAACTCCTCGCAGTTTTCGAGGAATTCGATCCTGCATCAGATAAGGTGGAAACGACTGGGCTCCGGTTTTAAAAACCTTCTTTTTTTGTCCAACATAAAAAATGGAATTGAGTTCATTCAGTAAAATAACATGAATTATTCGGTCCGCATTTTTTTCATCTCTGACCACACTCGAAAATACTCTCAAAGTTTGATCAGAAAGAATGTGTTTTTCTTGCTCTAATTTTTTATAGAATCTTTTTTCCTTTGAATTTGAAATGTTCTGTGGACCATGTCCCGTCATCGACAAGTCGAGGGCTGGGATTTTGACTTTCGATGGGAGGCGGAAATTCAATCGAATTCCGACAGCGGCAAAAATCGTTTGAGCATTTTTGATCTCAGTTTGAAGGGCGTTTTCGTCAATTTTTAAATCCGTGGGGATATATACTTTGATATCGACTTCGGAGGCAAAAACCGGCGTGAGGGATAAAAATGATATTAGAAATAAACCATAGACATTGAATCGAGACATAACCAAAATAAACAGCAAAACCGGTACCCTATATCGCAGGACAGATCAGGCCAGTAAAGCTGTTTATAATTTTGACGAAGAGACCATTTCTGTCGTTCTTAGATCAAAAAAGGAAAACTTCCCGCAGAGTCTATTTTTAATCTTTGCGATATCTTCTATTCCAAATAGGAGTATTCATGAAAAAGTTATTATTAGCTAGTTTATCATTATTTATTGCAACAACAACTTGGGCGACTAATGGAGTCGTTGCTACGCAAGTTGTTTCTAAAGACAAGATTATCACATTTACGGTAGTCGACGTCGGAGCCTGTTATGCAGAAACGAATAGCGATACACACACAGATGCATACACCATCTCGTTTCCAATTTCTACACGCGAAATCGGGCAAACTTGGCTCGAGTCCGGCGGCTACTTAGTCGCAGGAAGTTTTCAGTCATTTGATCGTATCGTGACCAAGGACTATACTCAAAGAATTCCATCCAATGGTGCAGTTTGGGGAACAAATTATGAAATGCGAGAGAAAAGGTGCAAAGAAGTTCGAAAATCTTTTGTAACTAACAAGGAATTGTCGGAAAAATTATTTAAACCGCAACCGATCGTCATCGATTAAACTCGAAACAAATCACAATTAAAACAAACCAGCTGGTCCGGATTTTCAACTTGTTCCAACGTCTTAGAAAAAGACGAGACCAGCTTGGTGACTTCATCTTTAAATTTTTGATAATCTTTTTCAGCCACTCCTAAAATGACGGTGTACAGTCGATCGTCTTCAGTTGGTGTTTCACTTTTTTCAATAGATTTAAAACGCCAGTTCAGATGATGCTTTTGAAAGTAGATTGAACCCTTGTCGACGTAAATGCGCTGTTGACCGACGAAGAAGCGGTCGTCTTTTTTTTCGCACAATCGGCTGTCGCATAAAAAATCCAACATCTGTAAAGCTTTGATCCGCGTGAGTGAAAACTTAGCCATAATGTTTTCTAAGGTCTGACCGTCTTCATCCAGTGAGCAAAAAATTCTAATTGCCGAGTATTTCCATGACGAAAAATAAATCGCTTTCTGCGCGTCTGACAATTCATTTTCGTGCGTAAAACTTTTAGAAATTTTTTCAGCCTCTTGACGAAACACGGCTAATTTATTTTTTAAAAATGTTTTATATTTGGCGGTATTGGATTTTTCTATACGAACAAGTAATAAAAAATATTCCGATTCAACTTCATTCAATTCCAAATACTGGCAAAGTTCATGCGCCTGATCTTCGGTAAAGGTGCGCAGTCCCGACATAATCTGACTGATCAAAGTCGAGTGCACCCCCAACGCTTTAGCAATCATTTGCAGTTCGCCACGTCCGCCGCGGGGCCGCTTTGAAATTAATTCTTTTAAGTAATCGCGAAAATCATTGTGTTTATACAGACTCATAAGACCTCTAAGTTCATGATATTACACTAGGTTTCAATAATTTACAAATATGTAAAGTTTAATGTTATAAATTTACAAAATTTATGTATTTTTCATAGCCAAAAGTCGGTAAAACAGTTTCAAGGTTAAAGAGGTGGGAACTTAAACCCACAGCAATAACTGAGGTTTTTTAGGGGAGGTTTCAATGTTAGGGATATTACCAGCAGCTTTGGATATCAAAAAATTAATACTAGCGGGAATTTTAACCAAAACAACTTTGTTTGGTCGAGCCGGCGGG
>JAYVHE010000171.1:0-7380 GCA_043771495.1 Bdellovibrio sp. | reverse complement strand
TAAAATGATCGTTGGAACGAGTATCATGCAAATTAACTCGCAAACCTCGACGGCAGCCGACATCGAACAATTAAAATCGAACCCAGATGTTGAATACATTGAACCAAATCGCGTTTTATCTTTAGAGCCTGTGCAAGTTGAACAAATGGGGGCTCCGCCACAAGGTACGGATGATTATTCACAATCTTATTCTAACGTTCAAGCTACGGAAGCTTGGGCGATCGAAAAAGCCTACAATGATGGACCAAAAGTTATTGTTGCCGTTATTGATACGGGCCTTGATTTAAATCACGGACTTTTCAAAGATTCAAATAGCATCTGGGAAAACACCGCCGAGAAAAACGGTACTCCTGGTGTTGACGATGACGGAAACGGTTATGTTGATGACGTCAATGGTTGGAACTTTGTAGCACGAAGTGCTTCCATGTTTGATGACGGAGACCACGGAACACACGTTGCGGGAATTATTTTAGGTACAGGGATGGATGTGCTTGCAATGCCCATTCGCGAGTCTCGTCATAAAATAATGCCTTTAAAATTCTTATCTGGCACTGGCTCAGGAACAACATCTGATGCCATCAATGCGATGTACTATGCAGTTAATAATGGCGCAAAAGTTATTAATAACTCATGGGGTGGTCCAACGTATTCACAAGCACTTCATGAGGCTTATTCATATGCTTACAGTAATGGTGTGGTTGTTGTAACTGCAGCTGGAAACTCAGCTGTTAATTTAGATTCTACAAAAATGTATCCTGCCGCACTAGATACGCCAAGTAATATTACGGTCCTTGCAACATCTGATGTCGACAACCGCGCTTCATTTTCAAATTGGAGTACAACGCTATCACATGTGGGTGCGCCGGGTGTTTCGATTGTTAGTGCTGTTCCTGGAACTGGCTGTTCAGCTCCCGGTTGTTTTGCAATGATGTCCGGAACTTCAATGGCAGCGCCATTTGTAGCTGGCCTTGCGGGTCTGGTTATTCGTGAAGCGAGTCAGCTGTCTGCTTATCAAATTAAAGGGATTGTTCTGAGTACCGTTGATACTATTGCGGTGTTATCAACACGCGTGCAAACTTCAGGTCGCGTTAACGTTTTAAAAGCGATTCAAAGTGCAAAAGCAAATGTAGCCACACAGAGTTGGTCACCATCTTATTCACCATCTTACAAAGCAGAATCTAGATCTGTCGCTTCAGAGGCTGCTCCTGCGGCCGGCGGTTGCGGTTTAGTCAAAGTTTTAACCGAAGGTGGTTCAGGCGGCTCTGGTTCTGGAAGCGGAGTTATGAACATCGCTTTAATTTTTGCACTGTTGTTAATTCCGGTTGTTGCGGCTGTAAGTATGCGTCGCAAAGAAAAAGTCGGAACTCCTGCGGGAATTAATCGTCGTCAATTTGAACGCTTCCACGTTGTTCGCGAAATCGCGATCAAAGTTGGTGACGAAGTTGTCCAATCAGTTTCGCAATCGTTATCAGTTGGTGGTCTATCATTCTCGGACAATACGAAGTTTGAAAAAGGTCAGAAGATCAAAGTTCAACTCGATAAAAACGGCGATGAAGTTGATGCAGAAATCGTATGGTGTTCGGCTTCTAACTCGTATGGGGTTAAATTCACTGAAGTCACAGAAACTTTACGTAACCGAGTAAAAGTACTTACCTACGGCGCAAACCCTGTGTAGTTCTTCGGAACTACAGCAGGACTCCGCGCAAAATTGCAATAGCCACGGTAAAATAAATAACCACACCAGTAACATCTACAATTGTCGCAATGGCCGGAGCCGATGCGGCTGCTGGATCAAGGTTGAATTTCCGTAGGATAAACGGCAACATTGACCCGCAGACAGTTCCGCTCAGCACGACTCCCAAGACAGAAAGTCCGACCGTTAAACCAATGAGTGCGTAATGACTGCCATACATGGATTCTCGCCAAGGCCAAAAATAAATACGCACAAGTCCAATGAGCCCTAATCCAAGTCCCAAAACCAATCCCGTAAAAATTTCGCGAATAAGAACTCGCAACCAATCTTTGTTCCTAATTTCCCCTAAGGCCATCGCTCGTATAATCAGGGTGGAAGCTTGTGATCCAGAGTTCCCACCAGAACTGATGATTAACGGTAAAAACATCAGAAGAACGAGTGCCTTGTCTAAAATGTCTTCGAAGTAACCCATCGCCGTTGCGGTAAACATTTGGCCAACGAAAAGTACCATCAGCCATCCGCCACGTTTTTTTAACATTTCAGTAAATGAAATTTGCAAATAAGGCGCATCTAATGATTCGACGGCACCGATCTTATGAATATCTTCGGTGGCTTCTTCTTGAACGGCTTCAGCAACGTCATCGAACGTAACGATACCCACCATTTTTTGCTGTTGATCAATAACGGGAATAGCCATTAATTCATTTTGCGAAAAGATCTGACCGATTTGTTCCTGATCTAGATCCACCGGGATTTTAATAACATCCGTATGCATGATGTCTTCAATTTTTTTAGCCGAGGCCGCCGCAAAGAGCTCTCGAAACGAAACCACGCCAAGCAACTGCATATCTGGCGTTAAAACATAGGCGTAATAAATTGTTTCAACTTGAGTTTTAGCTTGAATGCGAATGTAACTGATCGCTTCGTCAACGTTCATGTACGGTCGCAAACGAATAAATCGCGAACTCATGATACCGCCGGCTTTGTCTTCAGCATAGGCGAGTAGGGCCGTGACTTCACGACGCGTTTGCGGATCTAACAAGGATAAATATTCGTCTTTTTGTTCGGTGTCGGACTCAGGAATTTCTTGAATTAAATCGGCGACGTCATCAGGAGCCAGTAGCCGCACCCACGTGCGTTTTTCACCAAGGACCAGTTCTTTAACCAAGGTGTATTGGTCATTTGATTTCAGTCCTAAAAAAAATTCGACGGAATCTGCGCGATTTAATTTTTCGAAATCTTCTTTTTTTTGGTCTTCTGACAAACGGGACCAAGACTCACGCAATAATTCAATATCAGAAAGTTGGGCGGGTTCGTCGTTAGACGAGTCCGTCGATGAAGATGAACCAGATTCAGAGGCCTTAATAGACTCATGAGCCGAAGAATTTTCTTCGCCAGACTGCTCACCCACTTGTGATTCGTCATTTTGTGGTTTGTCATTGTCCTCTGAGCTCATGCTCAATTAGTACAGGTTTGTATTAAATCCTTCAAGGATTTCTTGAGGGGGGCCTTGCTTTTTTATCATACCATTTTCAAGCCAAATCAACAGATCACAGTCAGTGACTGTCAGAATCCGATGAGCAATACGGATTTGTGTCTTATCATGCAGTAATTTTTGAATCGCATTTTGAATCAAAACTTCAGATTGCAGATCAATATGTGCAGTCGCTTCATCGAATATAAAAATTTCGGCTTTTTTAATAAGTCCACGAATCAGGCTAATCACTTGGCGCTCACCAGATGATAAATTCTTGCCGTTCTCTTCGATTTCTAAGTCTAAAGACGCGGTGTAACCGATTAATGCCATTATTGACATTAAATTTTGTTTGGATGTTTGTTTTTCTGGATCCAAATTTTCATACAAAGAACCTTTGATAAAAAATGAATCTTGGGTAATAACCGAAAACAAGCGGCGATGATCCGTTAAATTCTTCCGAGCTATTTGATCAATAAAAATTTGACCATCGGCAATTGGATACAGTTTTAAAAGGGCTGCAATCAGGCTTGATTTACCGGCTCCAGTTTTGCCAACAATTCCAAGCTTTTGACCTTTTTTCAAACCAAAGGTCACAGATTTCAAGGCGGGAATCGTATGACCTGGGTAAATGAGGGTCAAATTAGACACCGATAAAAAGTTTTGCGGATCCAAGCCGCTGCTGGTTTCAGGACTCAGAGCTTTTAGGTCCCCAGATTTATGCGTTACAAATCGCGCTGATTTTGGCAATGCAAAACCGGGCTCCATGGGGGTGCGCAGGTATTCATCCATACGCTCGATCCCGACCAGGGCTTCATCAAATTGCGAATACCATTCAAAAAACATTTGCAGTGTACTGGTTGCTAAAACGGTTAATCCTAAAACCAAAGTCGTATAACCGGCGCCGATTATATTTTGCCTAAATAGCTGAATGCAGAACAAACCATTAAAAATAAATAGAACAAGCGAAAGCATATTAAGCTGGAACGAAAATTTAAAAATTTGATTAAAGACATCGTATTTACTTTGTAAAAACAGCGTATTCAGATTTTTAAAGCGCGCCAAAAACGATTGCATATTTTGCGAAAGTCGAATGACCAAAGCACCTTGAACAGTTTCTGAAAAATGAGTAATTGACGGTGCTCGTTGGATCGAAACCGTTTTTCGCAAAGAGCGAAGCTTGTCTTGATTCAACTTTAAAATTATAGCAAAACCTAAAGCGGCCAAAGCGATTGTTACCAAAAAAATAGGGTGAATTAAAATTATAATAATTGCGATGGATAGCAAATCAAAAATAATCGACAAAAACTCGGCGAGTGGACCACCAAACAATCTAAAAATATTTCCGTAGTCACTTGAAAAACGGGTCGTGATTTTACCAACGGGATTTTTATCAAAAAAATAAAGAGGAAATCGCGAAACTCTTAAAACGGTTTCATCATGAATTTGTGATACGGCCAGTGCTGAATACCGCGAAAATAGAACCCGAAAGATTAAGGCGCAAGAAATCGCAAACGATAAAATGATAAATAATGTGATGACTAGATTCTGCATAACTTGATGACTTAACGAAGCCTGTGAATCAATCGTTTTAGCAATGACATGCAGATTCGACAAAATTAAAAACCGGCCAATCAACCCAATGAATAACGTCACCGTGATTCGACCGATAAAAGGTTTGTAGGCTTGGAAAAGCGTGTTGTAAACGTTCACTGAAAAGTGATTTGATTTTTTTGCCGCAGCCGATTTCATGTTAGACCTACTTCAACACCACGTAAAAATAAGTCTAATTCAGAGTCCTTTACGATGGCCGAATAAGGCCCTTGCCAAATAATTTCGCCATGATCCATGTAAATAATCTGGTCGGTTTGAGGTAAAATGGCATAACGATGAGTCGCAATCAGGAAACTGCTGCCTGAATTTTTGAGCGATTGAACCGTGGCAATTAGATTTTGTTCGGTCTTAATGTCGACAGCGCTAAAGGGATCATCGAGCAAATACAAGTCGTGGGATTTAGTAAACGCGCGCGCCAGTGACAAGCGTTGACGTTGTCCGCCCGAAAGATTAAGGCCGCGCTCACCAATTTGGGTCATTTGACCCTGCGGCATTTTTTCTGAGGTTACATCAAAACTGGCTTGCTGGAGCGCATTTTTAACAGAGTTACTATCGGTTGGATCACTATTTGTTGAGAGCGCACCATATTCAATTCGCACATTTTCAGCAATGCTGGCGCTCATAATAAAAGAGTCCTGCGGAACGTAACCTGTTTTTGGAGTGGTTGAAAATTCAGTGGCCGTAAACGATGTTTCCATCATCAATGACTTTAACAGACTGCTTTTGCCTGAGCCTAACGGTCCAACGATCGCATAGAGCTGTCCAGGAGCGATGGTTAAGTTAATTGATTTTAAAATTTGCTTGCTGCCAATGGAAAAATTAAGGTTCTTAGCGTGACTGAGCACCGCTTGATTCACGGGTGTCAATTTTTCTATGACGGCCGGTTGATTTTGAAGTTGAGCAAAATCTTGCAATCGTTTAATCGACGTCCAGGCATCGAATAACATTGTTAACAGCCAAGGCAGCTGTCGAAGGGGTCTAGATAAGAAGACTCCACAAATCCATAAAATAGTTAAAATTTCAGTGCCAGTGAATTGTCGCTCGACCGAAAAAAGTGCAACCGTTAAAATAAATAAATTAATCCAAAAGTGCACAGTCGAGCTGACTGAATTCATGATTTGACCGTTGGTCACCATTTGAATGCGATTATTGGTTTCTTCAATACGTTTTTTTAAAATCTTTCGCTCAAAATATTCGATCCAGTTTAAGACCTTGATGCTTTTAATGTTTTGCACCCATTCGTTAACTAAACCCATTCGCTGCGCAGCCAATTGTTTAAATCGGAAGAAGTAAATGGATTGTCGGTAGGACATGGCTATGTTAAACGCAAAAATTAACCCAACAAAAGAAAACGTATAGCCGGCTGGAATTGCATACAGCTTGACTAGAAAAATCGGCGCTAAGATTAACGGAAAAAACGTTGTTAAGAAAAATGGAATTGATTGCTCAAGCCACATGGTACTGCTGGGAACATCGGTACTGTATAAACTCACCATTTCGCCAGTTGTTCGGTGTTGTAAAGTTTCTTCTTTGTTGATCAGACTTTTTTTGTACATGTGTTCGCCCAGAGTCTGTTGCGATTTAATGGATTCTTTTTGTCCGGAAAAGGTCGTGAGCTGGTTAAATAAAAATGCAAAAAATATAAATACAGATGTTAGGAGTAAGTCTTTAACTTCAAAGTGCAGAATAAATTGCTGTTGATAAAGCGGAACAATAAGGCCGGCAATCGTGCCGACTAAAGAGAATAGGATCAATAGTAACTTTTGCGGCCAGCGATCAATTAATATAAAAGCGACAATTGATTTTTCATTTTTGGAGGTCAGTAGAGGATCAGTCATTACGAAACCATCCAGTGATAGAGAAGCGCTCGCGCTGAGTTGGAAGCACTTCATGTTCAATGGAACTAAAAAAAATAATCATTCGATCACCGGTTGGTAAAACTTCAAATACTTTTTCTGATCCTTTGTAGCCAACTAATTGGCCGCCCTCAGATTCAGACCAAGGTCCCTGGTTTAGATAAAGGACAAAACTAAAATGCCGGCGATTATTTTCTGCGGTTTGATCAACATGCTTTTTATAAAAGTGACCTTTAGGGTAGATCGCAAAATGAGTTTCATATGAATTCAAACTCAAACGAAAATAATTTTTGAGTTCAGTTTGAATTTGCGTTAACGAATGACAGAAGTTTTGAAGCAGATCAATTTCGTCAGGTTTTAAGCCCGACGGCCAGTTTTTATCATCGATCCAAAGCGTAAAGTCATTGCGAATTTCAGGCTTATTCTGTTGGGTTGTTTTTGCTTCCCCAATTGTTGCAGTTTTAAAATACTTTTCGGCGTAGAGTCTTTCAGATAACCGTTTTAACTGAGTGCATTGAATGAGCGGGTTTTTAGAGGTTTCAACGACAATATAACCAGCACTTTCGAGACGTTCTAAATCATTGGGGGAAAGAGTTGAAATCATCTAAAATCAAAGCTAGCATAAGTTTCAATGGTTGATAAAAGAAATAAAAAATTCCAGAATAAAAAAAAATCGACAACAAGTCGCAGAGATTTTTTAAAAACATCTGGCCTGTTGTCTTTAAGCGCACTTAGTATTGGAG
>JAYVHE010000170.1:0-3944 GCA_043771495.1 Bdellovibrio sp. | reverse complement strand
CGTTTGACCTACCGTTTAGAAAAAACTCAAGCTTTTGAAATTCGAATTGAAGGCGAAGTGCATTTTTCAAAAGTGCATTTATTAGATGAAGTTTTACTGCTCGAGCAGTTCACCACGACCGAAGTCAACATTGGCGCAGAATTGACTGAAAAGCTCAAAATTTATTATTTAGAAAACGGCTTTTCAGAATTTAACGGAACTTACATTGAAAATAAAGTTAACAACAAAATGAATCTCACTTTGATTTTGATGGAAGGGCCACTGGTCAAAATAAATGACGTGCTTTTTCAAGGCCAATTTTCAAAATCTGAAGACGATTATGAGGCGCTGTTTTTTGAACTTTCGTCTCCGCAGACGCAAGAAAAAATATTTATTAAAAATGATGTTGAGCTGGCCGTACAAAACGTGATGACTCACTTACAAAACCAGGGGTTTGTCCTTGCAAAGCTCAATCGAATATTTTTTCAAGCGGACCGTTCGAACCCAAACAAAGTCGACTTAGTTATTAATCTTGAAGAAGGCCCGCAATTAGAAATCGATAGAATTACGATTGATGGTCATCGTTTTTTCAGCTCTGAAACGATCCAATCCTTATTAAAAATTTTTCCGGGCGCAAAACTTAATTTGGCGCAGTTCGAAAACGATTTAGCACGACTTAAAAATACATATATGGACCGCGGCTTTTTGGAAATGCATTATAAAAATGATCAGATTGGCCAAGCCAACGAGCCCGGTAAAAATAGCATTCTGACTTATTCAGATGATCTTCAGCGCGTGTCCGTGAACATTAAAATTGCTGAAGGTCCGCAGATTCGCGTGAATTCAATCACTATTATCGGAAATGTTTTAACCCACAGTAAATTAATTTTGACCGAATTGGATTTTAAAATTGGTGATATTCTTAGTCCGCAAAAAATTGAAGAATCGGTTTCACGGTTACAAAAAACAGGGCACTTTTCCACGATTGATATTACGACCCTGGAAGCTAATTCTGACGTGAGTGAACGCAGTGTTATCGTCAAAGTCACTGAACGACCTCCAGGGATAGTCACCACAGGTATCGGCGTTACAAATGAAAATGATTATACCTTCCATGGTTACGCCGGAGTCGCGTACCGCAATTTAGGTGGTTGGGGCCGCGGTCTTTCGCTTCGAGGTGAGGGCAGTTACAATCCGAGCCAAATTAAATTTTTGGAATCAAAATTGACGATCGGATTTCTAGAACCTTATTTATTTGAATCGCGGGCCCGCTTCCGTATTAATTATACATCGTCTCGGTATGTTAGCGATATTTTAAAACGCAAACAAACCATCGCTAACACGGCAACATGGTCTATTGAACAAGATTTTACATCGCACATCACAGGGATCTGGGATATTTACAGCATTTCAAATTTTGTTGATGCCGGAATTACGCGTGAGGATGAAATAAAAAATGGCTATGAACGCGAAGATATGGTTATCGCTTCGACGGGACCAACTATCGATTTTGATTATCGCGATAATTTACTGAACCCACAAAAAGGTTCAATTTCCCGTTTGAGCCTTGAGTATTCGGCTTCAGCCATTGGAAATAATCATGTCGACAATTTCCTACGCACTACTGCCGAGACGACACTTTATAACCCGGTTCTTTTAAGGCGCGGAGTGCCAATCTTTATTTGGGCAAATTCACTGCGTGCGGGATTTTTAAAAGATCTAGATTCTAGAAATGACGGTATTCCGTTCGATAAAAAAGGCTTTGCCTTGGGCGGACGTTCAACAATCCGCGGCTTTCCGACAAAGGATATATTTCCTTCTTCAAACCTACTAGGTACAAACTATCGCATATTAGCGACCTCAAGTTACCAATTGATTAAATCAGAGTTAAGAATTCCGCTATTCTCTAAGCAAGAAATGTCTATTGGAGTTTTTTACGACGGTGGCCAAGTCCTTATTGAAAATTTTGATCTGGGTGATCGGTGGCGTGATTCTGTCGGAATCGGATTTAGATACAACACTCCGGTAGGACCACTAAATCTTGAATATGCAAAAAAACTAGACAAGAAGCCAAGCGAAGACGATGGAGCATTTCATTTGTCAGTGGGTGTCTTCTAAAGTATCTTTTTCCATTGAAAATCAGGTTATTTTATTTACCTTTTAATACCTTTTGGTAACGGGAGAATTTATGCGTCAACATACGGTTCGGGTCTATCCTTCTAAAGAGAAAATTGAACGTAAAGATCAATTGGCTTGGAAAATGGCCGAGATTTGTTCGGACAATGCGCCGATCAAAGACGATGTTCTTGATATGGTGATCAATCGTATTATTGATAATGCGTCAGTGGCTATTGCCGCGGCTAATCGTCACTCAGTTGCTTCGGCTCGAGCGATGGCGCTGGCACATCCTCGTGCTGGTGGTGCGACTGTGTTCGGATTACCAAATGACCAAAAATTTTCTTGTGAGTGGGCGGCTTGGGCCAATGGTACTGCGGTTCGTGAACTTGATTACCACGATACGTTTTTAGCAGCTGATTACTCGCACCCTGGCGATAACATTCCACCCATTTTAGGGGTGGCTCAACAGATGAATAAAACCGGTAAAGATTTTTTACGTGGTGTTGTGGCTGCTTATGAATTGCATGTTGATTTGGTTAAAGCGATTTGTCTTCATGAACACAAAAAAGATCACATTGCGCACTTAGCTCCTGCTGCGGCCGGTGGTATTGGTTGTTTACTCAGCCAACCGACTGAAATTATTTATCAAGCGATTCAGCAAGCGGTTCATGTTTCGTTTACAACTCGTCAATCGCGCAAAGGTGAAATTTCATCGTGGAAAGCGTATGCTCCGGCGCACGCTGGAAAATTAGCAATTGAAGCGGTTGATAGATGCATGCGCGGCGAAGGCGCTCCATCACCAATTTATGAAGGTGAAGATTCAGTGATTGCTTACATGCTTTCTGGAAAAAATGGTAAATACACAGTTCCACTTCCAGAAATCGGGGAAGAAAAACGCGCGATCCTTGAGACTTACACCAAAGAACATTCGGCTGAATATCAATCTCAAGCTTTAATTGATTTAGCGGCGCGTATGCGTTCGGTTGTTTTATCTAAGTACAAATCGTTTGATGATATTAAAGAAATTATTATTCACACGTCTCATCACACTCACTACGTGATTGGAACTGGCGCCAACGATCCACAAAAAATGGATCCTAAAGCGTCTCGTGAAACTTTAGATCACTCCATCATGTACATCTTTGCGATCGCTTTACAAGATGGCAGCTGGCACCATGTGGATTCATACGCTCCTGAACGCGCACAACGCGCGGATACAGTTCGCTTATGGCACAAGATTACAACATTAGAAGATGCTGAATGGACTAAATCGTACCATGACCAAGATCCAAATAAAAAACGCTTCGGCGGCCGTGTAGAAATCGTGATGAATGGTGGCGAAAAATTTATTGATGAGTTAGGTGTAGCGAATGCTCACCCTGCTGGTGCAAAGCCATTTAAACGCGCGGATTATATTCGTAAGTTTGATATGTTAACGGCCGACATCATCACTAAAGAAGAACGCAATCGTTTTATTTCTTTGTGTGAACGTTTACCGGAACTAACTGCGGCGGAGTTGCAACAATTGAATGTGCAGATTCCAATCGATAAATTAATTAACAACAAACGCGATCAACGCGGAATTTTTTAAAAAAGAGGATCCATGTTATTTCCAGAATTAACCGCCGCCGACAAACGTAAAAACTTTCGTGAAGAATTAAAGTCCGGAAAACTCTTACAATTTCCAGGATCTTTTTCTCCGCTCGTCAGCATGATGATCGAGAAAAAAGGTTTTGATGGCGTTTATATTTCGGGGTCGGTTCTTTCAAATGATTTGGGTTATCCCGACATTGGTTTAACAACGCTAACAGAAGTCGGACAGCGCGGTCGTCAGATTGCGCGCACGA
>JAYVHE010000169.1:0-8003 GCA_043771495.1 Bdellovibrio sp. | reverse complement strand
TTTTTCAGATTATGGCACGACTGGGTTACAGTTTACGAACCGGTCCGTTGATTGAAAAAGATTACTATAATTTTGAAGCGCTCAATATTCCCAAAAATCATCCAGCGCGTGATATGCAAGACACATTTTTTATTGATGAAACCCATGTTTTACGAACGCATACATCGCCGATTCAAATTCATTCCTTAGAAAATGAAAAGCCGCCACTACGAATTATTGGAACGGGGCCGGTGTTTCGTGTGGATAGTGATATTTCTCATTTACCGAACTTTCATCAAATTGAAGGTATGTGTGTCGATCACAAAGTCAGCATGTCGGATTTAAAAGGAACCATTGCTTTTTTCGTGAAAGAATTTTTTGGCGATGATTTAAAAACCCGCTTTCGTCCGAGTTTTTTTCCGTTTACAGAACCTTCAGCTGAAGTCGATTGTTCGTGTCCTATTTGTAAAAGCAAAGGCTGCTCAATGTGTAAAAATACCGGATGGATCGAAATCGGTGGTTGTGGCTTAGTGAATCCAAAAGTTTTTCAAAATGCAAAAATTCCGTATCCAGAATGGCAAGGCTTTGCGTTTGGATTTGGCGTTGAGCGAATGGCAATTATTAAATATGGAATCGATGACATCAGACACTTTCCAAAAAATGATGTTCGCTTCTTGGACCAGTTCTGAAGAGAACTGAATTAAATAGACCAATTTTAATCCTTCTTTCTTTATAGGAACTACTGATTATGAAAATTTCTTTAAAATGGCTTAATGACTTTATTCAGGTTGATGATTATTACCAAAACCCACAAGCGCTGGCAGACCTTCTGACTAAAGCCGGTCTTGAGGTTGAAGAGATTCACGATCGCGCTAAAGATTTAAAAAACGTGGTTGTCGGTCATATCAAAACCAAAGATAAACACCCCAACGCAGATAAACTTTCGTTATGCACGGTTGAAACCGAAAATGGTCGCATTGATCAAATCGTCTGTGGGGCACAAAATCACAAGGCCGGTGATAAAGTTATTGTGGCCCTACCAGGAGCAGTGCTGCCGGGGAATTTTGCCATTAAACTTTCAAAGATTCGAGATGTTGAAAGTAAAGGAATGCTTTGTTCTGATAAAGAATTAGGCCTTTCAGCAGAGAGTGAAGGGATTCGTATTCTTTCGGCCGATGCGCCAACGGGAACCGCCATTTCTAAATATTTAGGATTAGATGATATCACGATGGAATTAAAAGTTACGCCCAATAGAGCGGATTGTTTGAGTCACTACGGATTAGCCCGGGAACTGGGTTGCGTGCTGAATAGACCCGTTAAAAAAATTGAGCCTAAAGTCAATTTAATGAAAGACTCTAGTGCCAAAGAAGTTGTTTCAGTGCAGGTTGAAAATTCGGATTTGTGTTTACGATACTCGGGCCGCTCGGTTCGCAATGTTAAAGTTGGCGAAAGTCCAGCGTGGTTGAAGCAACGAATTGAATCTGTCGGATTAAATTCAATTAACAATGTGGTGGATGTTACGAATTACGTCATGTTCGAACTCGGTCAGCCACTTCATGCGTTTGATGCCGACCTTTTAGCTGGAAGTAAAATTGTGGTTCGTTCGGCCAAGCCTGGTGAAAAAATGACAACTCTGAAAGAACAAGAAATCACCTTAAAAGGTGAAGAGCTTTTAATTTGTGATGGTCAAAAACCTGTGGCCTTGGCTGGAGTTATTGGTGGATTGAATTCTGGTGTACAAAATACAACAAAGAATTTATTTATTGAAAGCGCAAATTTTAATCCGATGGCTGTGCGTAAAGCGTCTCGTCAACAGGGGATTGAAACGGATTCAGCGTACCGATTTGCCCGCGGAGTGGACCCTGAACTATCGGTTTTAATTATGAATCGTGCGTGTGAGTTGATTCAACAGGTGGCCGGAGGCGAAGCCTTTGCCACAGTATTTGATCATTATCCAAACCCAGTTAAAAAGTCCTCGATTACAATTGATGTTCAAACTGTAACGGATCGTTTAGGATTTGATTGCGACGAAAAACTGTTCGAGCAAATGATGCGTGGACTTCATTGTGATGTGAAAAATCAAGGCGGTGGAAAATTTGTTGTGACGCCGCCGACATTTCGGTTTGATTTAGAACAAGATATGGATCTTGTTGAAGAGTATGCACGCCTAAAGGGTTACGAAAATTTAAAAGAAACGATCCCGCCGCTATCTGGAATGCCCGTCAAGCACGACAAAGTTTACATGCGTGAACGAAAGCTAGCGACATTGTTAACGTCGCTAGGTTATTCGGAAGGATTTAGTTACGCATTTACTTCAGGTGATAAAGAAAAAAATTGGATTGGCGATGAGGCGACGATGGCCGATTTCGGAATTGAAATCTCTAAAGAAGCGGTGGCGTTGATTAATCCACTCAGCGAAGAAATCAATGTTATGCGCCGAACGCTATCGTACCAGATGACCCAAAATATGATTGCGAATTTCCATATGGGGAACGAGCGCGGTCAATTATTTACGATTGGTTCTGTTTTTCATAAAAAAGGCAGTGATTATAAAGAAGAAAAACGCTTAACTTTAATTTTGTGGGGCGAGGAGTTTGGCGTTTACAAAACTGAATCTCCGTTAGCGTTACAAATGAAATCGTCGCTCGAAGAAATTTGTAGAAGTCTGAAGCTTTCTCGTTACAGTTTTCAGTCAGCGGCAAAGGCGCCAGGATTTTTACACTTAGGACAATTCTCTAAAGTCGTTGTTGAAGGTAAATCAATTGGATTTGTTGGGACTTTACATCCAAGTTTGCTAGCTGACGAAAAAGTTCGTGTACCTGCGGTGATTTGTGAAGTTTCCCTTGATAAATTGTTTCCAGACGTTGATCGACCATTAAAATTTAAAGCAATTGCTTCAACGCAACCCGTGTATCGTGATTTTGCGTTTACTGTAACCTCGGAATTAGCGGTTGGGGAATTAGTGAAAGATGTCGAGAAATCATGTGGTCCAAATCTAATAAAGGTTTCGGTTTTTGACGTCTATCAGGGCGAGAAAATGACTGCTGGTCAAAAATCCGTGGCGATTCGCGCTTATTTATCTGGTGGCGAAACGTCATTAACTGATGCGCAGATTCAAGAAATCTCGAATAAAATTATTCAAAATAGCCAAAAGAATTTTGGTGCGGTACTCAGAGCCTAGATCATTTATACAATTAAGAGGCACAAATCTCTGATTATGGACGTTGAATTAGTGAAACATCGCGTAAAAGGTCGGTTTCATTTTTGAAAACTTGATTCATTTCAGTGACTTGCTACCATTTCAATATGGTTGGACAAAATAAAAGTCATTCGACAGTTACTAAAGCAGACATTGTTGATCGTGTTTACGAGAAAATTGGTTTTTCTAAAAAAGAAGCCAGCGAACTTGTCGACTTGGTTTTCGACGCCTTAAAAGACACTCTTCATACCGGACAAAAAGTTAAAATTTCTGGTTTCGGAAATTTTATGGTTCGTGGAAAAAAAGAGCGCATGGGGCGAAATCCTCGCACCGGCGAAAAAATGCCAATCTCGGCCCGCCGAGTATTAACATTTAGACCCAGCCAAGTTCTGCGCGCGATGTTGAATGGTGAAGAGTATGCTCACTTATTAGAGCAAGAGGAAAATGACGACGATGAATAATTTTCCTGAGGCTCCTTCGGACATCGAAGGTAAAAATTTAGAAAACAGAATCGAAGACACTAAGTTTGAAGGACCTTCTGGCATTAAATCTGAAGAGGGACTAGTTGCTGTTCATGCATCTGAGACATCTGAGAGCTCTAATATCCTAAGTATTGAATTGCCATTAGCTGATTCACACATTCAAATTCAAAAAACATTTAATTTTATTGAAGAGGCTGTTGAAGCTCCTGAAATTAAAACTCAATTGCAAAAAGCAGAAGGTGCGCACATGCCCTCTGTTTTGGTCGATAAATTATTGTTAGAAGAAATCGCGTCAATCCCAGACCGATTTGGTTTTAAAATTGGCGACGTCGCCGATTTATTATCCATCAAACAATATGTATTACGCTATTGGGAGCAAGAATTTGATTTATTAAAACCTAAAAAAGCTTCGAACAACCAACGTCTTTATACTAAAAAAGATGTTGAAAATGCATTTTTGATTAGAAAACTTTTGTACCGAGACAAATTTTCAATTGAAGGTGCGCGCCAAGCATTGCGCGACGTAAAGTTCGCTGTTCGCAAAGAAAAAGACATGTCTTCAGTGATTCAAAAATTAGATAAGAGTAATTTAGCCTATGCAAGCCAGATTAAAGATCTAACTAAAGACATTCAGCGTATTAAAGAATTATTCAATTAAAACCTTATGTTAATTAGTGATTTATGGCTTTAGTTTGAGTCTAGTCCGGATGCAGACACCCAACAGTTCATTGGGCCATCTGTGATTTCTTGAACATGATTCCCGTAAACTTTGAATGTATAATTTAAAACAGCCGGCCAAATATTTTCTGTTAAAGACGTGTTAACATTTTGCGGACGCGAAATTTCTAAATTCATTTTTTGGCGCTGAGACGCGGCCGGTTCCCTTTTAGAATTTACACGAGATGTATTAAATAATAAAAAAGAGTCTTCCTTTTGCCAGACGCCAATGGGTCCCACATTCGTTAGATGATCGCTTTCGGTTAATAAATGGTAATCCAGACGAGTTTGCCAACGTCGATCGATTTGATTCCAATAGATAACCAATCCGGCCAGACGCGATTGACCAATGTCGAGATGATCAGACAAGGGCTTACAGACGGCGGCAACGAGCTCAGCACCTAATTTTTTTCCGGGAATGTATTTTCTAAAGAGTTCATTTTGATAAACGGCTACTTGCGACGAAGAAAAGAAGGTCACGTTATCGACGATTTGGCGGGACAGCACACAGGGCCCGGTCGCATTTTTTTGCGCGGTGATAATCAACCATTTTTGAGAAGCTTCTTCGAAGCGTAAGGTGTGCGCCGGAGTTGAACCCGAGCTGCAATTGATGCGCGTTTGACTCATAAAGACTGTGTTGGATTCAGCAACCGGAGTTTTAATTTGCTGGCTTGGGGACGACAATTCTTGAGATTGGGCGTGCGCGTTTGGAAATGTCGAAACTGCAATTAAGGATTGAGTGCAGGCATTGTGCACACTGACAAGGACAAAAAGCAGCAATGCTATCAATTTGAGACGCCGTCCTGACCTCATTTAATTATTGTACACAAGCTCGACGAAAAAATGGGAGTTTTCGTAAAAACAAGTAAAAGACTTGCTCAACTGGTTTTTACGAGAGCTACCGTCTTACTTTAAAACGTTTTACAACTTAGAATAATGGTGTTTGCTCGCACTCAAGGGTCGATTGCAAATCGCTCAAGGCGGTGACGTTAACGTTTAAATTTAAAACCACCCAAGATCCTAATACTTGGCGATAAATCAACAATCGGCGAAGTAAGCCGTGTTGTTTACTTAAAACATCGAGGTTTTCGTAAGCCAGATTTCCATTCTGTTCTAAGGTTTTCATGGCTTGAACTTGGTTCTTTAATTCTTGATCGCCTTGGCTCGCGATGTAATCTAAAATTTTATTTTGACGTTCACTGATATAAATTGACGTCGATCGCGCTCGAGCTGGATCTTGGGACCACATAATCGGTAATATCTGACGAGTTAGAACTCTAGGCCCAGATGAACCAGTTGAATTTTCAAGTTGGACAATGAATTTTTCAGTTTGTAACTCTTCAATGGTCAGATTCATCGATTTTCCAGAAATCAACTGATCAATCCAAACGCTGTAAGCTAATTCGTAATAAAGTTTTTCAAACTGGGCAAATAGGGTTTCGCCAGCAGCTTCTTGTTCCGCCATTTTATTTTCAAGCTGCTTAACATGTTGTTCAAGTTTTTTAATGCTCGCATTAACCGCAGACGTTAGCTCCGGAAATTTAACCTTTACAGCCGCTTCCATTTTTTTAGTGAGCTGCAATTTACTATCGAACTCTGCCGATGAAACTTTTGATAAATAATTCGCACCCATTTCAAACGCAATATGACTGCCGAGTAACGACGACCATTTCCACAAATAGTAATCCGAAGTCGACAATGGAATGTCAACCGTTAAGTCTTCAAGCACGGCGGCTTCATGAGCGTCTTTGAATGATTTCTTTCCGGGACGTAATCGCTTTTTATTAACATAATCAATACCTGTTAACTGTTCCGTGAACGATCGTTCGTAACCTTGATACGATGGACCATCAACATCTGGTGAACATCCGCTGGCAATAGTGTCTTCAGTGATGGCCGTAAAACCGCAAATGCCGGTATTAATCGATGGATGTCCTTGCGTCATGTTGACGGCCATTTGGTGAAATCCACCTGAAAAACATTGCGACATGGCAAAGACACGATTTTTTGCCTGAACTTTTTGGCGCAACAAAACATTGAGTTCTTTTTGTGAAAGGCAGCGAGCCTGCTCGAAGTTTCCGATATCTTGAATCTGATTATTTTCTAATTTGATATTCCAAAGATCGATACAATTATTTGAATACGTCAAATCTGGTTGGCCTTCGCTGTTATAAAACGGCATCCCATGATCAGTGACGATTAAGAAAAAATTATTTAACTTCGGCTTAACATCTTTATTAAAATAGCTAATGACATTGGTTTTAGTGGCCGGACGATTGCCTGTAATTACTCCGTAAATATATTTATCATAATTTAATAGTCCGCTCGGGCTCGATTCTTTTTCAGTTTTATGAACATCTGCGAAAGCTGTTTTTGAAGTCTCATTATTACCTGCGGCGAACAAAACGCTAACTGGATAATCAAGTCGCTCTTTAAGATCTGAGTAGATCGTGTTGGTCTGCAAATACTGAGAGTAGTGATTTCCCGAAGGAGAGTTTCCACCTGAAAGCACTAAGAGTTGATTGTTAGCAAAAACGGAAGCAGAAACTAAGCATACATACGCAAAAAAGATCAAATTCACTCTGGAACCCCTAAGTTATGTTTATTTTGTTATATTCTTATGGTGTAAGGATGAGCTCTGACATAGTCAAAATGTAAAATTGTTTGTGAAAAAATTGTAATCTTTCATGCTATCAGCTCGTGCCTGAATCGTTTGCAAACGATTGTCACATCCTGTTAGTACTTTTTTGATTTTCAAGTTGTAACAATGACTTAAGACCTTTATTTTTTACTGATGAATTTTGTTGAAAACCAGACAGTTAATCACCCGCGGATTATTCAGGGTGGAATGGGTATCGCAGTTTCTGATTGGAAGCTCGCGAAAAAAGTATCGCAACTTGGTCACTTAGGGGTTGTTTCTGGAACTGCAATTAATTCAGTTTTAGTACGACGACTGCAAGATGGGGATTTAAACGGGGATTCGCGGCGCGCTTTAAAACATTTTCCATTTCCCGAAATCGTTGAAAATATATTGAAACTTTATTTTATTGAAGGCGGCCGTCCCGCTGGAACTCCGTACAAACGGGTTCCTATGTATGCACTTAAATCCTCGAAGCCACTTTTGCAATTAACAGTTGCTGCGAATTTTGTTGAAGTCTTTTTAGCAAAAGAGAATCACAAAGGTATTGTTGGTGTAAACTTATTAGAAAAAATCACACTACCGAACTTGGCGTGTTTGTATGGTTCCATGTTAGCTGATGTTGACTACGTGATTATGGGTGCAGGGATTCCGCGAGAAATTCCAGGCGCTTTAGATTTATTAAGTCAAAATAAAGAAGCCTTTTTGAAAGTGCCGGTTGCAGGATCTGCAGCGGGTGAAGATTTCAAAACAGGTTTTAATCCTGTTGAAGTTATGGGAACAGCTGAATTAAAACCATTGAAGCGCCCCTACTTTTTTCCAATCGTTTCATCAAGCGTACTTGCCGCTAGTTTAAAGAAAAAATCAACCGGGCGAGTGGATGGCTTTATTGTCGAAGGGCCTTTGGCCGGTGGGCACAATGCGCCTCCGCGTGGACCTATGAAGCTCAGCGAACTTGGCGAGCCTATTTATGGGGATCGTGATGTGG